>JAIEPV010000091.1 GCA_019748215.1 Hyphomicrobium sp.
ACCATCGCCAGCGTCTTGATCATCGTCTGGCCTGCCTTCAGCGCACGCAGCGATGACGCTTGCACCGCTGGTCCATCGGCCATCGGATCTGAAAATGGCATGCCGATTTCGATGATGTCGGCGCCTGCCTTCGGCAAGCCCGCAATGATCGCCGCGCTCGTTTCAAGATCGGGATCGCCGGCCGAGACGAACGTGACGAGGGCTTTTCGGCCGGACTGTCGCAACGCTGCGAAGCGTGCGTCGATGCGCGTGGGTGCCGTCATTCTCAGATCTTCATCCCCAGCGCCTTGGCGACGGAAAACAAATCCTTATCGCCACGACCGCACAAATTCATCACCAGCAAATTGTCCTTCGGCAATGTCGGCGCCAGCTTGATGACGTGCGCCAGCGCATGGCTTGGCTCGAGGGCCGGAATGATCCCTTCAAGGCGTGTGCACACTTGCAACGCCGCAAGTGCTTCGCTGTCGGTGATCGCGACATAGGTGACGCGGCCTGTGTCTTTCAGCCAAGCGTGCTCCGGACCGACACCCGGATAGTCGAGGCCGGCCGAAATGGAATGCCCTTCGAGAATTTGTCCGTCAGCATCTTGTAGCAAATATGTGCGGTTGCCGTGAAGGACACCGGGCGTGCCGCCGGTCATCGAGGCCGCATGACCGTTCTCGACATCGAGGCCGTGACCGCCAGCTTCAACGCCGTAAATGGCGACGTCTTTATCGTCGAGAAACGGATGAAACAGTCCAATGGAATTCGAGCCGCCGCCGATGCACGCGACCAATGTATCGGGCAGCCGTCCTTCGGCCGCCAGCATTTGCTCGCGCGTTTCCTTGCCGATGATCGACTGGAAATCACGCACCATCGCCGGGTACGGATGGGGACCTGCGGCCGTGCCGATGAGATAGTAAGTGTCCTTGACGTTGGTGACCCAGTCGCGCAGCGCTTCGTTCATTGCGTCTTTTAAAGTGCCGGCGCCACTCGTCACCGGATTGAGCTTGGCGCCAAGCAATTTCATGCGCGCGACGTTCGGGGCTTGGCGCTCGATGTCGGTGGCGCCCATGTAGATTTCACAACCGATGCCGTACTTGGCGCACACCGTCGCTACGGCGACGCCGTGCTGGCCCGCACCCGTCTCGGCAATGATGCGTGTCTTGCCCATGCGGCGCGCCAGCAAAATCTGGCCAAGGCAATTGTTGATCTTATGCGAGCCGGTGTGATTGAGTTCATCACGCTTAAAGTAGATTTTCGCGCCGCCCAGTTCGTTGGTCATGCGTTCGGCGAAATACAGCGGGCTTGGCCGGCCAGCATAGTGCAGGTTGAGGAAATCGATCTCGGCTTGGAACGTCGGATCGGCCTTGGCAGCGCTATAGGCGCGCTCCAATTCGAGGATCAGCGGCATCAGCGTTTCCGCGACGAAGCGGCCACCGAACAAGCCAAAGAAGCCCTTGTCGTCGGGGCCGGTCGAATAGCTGTTGAGCTTTGCTTCGGCAGATTTTTGAGTGGTCGTCGCCATCGTCGCAATCCTGGTCAGGTCAATAAACGTCGCCTAGGCACTATCCCGCCGCCTTTGGATGTCTGAGACGCGCGAGGCTCGCGTCAGTGCTTAGCGGTCTTTACAGCGCGAAGGAAGCGGCGGATCAGCTCGATATCCTTGACGCCCGGCGAGGATTCGACGCCTGAGGATACATCAACGGCGTAGGGCATCGTTCGTGCGATCGCGTCGCCGACGTTGTGGCTGTTCAATCCGCCCGACAGCATGAAGTCGCCCTCCCGCTGCCCAGCGCTAAGTACGCTCCAATCGAACGCCAGCCCATTGCCGCCCGGCAGTGGCGCGTCCTTCGGAGCCTTGGCATCGAACAAGATCAGGTCCGCCAACCCTTCATAGTCGGCGGCGGACGCGGCGTCCGCAGCCGTAGCGACAGAAATGGCTTTAATGATCGGAAGCTTGAAGCGCGCCTTGATCTCGGCGACGCGCGCTGCGCTTTCGGAACCGTGTAACTGCAGCATGTCGGGATGAACTTGCCCGATCATGCCGGCAAGGGTCATGTCGTCGGCATCGACGGTGAGGCCAACGACGGCGCTTCGCCCGCGCGCCACGTCAGCCAGTGCGGCGGCCGTCTCGACATCGACGTTGCGCGGACTGCGAGCAAAGAACACCAGGCCGACATAGTCAGCGCCATGCTCGACCGCGGCCGACATGGTCGCGAGCGTTGTCAAACCGCAAATCTTGACGCGCGTCATGGGTGTGTAGACTTTCCGCGCTCAGACTTTGATGGGCGCACCGGCGAGCCGACGCTTCTGCCAGCGCTTGAGCGCGATCAAAGCCCAAATCCCTTCAACCACGCCGAACGGCCAAGCGCCTTGCAGAAAGCCGTAGACCGAGCCGAGCACGCAGGCTGCCGCGAAACCCAGGACACACCAGTGCGAAGCATCCTCGTAAGTGTAAAACAGCAGCATCAAACTAACGGATGCGAGGCCAAAAAGTGTGAGTGCGTCCATGCCGCGTCCAATCTTTAAGGTTTGCCTCGAAGGCCGCGCGACGCAG
>JAIEPV010000113.1 GCA_019748215.1 Hyphomicrobium sp.
ATCGACTGCCGGCGGGCTTGATAGCGAGCGTAAGTCTGGCCGAGCCAGGCGCCGACGGACGCGGTGATGATGCCGTTCAACGCCGCTGACAGCAGCGCGAACAGAATGATCTGCTTGCGGGTCAATCGTGCGTATTTCAACAGGCCGACGCTGTTGCGTGCCATGATGCGTGCCCCACTGATCCCCGGCGCCGATCCCCATGAGCGGGCCGCAGGCAGGGCACTCGAAATGCGTCAGCCGCCCGTCACGCTCATGTGCCGCGAGACTGCCGGTTTGCGCGTGCGCCGGTCAATGATGAAATCATGGCCCTTGGGTTTGCGCGCAATTGCCGCCGTCATCGCCGCCTGCAATTGATCGTCGGAGAGATCGGCGCGCAGTGGCGCCCGAAGATCGGCTGCGTCATCTTGGCCAAGGCACATGTACAGCGTGCCGGTGCACGTCAAGCGAACGCGATTACAGCTTTCGCAGAAATTGTGCGTCATCGGCGTGATGAAGCCGAGGCGTCCGCCGGTTTCTTTCACCGTCACATAACGCGCCGGACCGCCAGTGCGATGTGGGCTTTCTTCTAGCGTCAGAGTATCGAGCAGCCGGGCCCGCACGATCGACAGCGGCAGATACTGATCTGTGCGATCGCCTTCGATATCGCCCAGCGGCATCGTCTCGATGAGCGTGAGGTCCGCATTGCGGGCGTGCGCAAACTGAATGAGGTCGACGATCTCATCCTCGTTGACGCCCTTCAAGGCCACCGCATTAATCTTGATTTTGAGACCGGCTGCGTCCGCCGCGTCCAAGCCGCGCATGACCGCACTCAGATCGCCCCAACGGGTGATGGCTTTAAATTTGTCAGGGTCCAGCGTGTCGATCGACACATTGATCCGCTCGACGCCCGCCCGTTTCAGATCACGGGCATACTTCTCAAGTTGGCTGCCATTCGTGGTCAGCGTCAGTTCGTCGAGGTGTCCGCTTTGCAGATGGCGTCCGAGCCGCTCGAACAGCCACAGAATATTGCGGCGCACCAGTGGTTCGCCGCCGGTGATGCGCAATTTCTTGACGCCGCGCGCGACAAACGCGCTGCACAGCCGATCTAGTTCTTCGAGCGAGAGCAGATCTTTTTTCGGCAAAAACGTCATGTGCTCGGACATGCAATACACGCAGCGAAAGTCGCAGCGGTCCGTCACCGAAACGCGCAGATAATCTATACCGCGCCCAAACGGGTCGACCAACGGCGCATCGTTGACGGCATCGGCCATCATGGTCTGCTAACTCCTGATCCTGATATGACCTTTCATATCGGACGCTTGGGCGTCAATGGCAAGGCCGCGATGAGCCGACTTTACTCAAGAAACCAGGGTTTTTGCGGTTGAGCGATCCAGCCCGCGCGCGACACCGTGACCCCGACCGGTGGCCAGGGAACCGCGAGCGCCAAAATGAGGCCCTTAGCCTCGGCAGGGTCGATGTCCGGCGCGACGGCGAGAAGGCGGACAGCAAGAGCTGCGATGCGCGCTGCGGCAATCTCCGTCGCGTCTTGCGACGGGTTGTCCACCACTGTGGCCAGGTCAACTGACTGCGGGCCGAAGTTCGAGTTCGGTATCATTGCCGCGTCAGCATTTACGGCGGTGACAATGAGGACATTCGGCAACTGAGCCATGGCATCAGCCGTCGCCGTGTCGAGGTTAAAGCCGCCCTCGCCGGCCGCGACGATGAACAATCGCTCCGGGAAAAGTTTCGAGGCTGCAATCAACAAGGCGCGCATGTCGCGCGCCGTGTTTTGGCCCAAGATCAAAGTCACGCGCGCGGGCGTCTTGACGCCAAACTCAAGGGCATTGGCAACCGATTGCAGATTGGCGATGTCCACTCTGATCGGGATGAGGGTCGCCGTCTGGCCTTCGCTGATAATCGTCTCGGCAACTTTCGTATCGACAGACAAAGCAAAAGGTCTGCGATCATCATCGACGATGTCGTAGCCGATGATTTCGCCTTCACCATCGCGAGCCATGCGCGAAGCGATGGCATCAGCGCGATAGTCCAAGCCTCGGCCGACGATGACGACCGGCCGGCCGCCGGTATCGCGTCCGGCCGCTACGGGCGGATCATCACCTGCCGCGTTCGCGACAAGGCTGCAACAGGCGACGATGAGTGTGGCGCCGATCGCGCCGGTCAAACGGCCCACCGTCATTCAAGCCCGCTGCCGTAGTGGTTCGAACGGTCCGCACGTTTCTTCGATCAGGCTTGCAATTCCGGCGATATCGTCGAGTGAGAACACCGGCTTGCCGTGACCGTCCAACTCGTAATCGGCGGCAATGGCGATGACCAGTGGATCGCCCGCTGCGAGTGGTTTCTCGGCCGCAACTGCGGCGCGCCGGACCTCGATCTTGGCGATCGCCGCTGACTTGTAGCCCTCGACGAAAATGATGTCGGCGGGTTTCAAGCGCTTGGCGATGTCGTCGAGGCTCGGTTCGCCGCGGGTTTCGATTTCTTCGATGACGGCGACGCGGGAACCCGAAACGATGGCCGTCTCTGCTGCACCTGCTTGCCGGTG
>JAIEPV010000041.1 GCA_019748215.1 Hyphomicrobium sp.
CCTGCGCCGCCCCGAGCTGGAGACCGCCGAGGAAAAGCTTGCCTTCCTTGCCAGCCACCCCATGCGCGGGCTGGACTTTGACGAGGTGTCGCCCGACAAGACGCACAACTGGGTGAACCTGACGAACAACGACTTCGAGACGCTGCTGCCGCTGGCGAGCAAGGAGACCAAGGCGGCGAAGACGGCTGGGAAGGAGCGGGCTATTTTCAAACTTTTTTCGTTGGGCATAGTCACAAATCGGGATGATTGGACGTATGACTTCGACCCGGCGGCACTGACAGAAAAGGTCCGATTCTTCATCGACTTCTATAACGCCGAACAAAAGCGCCTTGTCGGAAGATCCAATATCACGCTTGCCGACGAAGTCAGTCGAACGATCAAGTGGACCTCGGAGCTTGAGGCGCAAATTAGGCGCGGTACGCAGCTTGAATTTGATGCCAAGAAGATACAAGGCAGCCTATATCGGCCTTTTTTCGCGGCTCAAACCTACTTCGACCGAATAATCACGCACCGCGTTTACCAGCAACCTTCGTTCTTCCCAATCGGTGCGGCGGCGAGAACGCCGTCGATTGCTTTCATGTGTGGCGACAGGCAACCTTTTGCACTCATTGCCACTGACCGCTTGCCCAACTTGAATATGTTTAGCGCGGATGCAGGGCAAGTTGTCGGGCTACATCGAATTGACGAAGCAGGCAATCGGGTCGACAACATCACCGACTGGGCTCTCAACCAGTTCACCACCCACTACAAAGAAGCGGCTTCGACCCTTCGACAAGCTCAGGACAGGCCAAGCTCAGCCCGAACGGTGACGGGAACGGTGAAAAGCGTTGGAACGGGTGCCGGCCAGGCGAAGAAGATCACCAAGCAAGCCATCTTCCACTACTGCTACGCCGTGCTGCACGACCCGCTGTACCGTGAAAAGTACGCGCAGAACCTGAAGCGCGAGTTTCCGCGCATCCCGTTCTATGCGCAGTTCTGGCAGTGGGCGGCATGGGGCGAGGCGCTGATGGCGCTGCACATCGGCTATGAAACCGTGGCGCCCTTCGCACTGGCGCGCCACGACGAACCCGACGCCAAGGCCCGCGCCGCCGGGCTGCAGCCGAAGGCGCTGCTCAAGTCCGACCCGGCGGCCGGCACCCTCACGCTCGACACCGAAACCACGCTGCGCGGCGTGCCGCCCGAGGCCTGGGCCTACCAACTGGGCAACCGCTGCGCCCTCGACTGGGTGCTGGACCAGTACAAAGAGAAAAAACCCAAAGACCCGACCATCCGCGAGAAGTTCGACACCTACCGCTTCGGTGATCACAAGGACAAGGTGATCGACCTGCTGCTGCGCGTGACCACCGTGAGCGTGGAGACGGTGCGGATCGTGGCGGCGATGAAGGCGGCGGGGCGCTGAGGCGGGCTGGGAGCCGTTGACGGCCTTTTTGGGCTGAATTTCAAGAAAAATCAGCCTCTTCCCGGCGTGGAATGGATGTATCCAGCTATGAATAGTGAAGTGAAAATCTGACGCATTGGCACATGCCCGCGTATTTACCCAAGCCGAAAGTGGCTGGCGAACCTAAAATCGGACGCATGAACGCGCAACCCATCAGCATCAGCCTGCAAGACCCGTCCGGTGGCTACGAGATCTCGCCAGATCGCGTGCCACTGGCCCTTTTGCGGACGTTTGCGGCCGATGTGGACGAGTTTCTGAAAGGCGAGAACGCCGACATTGACACGGCCGGGCTGGATGTCTCGGTGTTTCAGGGGTCGCTTGGGCTGCGGACGTCGCCCATCGCGCATCCGGGTTTGCTGCGCGATGTTCGCATCCTTGCCGCGTCAGAACGGCTCGACGGGATGGATTCGAAACGACGCAAAGTGATCGAACGCTGGCAGAAGGCCGCCAGGGGCGCACGCAAGAGGGCCTACCGGATTGAGGCGCCGTTTCTTGCCCGTCCTGTGCTGATCCACGCGCAGTCAGATTTTCATGCCGACGATGCCGACCAGTGGGTCAAGGTGGAGCGTTACCTGCAAGGTGAAATCTATGAGATCGGCGGTCAGGGCAAAGTCAACGCGCATATCCTTTTGCCTGACGGCACCAAGTTGACGGTGGCGTCGGAGCGTGACGTGTTTCGCGACGATAAAGTCAACCGCCTTTACAAGCCCGCCATGGCGCGGATCACGGCCGAATACAACGTGGTGACCCGTGAGTACCGCAACGCCCGGTTGCTGTCGTTCGAGGAACACCAGCAGGCGCTTGACGAGCCTCAGTTGCAGCGGTTGATTCAGCGTGGCGCCACTGCCTGGAAAGACGTTCCCGATGCGAGTCAGTGGGTCGACTCACTTCGAGGGGATGACGCTTGATTTCGATTCTTTTGGACACAAGCTTCCTCATCACGCTTGCCGACCCAGCTCGCCCGAACCACCCGACGGCCCTGAGGTATCTGCGCGAAGCGTTGGCGCAGGGGGCGCCCCTTTATCTTTCCGCCATCGTGGCGTCCGAGCTGCTGAACAAAACCGTCATCGTCTCCACCGCCACCGTCGCGCTGCAAGAGCAGTT
>JAIEPV010000081.1 GCA_019748215.1 Hyphomicrobium sp.
TCGTGCGTCGGGCCGGGCCGCGCGCACAGCGCGCATGCGCCCCTCGTCACCGGCTCCGCCGAGTTTCAATTTCAGCAACGGAAGGTGCGCGACCGCGCGAGCTTTCGCGGCCATTGCCTCGGGATTTCCAAGACTGAGCGTATAGGCTGTCAGAACCGGCTTTAGCGAGACCACACCCGCCCGCGTCGCGGCGCTACCGCCCGAGCGTTTGGCCTCGAAATCCCACTGCGCGCAATCAATCGCATTGAGAGCGGCGCCCGGATTGAGGACTTCGTGCGCTGCGGTGCCGGACGCGATGGCCGGCGCGATGCGCGTGATGTCGGCGAGCACGGCCTCGATCGTTTCGCCATAGCGTGCATAGGGAACGGCCTCTCCGTGACCGGCTATGCCGGTGTCGACATCGCGGATCGACACCACCACGACATCAGCCGCCGTCTTCGATCCGCGAGAAATGGTGAACGCCTCGGCGAGCGGCCAGGTCTCGTGGCGGACATCGATCGACAGCGGTCGCATGGCGCCTGCACTTGTATGGTGATCGCGCACCTGGCGCAAAGCGCTGGTTGCCGCCTTACGTGATGCGACCCGCCGCGTGGGCGAGGAACAGGTAGACGCGACCGGTGTCGGAGGTGAGGTGAGAGTTCGCTAAACGACCGGTCGAATCGCGAGCGTCGGCATCGCCGATGATGCCTTCAAAATCGGTCAGATAGCGCATGACGGTTTGGCCAAGCTCGCGGTCCACCTTCAGGCGTTCGCTGACCATATCGAAGGCGGCGCGCGCATCGGCGGCGTAAATGCTGCGAACCATGACGTTGCGCTGTCCGGCCCGAATGCGGCTCCAAATCGCCGATGCGGTGGCGGGATCAACGGCGCGAGCGATCATCGAGACATCGAGCCGGAACGGCTGGTGTGACGGCGTGGCGCTGTGCGAAGGTGGTGCTTTCGAGGTTTCGCCCGAGCCGCCAGTATCGTCATCGTGCGACGCCCGCGCCAGCAAATCTCCCAGCGACCAGCCGTCTCGTGGCTCTGCCGTGGATGGTGGCGCTGCCGTGCGCCCGCTGCGGCCCGGTATCGGCGTCGGCATGTCCACCGGCGGGGGTGCAATCGCTGGCATCGGTTTGGAGGCACGCCCGATGCCTCCGCCCTGGGCATTGCTCAGCGGCGAACCGAGCTCGACGTCGGGCGGCATGACATCGCGATCGGAGCGCGTGCGCGACGAAATTTGCGACAATTGATCGAGAGCCCGCATTTGGTCTTGCAGAGCCCGGCGCATCTGGTCGGCGGTTTCACGGGTCGAAGCAGGCAGTCGGGCCGATTCTTCACGGATGCGGGCGTGCTCTCGGTTGAGAAGCTCCGCCGCCTGTGCCGCTCTCAGTCGTGTTTCGTCGGTGGCGCTGGCCAGCCGCGATGTCAGCGATTCAAATTCCGACGACAAATCGCCGGAAACGGTTTGGAAGCGGCTGCGCAGGGCCGAAAGAGTCCGTTCGCTTTCAGCTTCGGTCTGGCTCTTGACGCGTTCCAGTTCGCTGATCAGGGCCCGCGACTTCGCGTCCGTGCTCTCGCGCAATTCTTCGGTCAGCGCGCGAGCCTTGATCTCGATCGTCGACATCGAGCCTTCGATGTTGGTCGAATAGCCTTCGAGCGTGCGACCGAATTCGTCGGCCTTGCCCGACAGCCGATCAAGCGTGCGTGACAGATCGGCGTGGCGGGTTTGCAGGGTTGTGTCGATGCGGACGTTCGCGTCGTCGAGAACGTTGGCGGCGCGCAGAATTTGCTGGCCCTGGTTTTCGAAGCGATCGGTGACGCCGTGGATCTGGCTGAAAAGATTTTCGGCGACGTTCTGGAGGACGCTCGATTGCTGCGACAGACCTTCAATGGCCTTCATGGTCTGGCGCGTGATGTTTTCACTGGTCCGGCGCACGGCATTGATGCCGTTGACAACGGAATCATCCAGATCGACGGCTTGCCGGGCAATCGTGTCGCGGAAGGTGCGGGCGTGAATCTCGAGCGCGTTGGTGAGCAGTTCTGCTTTTTCGCTGACGGCGCTATCGATGGCCGACGTGGTGCGAACGATCTGAGCGTCGAACAGTTCGAGGCGCTGTTGGAACGCATCATCGAGCGATCGGGTGCGCTCAATCAGCTGCATATCGAGAGCCTGCGCGCGATTGGCGAGCGTGGTGTCGAGAGCTCGCGCGTACTCTTCGAAGACGGTCTGCAAATTTTCGGTGCGGTTGCCAAGCGTCGTATCGAGCGTGTGCATATAGCCGTCGAAGGCGGAGCGCATCTGCTCGGTACGGGTGCCGAGTGCCGTCGAAAACGCGCTCGTGTAATCTTCGAGAACCGCTTGAAGATCTTGAGTGCGCTGACCAAGAACTTCTCCGAACCGCCCGGTTTGCGTCGCCAACGAGCCTTCTAGGCTGGTGAGGTTTTCGCCCGCACCTTTGATGATGGTCGCGAGCGTGACCTGCTGCGTCGATAGTTTTTCGATCAGCATGGGAATTTCGGTGCCGAGCGATTTGAGCGTGTCGGTCACGCTCGTCGAGGTGTTGAGCAGGGCGTGGCGTTCGCCGGT
>JAIEPV010000246.1 GCA_019748215.1 Hyphomicrobium sp.
GGTGATGGTGTCATAACGCGACTCGTCCGCATGTCTGGGGGCGCCGGCTTGAACACTGTCAAATATCGGACGTTCAAAAAAACGTTTGCCCGGTTTAAGACGCTTCTCCGGAGTGGATTCCAGATAGCCTTGTAATTTTAGGCGTGCAATCAAGGCTGCCACGGGCGATTTGGATTTTAGGCCCAACAAGGTCATGATGGTAGAGTACGGCGGCAACACGTTGTTGTCGGCGTAGTAGTCTTGAAGCTTGGCGAGATAATTTGCGTCGTTGCTCATGGCTAGGTAAGATATAGAACGAACGTTCAGATGTCAACAGCGTAATACCGTTACAAGAAAATAACTCTAAAACATGGCAAATAACAAATACGACGAATCCAGTTTCAAAGTTCTGCGCGGTCTCGAACCGGTGCGCCAGCGCCCGGGGATGTATACCAATCTCGAATCTCCCAATCACCTCATCGCCGAAGTCGTGGACAACGCCTGCGACGAAGCCTTGGCGAATTACGCCAAGAACATCAGCGTGATTGCCCATGCCGATGGCTCGGTGTCGGTGCAGGACGACGGGCGCGGCATTCCGGTCGGTGTGCATCCCGAGGAAGGCGTATCCGTAGTCGAGGTGGCGTTCACGGTGCTGCACTCGGGCGGCAAGTTCGACAAAGATTCCGGCGGCGCGTACAAATTCGCAGGCGGTTTGCACGGTGTCGGCGTGGCGGTGACCAACGCGCTCTCCACCAAGGTTGAGGTGACGGTATTCCGCGACGGCGGCGAACACTTTATCCGCTTCATCAACGGCGCTGCCGCAGCGCCTGTTGCGCGTGTCGGCGATTGCCCGAAGAAGCGCAGCGGCACCATGGTGCGCGCCTGGCCTGACCCAAAATATTTCGACGTACCCAACGTCATTCTGCCGCAACTGGAGCGCGCGTTACGTTCCAAGGCGGTACTGCTGCCCGGTGTGAACGTCACCCTGTTCACTGAAAAAACGGGGGAGACGCGTGTCTGGTCCTACCCCGACGGACTGCGTGGCTACCTGAACGAAGCGATGGCGGAACAGGAAATGGCGGTGCCTATCTTTGCCATGGAAAAATTTATTCCCAAAGGCGGCGAGAGCGGCTATGCCGAAGGCGAAGGCGCGGCTTGGGCAATCGTATGGTCTACCGAAGGCGCAATCGTGCGCGAGTCCTACGTCAACCTGATTCCCACTTGGTCGGGCGGCACGCATGATTCCGGCTTGCGCGACGGCGTGTTCAACGCGGTGAAGAGTTTCGCCGAATTGCACGGCCTGCTACCCAAGGGCGTCAAGCTGGTGCCCGAAGACGTGTTCTCGCGTGCCAGCTTTGTGTTGTCGGCCAAAGTGCTAGACCCTCAGTTCCAAGGCCAGACCAAAGACAAACTCGTCTCGCGCGATGCGCTGCGTCTGGTCTCGCTGATGGTGAAAGACCCGCTCGACCTGTGGCTGAACGAACATATCGACTTCGGCAAACGCATCACCGAACTCGCCATCCAACAAGCGCAAAGCCGTTTGCGTTCGGCGCAAAAAGTGGAAAAGAAAAAAGGCTCGTCCGTTGCAGTGCTGCCGGGCAAGCTGACCGATTGCAGCTCCAGCGACCCGACGCGCACCGAGCTGTTTCTGGTCGAGGGCGACTCCGCCGGAGGCTCCGCCAAACAGGGGCGTAACAAAGAATTCCAAGCCGTGTTGCCCTTGCGCGGCAAGGTACTCAACACATTCGAGGTGGAAAAAGACCGCCTGTTCGCCAACAACGAAATCCATGACATCGCTGTTGCCATCGGCGTAGACCCGCACGGGCCGGACGAGGCGGTGGATTTATCCGGCATGCGCTACAGCGGCATCTACATCATGGCCGATGCCGACGTAGACGGTGCGCACATCTCCACCCTGCTGATGACGTTGTTCTTCCGCCACTTCTACCAAGTGGTGCTCGCCGGAAAAATCTATCTGGCACAGCCGCCACTGTTCCGTGTGGATGTTCCGGCGCAAGGCAAGAAGCCGATCCGCAAACTCTATGCACTCAACGAAGGCGAATTGCTCGGCATCGAAGACCGCTTGCGCCAGGAGAAAGTGCGCGAAGGCAGCTGGTCGATCTCGCGCTTCAAAGGCTTGGGCGAAATGAACGCGGAACAGCTGTGGGACACCACGCTCAACCCCGACACACGGCGCTCGTTGCGCGTCAATGTCGCCGCCGTACCGTACAAAGAAAACATGGACATGTTCAACATGCTGATGGGTAAACACGAAGCCTCAACGCGCCGCGCGTGGCTGGAGTATCACGGCAACGAAGTTGAGGGAGATATTTAAACCAGCCGCCATGATGTGCTAATTTTCGCAAGCAAACTTGGTGCATAATGCGAAAAATTTATCGGAGAATTCAATCATGCCAGCTTTAATAATCGAGCAAAAAATGCAGCAGCAGTTTCATCAACTGGCCACAGAAACACAGCGAACAGAATCTGACATCATCCATGAGGCTCTGGCCGGATACCTCGCTGCAGACCGGCACTATGTCGAAGTTTTAAAACTGCGAATTGCTGCGGCTGATCGCGGGGAATTCGCCAGTGACGAGGAGGTTGAAGA
>JAIEPV010000228.1 GCA_019748215.1 Hyphomicrobium sp.
GCCGAGCAGCGGTTGGCCGAGCGCATAGGGAAATGTGAAGGCCGATGCCAGCAAGGCCGCCGTCGCGGCGCTGACGTTCAGATCGCGGGCGATGTCAGGGATGGTTGGGTCGATGACGCGCATCGACATCGAACTGACGAAGCAACCGACGGCCAGGATGGGAAGCAGTCGCATGTGGGGCGACTTTCGACATGACAATTCGCGCTACCAAAGCAGGCAAAAAAGAAGGCTATACAGTCCTAGCCAAGATTTCCTGGGCTCGTTCAGGAGAGAGTCGCCAACTATCCGGTATTTTTTCTATAAGCCCGGCACCCTTTGCTTTCGATCCACGCGTCTTATTTTCAAATAAGATTGTGTCTCCGACGCCGCCGGATGCCGCCTTTAGGCGGTCTGCTACTTCCGAAGGCAAAGCTAGATAGACGTTCGGCATTGAATTAAAATCGACCCCATGAAACTGCACCAAACATAATGCTGTCTTGGGTCGAAATTTAGCAAGCCACTGATCTGTTGCGCGATGATAGTTAGCTTCAGAAAGATAGCTCTGGGTGAGGCCCCAGCTGCCCGTTCGACTACCTTTGACGGAAAGTTTGAGCATTTTCTCGCCGTCTGCCACGACCAGATCGTATTCTGGTTGAGCAGCTCCGTATTGGACTGAGACATCGAAACCTAAACGCGCAAATTGCCCAGCCGCAATGGCTTCTGCTGCGGTTGCAACGTGCCAGCTGCTCTTCATATGGTTCAAAAGGTCGCCCTTCTCCATTCGATTTTGGTTCCGAAAGTATTTCGGTCATTTGCGAAGTGATCGTTTTCATTTCGGCAACTTTGCCTTCTAAAAACGTCCTCATCAGGTTATTCGGAACTTTTTCGACACGAGGCAGAAAGCAATCAAAACAGCCCTTGAATCTGGCCTTTCTCGTCGAGGCGGATGGTGTCGGCGGAGGGGACTTTCGGCAGGCCGGGCATCGTCATGATCTCGCCGGTGACGACGACGACGAACTCCGCGCCAGCCGAGAGACGCAACTCGCGGACGGCGACGATGTGGCCGGTCGGTGCGCCGCGCTTGGCCGGATCGGTCGAGAATGAATACTGCGTCTTGGCCATGCACACCGGCAAATGGCCGAAGCCCGCCGCTTCGAGATCCTTGAATTGAGTTTCGACGCTAGCGTCGCAAGTGATGTCGCTGGCGCGATAAATTTCAGTGGCGATGGTTTTGACCTTGTCGCGCAGCTTCATGTCATCGGGATAGAGCGGTTTGAAATTCGCCTTGCCCTCGTCGATGACGCCGACGACATGGTGGGCGAGGTCGGCTGTGCCTTTGCCACCATCGGCCCAGTGGGTGCACAGGAAGGCTTTGGTGCCCATGCTCTCGGCGGCTTTTTTCACTTCCGCGATTTCAGCGTCGGTGTCGGTGATGAATTTGTTGACCGCGACGACGGCCGGGACGCCGAATTTGTTGATGTTTTCGATATGGCGCTTGAGGTTGTCGCAGCCCTTGGCGACGGCCGCGGCGTTTTCAGTTTTCAGATCATCCTTGGCAACGCCGCCGTGCATCTTCAGCGCGCGAACGGTGGCGACGATAACGACCGCGGACGGCGCAATGCCGGCCTTGCGGCATTTGATGTTGAAGAATTTTTCAGCCCCCAAGTCGGCGCCAAATCCGGCTTCGGTGACGACATAGTCGGCGAGCTTCATCGCCGTGCGCGTGGCCAGCACCGAGTTGCAGCCGTGCGCGATGTTGGCGAATGGTCCGCCGTGAATGAAGACGGGATTGTTTTCGAGCGTTTGCACCATGTTCGGCGATAGCGCGTCTTTCAGCAGCACGGTCATGGCGCCGTCGGCCTTGAGATCGCGGCAGCGGATCGGTTTCTTGTCGCGCGTGTAGGCGACAATGATATTGCCGAGACGGGTTTCGAGATCTTTGAGATCCTTTGACAGGCACAGGATGGCCATGACTTCCGAGGCGACGGTGATGTCGAAGCCGTCTTCGCGGGGAAATCCATTCGAGACGCCACCGAGCGAATTGACGATTGAGCGCAGGGCCCGGTCGTTCATATCAAGCACGCGCTTGAATTGGATGCGGCGCTGATCGATGCCAAGCGCGTTGCCCCAGTAGATATGATTGTCGAGCATCGCCGCCAGCAGGTTGTGGGCGCTGGTGATGGCGTGGAAATCACCCGTGAAGTGCAGGTTGATGTCTTCCATCGGCACGACCTGGGCGTAGCCGCCGCCGGCCGCCCCGCCTTTGACGCCGAAGCACGGACCGAGCGAGGGCTCGCGGAGCGCTGCGATGGACTTTTTGCCGATGTGATTGAGTCCGTCACTGAGGCCGACCGTCGTAGTAGTTTTGCCTTCGCCCGCAGGCGTCGGGCTGATCGCCGTGACCAGGATCAGCTTGCCGTCTTTGTTGTTGGCGATGGAATCGATAAAATCGAACGAAATCTTGGCCTTAGTCCAACCGTACGGGACCAGCGCGGAGGCCGGCACGCCGACTTTGGCGGCCACATCGGCGATCGGCTGCTGCTTGGCTTCGCGGGCAATTTCGATATCGGACTTAACGGTCACGGCGACGTCCCCTCCCAGGTCTTTTGATGGCTGGCCGGTG
>JAIEPV010000168.1 GCA_019748215.1 Hyphomicrobium sp.
GACAAGGTATCCGGCATGGATGCCGGCGCCGACGACTATCTCGCCAAGCCGTTCCATATGGAAGAATTGCTGGCGCGAGTCAGGGCGCAAGTGCGCCGTGCGTCAGGTCATGCCAAAGCTGAAATCGAATGCGGCCCGCTTCGTCTCGATACCAAGTCGGCGCGCGTGACGTGCGATGGCCAGCAGATCAAACTGACCTCGCATGAATTCCGCCTGTTGCAATATCTGATGCATCACAACGGCCGCGTCGTGTCGCGCACCGAACTGGTCGAACATATGTACGACCAGGATTTTGATCGCGACTCGAATACGATCGAAGTGTTCATCGGCCGGCTGCGCAAAAAGATTCCCGGCGACATCATTCAGACCGTGCGCGGCCTCGGCTACCGTATGAGCCACGGACCCGATGAAGTTTAACTCGCTCGCCTTCCGTTTGTTTGCCACATCGGCCGCCTGGGTGCTGGTGGTGCTACCGCTCGCTGGATATCTGATCTATTCATTGTATCGTGACGATGTGCAGCTGAGCTTCGATTCCCAATTGAAGAAGCTGCTGACGGCGCTGTCGATCGACAGCATGAATACGTCGGGGTCGGACCCCGTTACGCCGCCCAATCTTTATGAGCCGCTGTTTGAAGTGACGCATTCGGGCTGGTATTGGCAGATCCGTCCACTCGAAGGCGCATCCGGCCGCCGGCTGGTGTCGGCATCACTGGCGAGCGGCGAGTTGCCGTCGCCCTATGACAAGAAATTTCCGACCGACACGACTGGCACGCGGTGGATGAACGTGCCGGGACCGACTGGCGAGCAAATTCGCATTCTCGAAGTCGTCGATAGTCCCGGACATGATCCCGACAAGACAAAGTATTCGGTGATCGTCGCCGGGCCGATCGATTGGCTCGAAGCGACGGTCGCCAAATTCAGAAATCGATTGTCGATTGCGCTGGCGTTGACGGGGCTCGGCCTCGTGACCGTAACGCTGTTCCAGGTGCGCTTCGGTTTGCTGCCTCTGCGCCGTATCGAAAAAGGTCTAGCAAGTATCAGGTCCGGTGACGCCAGCGTGCTCGCTGGGCAATTGCCGGTCGAGATCGAGCCACTCCAAAGTGAACTCAACGCGCTAATCAAATCCAATCAGGACATCGTCGATCGGGCCCGAACGCAGGTTGGCAATCTGGCGCACGCGTTAAAGACGCCACTGGCCGTCATCACCAATGAGGCGCGCGACAACGCCTCGCCGTTCGCTGGAAAAGTTGCCGAACAGGCACAACTGATGCGCGATCAGGTCACGCATTATCTCGACCGCGCCCGGATGGCGGCGGGGGCCGGCGCGATAGGCCGGGTGACACAGGTTGACGCGATCGTCGAGCCGCTGGTGCGAGCACTAGAGCGCATTCATCGCGACAAAGGCATCGCGATTGTGAAAAAAATCGCGGTCGGCGCCAAGTTTCAGGGCGAAAAACAAGATCTCGAAGAAATGCTAGGCAATGTTCTCGATAATGCCTGCAAATGGGGTCGCAAGACGGTCACGTTGAGTGTCAAGGTTGCAAATGGCGATGGCAAATCGCGGCCGAAGCTCTTGCTCATCGATGTCGACGACGATGGTCCGGGGCTGACGGACGAGCAACGAAGCAAAATCGGCAAACGAGGGCTGCGCCTCGATGAAACGACACCCGGCACGGGTCTTGGCGTATCGATTGTTGCGGATTTGGCGGCGTCCTACCGGGGCAATTTAGCCTTGGAAGCCTCGCCACACGGCGGGCTTGGCGTCCGATTACAATTACCGGCCGCCTAGACCGCGTGGCGATTTTGCTGTCGCGCACTGCCCTGCACGCGGCGCTGCCCGATAGGCACAGTCTTGGGCAAAAGTCCCACTCTCGCCCGAATCGCAGTGGATGAGAGGATTGCTTTGCGGGCACCGTGCCGGTAGCCACCTTAGCGAGTGTGGCGCACGGCGTCTGCGCCACGGTGAACTTGCCAGGTGCGGCGCGCGCGCCAAGATGAATGAGACAGACGGAGTTCGATATGCGCATTGCGCGGGTCTTAGTGGCAATGCCGGTGCTCGCCGCGCTGGCGGCTTGCGGAGCGGATGGCCCGTCGAAAGCCGATTCGGGCTTGGTCCTCGGCGGCGTCGCCGGGGGATTGGTCGGCAATCAAATCGGCAAGGGTCGCGGCAATGTTCTGGCGACTGTCGCCGGTGCGGTTGTTGGCGGGATCATCGGTTCAGAAGTCGGACGCAACCTCGATCAGCGGGATCGTCAGCTTGCCCAAGAAGCCGAATTCGATGCACTCGAACGCGGACAGTCGGGTGCGGCGCGGCAATGGCGAAATCCTGATAATGGACGTTATGGCGAGATCGTCCCAAGTAAGCCGTACAAGCGCGGCTCTAACGATTGCCGCGATTACACCCATACGGTTTACATCGATGGCCGTCCCCAGCAGATGCGTGGCACGGCTTGCCGCAATCCCGATGGGACATGGGAAAACGTCGCTTAGTTAGAGATAGAGCGGCGCGGTCTCAAACAGATTAAAACCGCGACAGAAAACCCTTTTTCGCAGCCAGCGGCTTGCGTCGTCACGAGCCCGACCCTATTGCCATCTCGTATGCTGACGACAAAG
>JAIEPV010000066.1 GCA_019748215.1 Hyphomicrobium sp.
GGTCCCGGGCTGGCAGTTCGCCGCCAACAGCTTTTTGATGTCGTCCATCTGCTGGCGCGATTGCTGGGTCGGCTCGAGCGCCTCGAGCGCGACCAGCGCCGTCGCCAGCGCTTCGGTAACGACCCATTCGTCGTGGCCGGTGATTCCCTTCTTTGGCATGACGACCGCATCCTTTGTCAGGGCAACGGAAGCAATTCCCGGCCGGCATCATAGGCCCAGAATCCCAACCGAGACGACAATGAAGTCGAAATTGCGGACAAGGGTGGAGCGATAGTGGCGATCCCGGCAGGGTCTGCCACTGTTGATGATTTTCAACGACTTAGCACGCTTTACTGCGAAATAATCCCGCGCCAAAAACCGCGATTTACTGCGGCTTTCTGATGTACTGCGAAATGATTCGGCATGAAAAAACTGTCCGGAAAACGAAATCCGGACAGTTTCGGTACTGATGTGCTCACGCCGCCTTGGCTTTGTACTTGCGCTTGCGAGGCGCGGCCATCGGCAGCACGTTGCCGGTCGCTTCGTCGGCGTTATCCCATTTGGTCATCGCATTGTTTGCCAGCTTCTGTTGGTTGGCCTGCTTGACGTAATGTGCCGCCTGCTTCTCGGTGTCGTGGCCTAGGATCGACATGATCTCTTGTGTGGTGCACCCAGCTTCTGCCAGTGCCATGCCTGCCGAGTGGCGCAGCCCGTGAGCTGAATAACCGGCGTGACCGAGGGCAGCACAGCGGGCCGTGACATAGTTGGTGATCGACTGCTTGGCATAGCGCTTGCCGGTGACCGGCGAAATCAAGATGTGTGCACCGCTGCGGGGCAGGGCGGCCAGATATTTCTTCAGCCGCTTGTGCAGCGGAATCCAGATTTTCTTGCCGGTCTTTTCCTGCACAACGTGAATACGATTGCCCTTCAGATCGATGTCGGACCATTCCATATCGCAGCAATCGCCTTTGCGCTGGCCAGTGTAGCGCGCCAAGAAGTAGAACGTCATTTCGGTATCGTTGGCGTGCTTTTCCCATGCCTCGAACAATTTCGGCGGCCAGACCCATGCCGCTTCGCCTTCGGTTTCCAGTTTCTGAACTTCTGGCACCGGATTCGTTGGCAGATCGAGATTCAAATATTCTTCCGCAAATATCCACAGCTGTGAAAGCCGCTTCAAGATCGCATTGCCGACTGTCGGCTTGTCGATGTACTTGTTGCGGATGCCGCGCACGATTTTCTTGTCGAACGCCGCGAGCATCGAGCTGCCGTCATTCTCGCGCAGCCAGTCGAGATGCCGACGATAGACTTCGCGCGTGCTGTCGCCGATCTTCGCCCATGCCGGGCTCTTTTCCGAATCCATGAACTGAGTGATCACCCAGCCTAGCGTACCGCGCCGCTCACCATTGCCGAGCCGAGCAGCGGCAACCGCCTGTGGTGCCTTGGTCTCAAGCAATTCCTCATAGTGGTCGGTGAACTCACGCGTTCCCGGCGTGCCACGCATCCGAATCCGCTTCGCATTCCGGCCAGCACCGTCAGCGCCATACCTGAAATAATAATAGGTGTGGCGTCCGACCGTTTTGGTCTCAACGTAGTCGATGGTGATCTTGGCCATTGCCCCGTCTGCCCTTGGTTATGCGTCGCGATATTTCGCGTGAAGCTTCTCACGATCTCGCTTCACCGGATCACGCCGCCGATCTTTCCAGTCGTCAACCGCCGCATCGAGATCGAGCCGATCCCAGCGCGGATTATCACCGCTAATATTGATCGGCTTCGGCATCTCGCCAGCCTCCACCATTTCGAGAAACTTGGTGACACCGAAACCGACATAGGCTGCAGCGCGCTCGGCAGCCATGACGCGGGGTGGATAAGCCAGATGATCCGAAAGCTTGTCGCTGGTACGCATCGCGCAACTCTCATAAATGACGGTCACCTAGTTCGATTGAATTACCGGCTTGCCGGTAATTAAACTCCGCCCTTGAAAAGACTGCATGATTCGGTTTCGCCAAGGTGGCGAAAGCGGAGTTCAAGTCATTCCTTCGATGTCCGTTCTTTCTTCAGCATGTCAGCGCGCAGCACCCGCAGCTTGTCGAGACGCGTCTGCAATTCACTGTCGTTCGATGCGGCCAGCACGGCATCAACTGCCTGCAGCAACGGCTCGCCGAGATCGGCTAGTGTGAGCCGGGCGCTGTGCCTCGCCAACACGATTTTCATGTCCTCAATCGCGTCGCCGAGGTCGCGCAGCTTTTCCAGATGCGGAATGCTGGCCAGCTCGTTGATGACGATCCGATTCATCGGCTTGATTTCGTCTTTAGCTCTCTTTTCGATCCTCGCCGCGATGTCTTCCGGGATGCGCAGTTTGAATTCCCGGCCGGGCGTCGGGAGAAATTGGCCGGATAGCTTTTTGCGGCGGGGTGCCATTGAGCCCTCTCGGGATGGTTTGAGACGATAACGTCTCGGGACCATAACCCCCCGTCATTGGCTTGTCGATACCCCAAATGGAGCGTATCGTGTCCGGCAGTCTCAAACCGTCGGGAGGGTCCGCGCAATGCGACTGAGCCGTAAGATGAGGAAGAAGCTGGGTTATTTGCCGGTCCCAAAAGCCGGGCGGCAGGCGGGCTGGTCACGACCTGAGAGCTA
>JAIEPV010000012.1 GCA_019748215.1 Hyphomicrobium sp.
TCGTCGCCAAACGCGGCGGCATGGTCGTCACGTGCGCTGGCACCACCGGCTTCAATCTCACCATGGACGCGCGATATTTGTGGATGCACCAGAAGCGCGTGCAAGGCTCGCACTTTGCTCATCTTAAGCAAGCGAGCCTCGCCAACAAACTCGTCATCGAGCGGCGCATCGACCCGTGCATGTCGGAGGTTTTCGCCTGGGATCAAATCCCCAAAGCCCACATGCGCATGTACCGTAACGAACATAAACCCGGAAACATGGCCGCTCTGGTCTGCGCACCGACGGCCGGTCTGCGCACGCTCGAAGATACGATCGAAGCTTCCCGCCACAGTTTCGAACGCGCATAGTGTCGTAATTTCTGGCACGCTAATGCTCGCGTCGCTCCTGCCTGGGTTGATCTCAGGCAGGAGCATTTCACGATATCGGCGGTGCCGCCTTCAACCTCACAATACCAAGCTCTAAAGATGGTCGAGATTGACATTGGCGACCTTGAGGTGCGCTAAGCGTGCCCGCAGCTTTGCCGTGCGCCAGGCTAAGTCGCGATTGAACCGCTCATGCGTTTCGACAACTGCGAAGTCGATTTTGGACAAGTGATCGCCGTCGATCAGCGCGTTCAAGATATCGACCTCGCTGCCCTCGATATCCATTTTCAGAATGCCGACGCGCTCGCCGAGCTGCTGAATGTAGGCGATGAAATCGATGATCTCGACGTCGACATTGTCCTGCGCATTGGTTTTGCCATAGTCCACGAGCGATGACGCGGCGGTGTGGATCGTCGTTTGCGACTTTTTCTTGCGCCGGAAAAGCGTGGCGATACCCCTGCGAACTCCGACGGCTGTCGGGTAGATTCGCACTTGATCGGCCGAGAAAGCCCGGGCGATCAGCGCGTCTCTCGCCGTCGGATCAGGCTCGAAAGCGTGCACGCGAAAACCGGCCGCGACAAACTTCGACGTGATGTTGCCGACGTTGGCGCCGCAATCGATCGCCAGTCGCGCGATGGAGGCGTCGCCAAGATGACGGTCTAAACTTTGACTCGATTTTTTCTGCCGCGCCCGTCGGCCGATTGCGAAAAAATCTCGGATCAAAAAATAAATGGTGAGTGGCAGCGGCGCTGATTGGGTTGCTCGACGCTGATCCATTTTCGAGGAACTCACTCACTGGCCAGCACATCGGCAAGCCCGTTCTATAGGCGTCATTTCAAGCGGCGCATACGTCCATTTGTTGCTGCAAGCGCGTCGTATTTTTGTGCGATGCATGATGATCGATAGCCGAAAAGTATGGCGCAGCTGAGTACATCGGCTGCGACGAGCACACTCGAATTCGTCGGCGGGACACGTTGCATTCGGCCAACGCTCACAACCGCTTTTTTGAACCGTTATCCCCGGCCGTAACCATCGTGCGAGAAAACTTATCCCCGCATCACGGCGCGGTCCGCATACTTAGCCCATCTCGCCACACGCGAAGACACAGTCTCGAGCTGCGGCACTGTGGGTGGATAGAGAGCATGCCGGGTCGCCAGCGGGATCAGTGCGCTGGGGATTTCTGCCGGCCGCGCGGAGCCGTCAGCGGCAGCGTGGTTCAACGCCCGCTCGAATAAACGAGATGCACGGGCGGATGGTGGGGTCGACGGCTCTTGGAGACGGACACGTCTCCGCAGTCCGGCGAGCGATACCGGGGGCTTACGCCGGTATCGTGAACGCGGGGTTGGCATGACGTGGGGCGGCGGTGGCTGCATCCCGAACGAAACCAAAAAACAGATCGAGGCCCCGTCGCCCCGCTCTTTGCTTTGCGCTTCC
This sequence comes from Hyphomicrobium sp., assembly GCA_019748215.1. GTDB lineage: Bacteria > Pseudomonadota > Alphaproteobacteria > Rhizobiales > Hyphomicrobiaceae > Hyphomicrobium_B. The sequence continues at coordinate 1,797 of JAIEPV010000012.1, forward strand.
GACTTCGCTCCGCGAAGCCGGCCGGAAGCGCTTGGATCACGTTAAGGAGACGTACTCATCATCAATCAGGTTAAGTTCCCGGCACCGCGCAAAGACCCAACGCCATTCTGATTTAGACAATGACAGTTGTTGACCGAATGCCCGAAATCGCTCCAGCTTCTCTTCGTCTTCATATTGAAGGTCCGCGCGTGCCTCCCAAAGTTTTTGTATCAGATAGGCAGCACGATATTTCCCCTGGACGGGTTTTCGTGATGTCCGCTCGCGAAGTGACCAAAGAAACTCCCGCTGGCGAACTGATAGTAAATTGTCTTCCGAAAACCGTTCTAGTTTGCTGAGAAAGTCATTCTCGCTAGGCGAGATGCTCTGCCCGAGTGCGGCTTTGATCGTGCTTGCGACCACCCGAATCTGACCTGGACTTTGGGCCAGCCGCGCCATTTCCATATGATCCATGGCTCATAAACCAAGTTGTGGATTGCCTGTGTACATCGTGTGCTGATTCTGGGGACAGGTTCAATAACGAGGCCGAGGCTCGTAAAGCGATTTTGTGCTTAGCAGACAAAGCGTTTGAGGACTTTGTGGAGCCCGCCGCCAACTCCGCAGCCCCGTCGCCCCGCTCTTTGCTTTGCGCTTCCGACTCGCCTCCGGCGAGCCGGCCGGAAGCGCCCACGCATAATCTTCAAGCGCCAGAAAAAATGTCGCTCTTGGCGGCCGTCATCCAAAAGTCCAATATCCCGAGGCCGAGCCTCGACGCCCGGCCTCGAAATTGCCTGGCCGCACCGGCCAGCCATCAAAAGACCTGGGAGGGGACGTCGCCGTGACCGTTAAGTCCGATATCGAAATTGCCCGCGAAG
>JAIEPV010000063.1 GCA_019748215.1 Hyphomicrobium sp.
GGCTTTTCATCCGCCTAGCGCATAAACTCGCGTGTGAGATGTGGGCCTTATGGCCGAATTGCCGGCTTTTGGCAACCATGACCAAGCCGGTGTCCGACCGAGGAGATCGCTGAGCAAACGGCGGTCCGTAGACCGGAACATCGTCGATGCAGGCAGCGTTAGCGTTTCGCAAGCCACCTCAACATTCGGTCCCCATGCTTACCCAAAAGAAAGATCTTCGCGGCGGCACGCCGCTATGGACGGATTCGCCCGGCTCGACGGTTCGCACTCGCACGGCAACACGCCATGAGCACTGCGACGTCGCCATCATCGGCGGCGGTGTCAGCGGTGCGCTCACGGCGTTAACGCTCAGCGAACTCGGGCTTGATTGCGTCGTCATCGATCGCCGCAAACCGGGTTCCGGCAGCACCGCCGCAAGCACCGCGATGATTCAATTCGAGCTCGACACCCCGCTGACGGAACTCAGCAAAAAAATCGGCGCGCGGCGCGCCAATCGTGCATATCGCCGTTCGCTGCAGGCGGTCAAAAATCTTAAGCGCCTTATCCAAAAGCACGACATCGATTGCGATTGGGTCGATCGCGACGCGCTCTATCTCGCCGGCAATGAGATGGGATTTCGAGGCCTGAAAATCGAAGCCGCGAAACGCAAAGCCGCAGGACTACCGTCGGACTATGTTGACGCCGCCGCGCTGCGCGACACCTTCGGCATCGACCGCACGGGCGCGCTATTGTCTCAAGGCGCTGGCGAACTCAATCCTGCACTCCTCACCGCCGGCGCTTTGCGGGCGGCGCAGGCCAAGGGCTGTCGGGTATATTCCGACAGCACGGTGACCGCGGTCAAAGCCGACGGCGATCGCGTCGAACTCATCACCGAGACCGACGCCACGTTCACCGCCAAGCGCGTGATCTTCGCGACGGGTTATGAGACGGTCGCCGGTATGCCGAAGGGTCTCTTCGACATCACGTCGTCGTGGGCCATCGCCACACAACCGCTACCCGATGAAGCCTTTTGGCCTACCCGTTGTCTGATCTGGGAGGCAGCCGACCCCTACCTCTATCTTCGCGCCACCGCCGATAATCGCATCCTTGCCGGCGGCGAAGATTCAGGCTTGACCGATCCGGCGCGTCGCGATGCGGCGATCCTCGTAAAGTCTCAGAAGCTCCTCAAAGCACTGAACACGCTTTTGCCGGGGCGGACGTTGCGGATCGACTATGCTTGGGCGGGCGCGTTTGCGACCAGTCCAACGGGGTTGCCGATCATCACGGCGTTGGACGAATTGCCCAACTGCTTTGCCATCCTCGGCTGCGGCGGCAATGGCATTACCTTCAGCATGGTCGCGGCCGAAATCGCGGCGGCTTGGGCACAGGACAAACGCGACGCTGATAGCGACCTGTTCGAACGCGCCGGCAAATAGCGGCACTATTCGGCCAACGATACGCCACCTATGCAACCGGTCCCTTAAACACAAAAAATGCGCCGGCCACGATCAAACCAAAGCCAATGGCATGGTTGATGGTCAAACTCTCATTCAAAACGAAGACCGAAAATCCGGCGAAGACGATCAGCGTGATCACCTCCTGGATGGTTTTCAATTCAGCCGCCGAGTAGACAGCGTTCCCGTAGCGGTTCGCCGGCACCGCGAAGCAATACTCGATGAGGGCAATCGCCCAACTCGCCGCGATCGCGATCCACAGCGGCGACGTCTTGAACTTCAAATGCCCATACCAGGCGATGGTCATGAAAATGTTCGACACGCTGAGCAGCACGATCGGCAGCAGCCATGGCGGCAGCAATGAACTTTGCAAATTTATTCCCTCACTCTTCGGCGCGCGGACGGAACGTTCAGACGGCGACTGCGTTGCAGCGCCCTTCGCTGTTCTCACGCTATGATGCCTGACGTGCAATCGTCATCTCGCAGCGATCTTCCTTCGCCGTTCGGTCTTCGCCTGACAACTTGACAGCCGAACCCATTATGGCCTGTCTATCGATAACTTTTTTCGAACGCCACGGGGATACTCCATTGACTGATTACCTTCTGCAACTCGCCAGCGACCCGGCAGCTTGGCTCGCACTTGCCACGCTGATTGTCATGGAAGTCGTACTTGGCATCGACAATCTGATTTTCATTTCCATTTTGACCAACAAGCTGCCCGAAGACCAGCGCGACCGGGCCCGTAAGGTCGGCATCGGCGCGGCCCTCGTCCTACGCTTGTTGCTGCTTGCGACAATCTCCGTGATCGTCACGATGACGGCGCCAGTCGTTACGCTGCTTGGCAAAGGCTTTTCATGGCGCGACATGATCCTGATCGCCGGCGGCTTGTTTCTCGTGTGGAAAGCCACCAAGGAAATCCACCACAAGGTCGATCCGACACCGACGCCCGACGTCTTTGACGATCGCAAAGCCGGCCTTGGCTTTGCAGCGATCATCGGTCAAATCCTGCTGCTCGATCTCGTGTTCTCGATTGACAGCATCATTACGGCCGTCGGCATGACCGAGCACGTGCCGATCATGTTCATCGCTGTCATCGTCACGGTCCTCGTCATGCTGATGGCGGCAGCGCCGCTCGCCAACTTCATCAACAACAATCCGACCATCATCATGCTGGCGCTTGGCTTCCTGCTGATGATCGGCACCGTGCTGATTGCCGAGGGCTT
>JAIEPV010000073.1 GCA_019748215.1 Hyphomicrobium sp.
CGGTGGTTTCGTCAGCGTCGCGCCGGTCTCGATATCTCGCCGGACAGCAACATCATCGCCTTCCCGGCGCCGCCGGCTCCCGAGCCGATCGAACCAGAATTGCCGTTTGCAGAAGCCTGCTGAGGTCTTTGGGCGGGGCGGGCTTCTCCCCCCAAGCGCCGTTCCCGCGGGTCCGCCCCGTTCAAAGCCCAAGTAATGGTCAAGTGCCGTGTGTGTGAGGTCACTCGGCATCCATCCACTCGCATCGAGATGGCTGCGATCTTTTTTTCGTGATCGCGGTCGCCCACGTCGAGAGAAACGATGCCAGACGGACCGTCGTAGTGCCCTGTGTTGCTTATGTTGCTGAGTTGCGTGTTGCGTCAGGCGTTCCCCACTCCCCCCAACGTCCCACAGTCCACTCCCCGCCCCGGATGCACCCCATGAAAACCTATTTAATCCACCACACGCCTCAGAACGCGGCCCAAGATACATGGGCGGTCTCATTCTCCATTCCTTACATCGCCAGCCAGTACGTCCGCACCGGCGACGGTCTTTGGTACGTCAAAACTTGGCTGACAGCCGACCAGATCAAGAAGCGTCTCGCGGTGCTGTTCGATGACCGCGACGAACTTCGCATCCATGAGTTGGGCCGCAAGGAAGCCTCGCTCAATAGCCGCTTGGCATGGCTGACTGGCCGTCTTGAAGACGAGGAACCTTTGGAGCTGTTTTCAGCTCCGCGCATGATGTGGGATGCCTTGCATGCAGCGATGCATGCGGTTGTCGCGCCAGTGCAGACCCCGCTGCGGGTTACGGTGTCCAACGCAGGAAATTCGCGAGCAGCTTGAGGCCGAGTGTCTGGCTCTTCTCTGGATGAAACTGGGTGCCGGCGATGTTGTCATCAGCGACCATCGCCGTTACCGCTCCACCGTAGTCGGTTTCAGCGACAATGACGCGGCGCTCGGTCGCCGCCAAATGAAACGAGTGCACGAAATAGGCGTGTAGGCCCGTCGGTCCGGTAGCGATGCCGTCGAGCAGCGGATGCGGCCGCGCCACGTTGAGCGTGTTCCACCCCATGTGCGGGATTTTGAGCGCTGCGGCAGACGGCTCAGGTCCGGTCTCGATGGCTCGCACCTCACCCTTGATCCAGCCGAAACCCTCCGTCACCTGGAACTCGCGGCCGCGCTCGCTCATCAACTGCATGCCGACACAAATGCCGAGAAACGGCCGCCCTTTGCGGCGAATGACGTCGTCGAGCGTATCGAGCAAGCCCGGCACAGCATCGAGGCCGCGTTTGCAATCGCCATAGGCGCCGACGCCCGGCAGCACAACGCGATCGGCGGCAGCGACGTCTTCCGGCTTCGGGCTGACGATGATGCGAGCCGGCGTCCCGCTATCGACGGCGGCGCGTTCGAACGCCTTGGCGGCCGAATGGAGATTACCCGATCCGTAGTCGATGATCACGACACGCTGCATGCTGTCAAAAATCCGGCATTAGAAGCATGGCGGCCATAGTCCAGAAACGCTCAGCGATTAGCGCCAAACGGCAGTGAAGTGCCTTGCCCGTCGCGCTGCGTGGTGACGGCCGGTTGGGCGGGCAGCCAGCTCTCCATGAAGCGGCGTTCGCATTCAGCGATGCTTCGGCCTGTGACGGTGCCAAGCGTGCGCCAACCGCCTTGATCGAGCGTCCAGCGTTTGACCGTCGAAAGCTCGAAGCCGAGGTAGATGTTCAACGCCGTGACCAGCAGCGCAATCCACGCCGGGTCCACCGCCAGCGCATTGAGCAGCGCGCCTAGCCCTGCTAGCGCGACGGCATATCCAGCCGCCGCAAGCCACAAAGATTGCTGCGCAAAGCCGAGCAACGGAAAAAGGGCCGTCAGCCAAGAAAAGCCATCCTTGACGAATTGCAAGGCATCGGCGCGATCGATCCGATCGGCCGGCGGGGCTGGAGGCTCATGAACGGTGAAAGTCACCACGGGCAACGACCCTTCGCTGGTTTTAATTGATCTGCTAGGCAAATCGCGCGCCGAAGTTTTGGCACAGCGCCGACCGTATTTGCTACCCACCTCAGCCGGCAAGTGAGCCTTTTGTCGATGGGATACGGCCGGATTGGCGCGGATCGAGCGAAATCGCAATCCGCAGCGCCCGCGCCAACCCCTTGTAGCAGGTCTCGGCAATGTGATGGTTGTTTTCGCCATAAAGGTTTTCGACGTGCAGCGTGATGCCGGCGTTTTGCGCGAAGGCTTGGAACCACTCGCGGAACAATTCAGTATCCATTTCGCCGACTTTGGGTCGCGAAAATTCAGCCTTCCAAATCAGGAAAGGCCGCCCCGAAACGTCCACCGCGACGCGCGTCAGTGTTTCGTCCATGGGCAGATGCACGTCGCCATAGCGGACGATGCCGGCCTTGTCCCCCAGCGCCTTGGCAATGGCTTGACCAAGCACGATGCCGGTATCCTCGGCAGTATGGTGGAAATCGATGTGTAGATCGCCCTTGGCGCGCAGCACGATGTCGATCAAACCATGGCGGGCCAACTGCTCCAACATGTGGTCAAGAAAGCCGATGCCGGTTTGGATATCATAGGCGCCGGTGCCGTCGAGATCTATGGTCGCCGTGATCTCGGTTTCCTTGGTCTTGCGCGTGATCGTCGCCTGGCGTTTCAAAGTTCGTCTCCGGTTGGCAGGATCGGCGGCACTGTTGCAGCGCTTGGGAAATGGATGTCCCGGCTTGTGCGCCGCCACGC
>JAIEPV010000008.1 GCA_019748215.1 Hyphomicrobium sp.
GCGTAGGCGCGCCCTTGGATACCGTCTTGCGTCAAAAGATCGACCAGCAACAGGCAAGCTTCGCTGATGCTTTGGGCACTGGTGCCGAGCGGTCGCTTCATCGGCAACTTCACGGCTGTCGCTGTCATCGAACGGAGCACAGGCCCGTTGGTATGCATCTCGGCTCCCTCGGCATACGGCCATCGGTAGGTCCCGCGGCAAGCTTAGCCGTGGGGGCTGTTATTGATCAGACGATCTAGAATGCAGCTTGGCGATGCGCGGGTCAACGGCCGTCGAGTTCAAAAAAATATCGCCGGTGCGCAATCGCCATCCCAATGGACAGTCAGCGTTCCTGGCGCCTCAGGTAGTCAGTCCAAGTTTCGACTGCCTGAAGGCAGCAGCATCGAGGGCATGGGGATCACAGTTCTCGCACGAGCGTTGTTTGCCGCGCCGGCGTCCGCCACGGTGCTGATGCAACACCGCCGGTCCCTCCGGCTTGGACGCTGCGTTTGTTGTGTGCCTCCATGATCCAACGTAATTATACTCGCTGCTCGGATAGCCCGGCAAATTCGGCAGATTGCGATAGGATGGCCCGATTCCGGCGGCTCGATCTTGATGACCTTGGCGTCGAAATCCGACAGCACAGCTGTTGCCGCGGCCGCAGCGATGGCGAAGAACGTTTCCGCGGGTGTGAGTTGCAACGCAACGCTGCTTTCAAGCCGCGCCACTGGCCGGAAATGAAATGCAGTTCGCCAAACTGTCGGCGAGATAGGTCGCGAGTTCTCCAACGACGCGGGAATTCGTGCGTCGCCCCTGCGAATACACCAGTTCAACCGTCGGCAATTCCGGCAACCTGGCATTGTGGCTGATGATCCGCAGCGGCGCCGTCACCAGCGAACGTGCAAGAACCGTAACGCCCATTCCTTCGCTCGCGGCAGCTCGCAGCAACTCGAAACTCGGGCTGACAAAGCTAAGATGCCAGTTTCGCTTTTCTTCTCCAAGTGCAGCGATGGCACAGCGGCGATAGGCGCAGCCTTCGGGAAACAAGATTAGCGGTATCGATTGGAGCGCGTCCGGCACATAACTTGCGCCGGCTACCCAGACGAGTTGTTCGCGCAGCGTTACCGTGCCGTGTTTAGCGCCGGTATCCTGCTTGAAGAAAGCGAGATCGAATTCGCCCCTGGCGCTGCGCCTCATCAGGTTCTCGGATTGGTTGGCTTCGATTTCGAGACCGACCATCGGATGAATTGCCTTGAAGCCGGCGAGCCAAGTCGTGAAATCGCGTCCGAAAAAGTCTAATGGGACGCCAAGCCGCACGAAACCCGTCAAGACGTCGTCGGACATCGACGCATAGGCCTCGTCGTTCAACTGCAACATGCGGCGCGCATATTGAAGCAGCTTGGTGCCTTCGGACGTCAATTCGAATACGCGCCCCTTTCGCCGGTCGAGCAGGCTCTTGCCGACTTGGACTTCGAGCTTGCCGATCTGCTGGCTGACGGTGGATTGCGAACGGCCGACCGTCTCTGCTGCGCGCGAGAAACTCATGCTGTCGGCGACCAGCACGAACGTGCGCAGGCAATCAATGTCGAAATTCATCGCCGCTTCCTCCATCATTATAAAATACGATTTAGACCATCGCTTTAATTAATTTTGTCACTTTACGGGACGCTCGTAAAGACGAAGTAGCCGATCTTCGCAATCGTGATGGCCGGTTCAACCCGCTGCAATGCGGGACAAAATCTCACAGGGAGCGAGCATTCCTGCATGTCCAAATCGACGCCGGTCATTTCGCCGACGCGATGGGACTTTGGCGCGCGCCAAACAGAGCCCGACATTGCGCCTGGCTCCCTTAGGCGGGCGCGCGTCTGTCTTTCATGGTTTCGCGCCGAAGATGCACACGCCGAACGCTGGAAACGCCAGACCAAAACAACGGGGGAAATGTTGATGGCAGCTAACGCAAAATCGATCGAGGCGGCGCATGCGTCGATCAGGGCGCTTATCGCGGAAAAACTGAAATACCTTGTGCCGATGACGATCATCTTCATGGTCGGATACATTGGCCTTACCGCGCTTGCCGCATTCGGCAAAGGCATCATGGGCATCAAGGTCACCGGCGCATTCAATGTCGGATACCTGCTGATCGCGCTCAACTATGTGCTCTCGTGGGTGCTTGCCATCGTCTATGTCCGCATCGCCAACAACGTTTTCGATCCGCTGGCCGCCAAGGCTGCCGTCGACATCACCGGCACAGGAGCCTCGCGATGAGCACGACGCTTTCGATTTTCATTGTCATTCTTCTGATCACGCTCGGCATCACCTACTGGGCCGCCAAGCGCACGCACACGACGAGTGAGTTTTACGCAGCGGACAGTCAGTTGACGGCGGTCGAAAACGGTTTCGCGCTGGCGGGCGACTGGTGCAGCGCCGCGGCGTTTCTCGGCTTTACTGGATTGACCGCGCTGTTCGGCATGGACGGCGCGTTTTACGCAATCGGGCCGCTGGTCGCATTCTGCACGGTCTTGTTTCTGATCGCCGAGCCATTACGCAACACGGGTAAATACACACTCGGCGACGTGATACAGAGCCGGATGAAAACCCGCACCTCGCTGCTCGCGACCATTGTGGGTACCGTCGTTGTCAACTTTGCCTACCTCATGCCGCAGATGGCGGGCGCTGGCGTGTTGGTGAAACTGCTGACTGGAATCTCCTACGACTGGTCCATCATTTTAGTCGGTATCTCGATGATCG
>JAIEPV010000188.1 GCA_019748215.1 Hyphomicrobium sp.
TCGGCGATTTGCGGACCCTTGCCGTCCTTCTGCAACGCCTTCAACTCAGCCACTTTGTTTTCGAGTTCGAGGATCGGCTTCTCGAAATCCAGGTAGGTGCGCAGGGCGTTCGAAACACTCACGGGGCATGGCCTTTTGAAAAATTGCAGCCGGATCGCGCATTGGCTAAAGCGTCTCACAGCCATCACGCGCGGACAATCGCCTTCGCGCGCGGTGGGTGTCAAGGCGGCATGGTGCGAGTTTGACCCGGCCCCAGTCAGCATTTGCAGAACAAGGGTTAATCGGCCGACGCCGATAGTTTGCGCACCCAGGGCGCCGCCGCAAACAGCAGCGCTGCCGCCAATGCGACGACGCCTGCTTGCGTCAAGAATCCCGAAGCCAGTGCGCTCGGATCAGACCCCGCGAAGCCGCCGCCCATCACGCCTGCAAGCTTATTGCCGAAGGCTGAAGCGAGAAACCAAAGTCCGAGCACGAAGCCAGTCATGCGCGGTGGAGCAAGCTTGGTCATCGTCGATAGCCCGACGGGGCTGATCAGCAACTCACCCATCGTTTGCAGCAAGAACAGTCCAACCAGCCACAGCGGCGACACGCGACCGCTGGCCGCCAGCGTCGCAGCCGGGACCATCAGCAGGAATGATGCCGACAACAGCACAAGGCCGACGGCGAACTTGATCGCCGGCGCTGGCTGGCGATCCCGTAACCGCATCCATAGTGCGGCAAATATCGGCGTCAGCAGAATAACGAACAGCGAATTGATCGACTGGAACCACGCCGACGGAAAAGCAACACCTGCGATATCGCCACGCGTCAGCTGGTCAGCGAATAAAGCGATTGTGGTGCCGGCCTGTTCGAACACTGCCCAAAAAGTCATGGCGGCGATGAACAGCACGCCGATGGCGGCAAGCCGCTGGGCGTCATCGCCGGGCTGGCGCGCAGCGTAGATGATGCCAGCGACCGGCAGCGCCAGGAACAGCCAGCGCAACCAGGTCCAGCCGTCAACATCGGAAAGTAGCGCTAAGCCAAAAAGTGCCAGCGTTCCAAGAACGGTCATTGCGCCGCCACGAAGGACATCGCGCCGCGCATCGCTCGAGAGTCGCAGCGAGGTGTCGCGCGTATCCGGCAGCTCTCGAGCCTGACGCAAGAAGATCGCCAGCGCGATGGTCATGCCGACGCCCGCTGCGGCAAATCCCCAATGCCAGCTTTTCGCCGGATCGAATCCGTTGGTCTCCAGCCACGATTTGAAAATCGAGCTCTGCGCCAGAAACCCGGTCACGATCGGCGCTAAAAACCCGCCGACGTTGATGCCCATGTAGAAAATCGAGAACCCGGCATCTCGCCGCGTATCGGATTTTTCGTAGAGCGCTCCAACCAGGGCTGAGATGTTCGGCTTGAACAAACCTGTTCCAAGCGCGACCAGCACCAAGCCGAGATAAAAGGTCGTCTGTGTCGGCCAAGCGAGAGCAAAGTGGCCGAGCGCGATCATCGTGCCGCCGATGGGCACCGCCCGGCGCGCGCCAAGCAACCGGTCGGCGATGAACCCGCCGGGGATCGCCAGCATGTAAACAGCCATCGTGTAGTTGCCGTAGATGCGGCCGGCTTCCGCCGTCGTGAACCCGAGGCCGCCGTCGGCGATCGCCGCCACCATGAACAGCGTCAGCAGCGCCCGCATGCCGTAGTAAGAAAACCGCTCCCAAAGTTCGGTGAAGAACAGCGTCGATAGCCCGGCCGGATGCGCCGCGAGCCCGCGCCGACCGGCGGTCGCATCGTGTCGAACGGCCGGGGTCTCAATCACCATGCAGGTCCCATGCGCGAAGTTTGGCGGACTGCGCCGCTTGGAGCAAGGGTTGTGCGCTGCCGCGTTACTCGGGAAGCGGGATGAAGTCCGTTTCGTCTCCAGGAACGAGGTCGAAACGACCCGCGCGCCAATCGGCCTTGGCGGCGTCGATGCGATCCTTCGACGACGATACGAAATTCCACCATATGTGCCGTGGACCGTCCATGGGCTCGCCGCCAAGCAACATCAATCGCGCGTGTGATAGGGCCAGGATCGAAATCCGGTCGCCCGGTCGAAAGACGAGAAGCCGCCCGTTTCCAAATCGATCCCCGGCAATGTCGATCTCGCCGCTGGCGATGTAAATCGCCCGCTCGTCGTAGTCTGGGTCGAGTGGCAAGACGGCTCCCGGCGCCAAAACAGCTTCGGCGTAAAATGCCGGATGTGGGAAATCGGCCGGCGATGTTTCGCCATACAGCGATCCCATGATGACGCGCACGCGTTTGCCACCGTCTTCGATGCGCGGCAGGTCGCGCGTCGCGTAATGCCGAAAATTCGCCGCGCGCTCTTCGGCGTGTTTCGGCAATGCAGCCCACGCTTGTATTCCAAACAATCGGCGCGTGGTTGCCTTCGCGTCGCTCGTCTCGCGCTCCGAATGCACAATACCGCTCCCAGCGGTCATCAGGTTGAGGTCGCCGGCATGAATGGCTTGCGCGATGCCAAGGCTGTCGCGATGAAAAATTTCGCCCTCGAATAAGTAGGTGACGGTCGCCAGCCCGATGTGGGGGTGCGGGCGAACGTCGATGCCATTGCCGATGAGAAATTCAGCAGGCCCCATTTGATCGAAGAAGATAAACGGGCCGACCATCTGACGCCCCGCCGCCGGTAGCGCCCGGCGCACCGAAAAGCCGCCGAGGTCGCGAGCCCGTGGCACGATGACCTGTTCGATCGCCGCGCACGCGTG
>JAIEPV010000058.1 GCA_019748215.1 Hyphomicrobium sp.
ATGCGAGGCCAAAAAGTGTGAGTGCGTCCATGCCGCGTCCAATCTTTAAGGTTTGCCTCGAAGGCCGCGCGACGCAGATTTAACGGCCAGCCAGCGCCAAGGTTTTGCGACCGCCGGCCGTGTCGTTGCCCGAGCCGATCGATGTGTCGCGTTCGCGCGCGAGGCGATCGGCCTCTGCCTGCCAGCGCGCCGCTCGCTGGCCTTGCGTGCGAGCCGTCTGACGCCAGCGGCTTTGGCCCATCCACGTCGCGAACCCGCCGAGCATGACGCCGATCACGAGCGCGCCGAGCAAATACGCGTAGAACGGCAGATCGACGGCCAGCGCCGGTGCTTCGGGGCGAAATGGGTCAAGCACGAGTTGCACGGATTGCCGGTTCGACACGGCGATTGCGACCAATATCGCTGCAACCGGAAAAGCAATCACGAGCGATAGGATACGCCTCAACACCACAACACCTCTTGTTGGTCGGCTTCGTTGTCAAAGTTCGTCCGACGCTTTCGCGCTGCGCATCCGACAGCGGCGCAGGCTGCACGTCGCGATCGCCGCATCGGCTCAGCACTGACAAACTTTAATGCTGGCTCTTGGACTTGTTCAAGCGGTCGCGCAATTCTTTGCCGGTCTTGAAGAACGGCACAAATTTTTCTGCAACCGACACCGTCGTGCCGGTGCGCGGATTGCGGCCCTGTCGAGAGGCGCGGTGCTTCACCGTAAAAGCCCCAAAGCCACGTAACTCGACCCTATCGCCGCGCGCCAGCGCGTCGACGATTTCGTCGAAGATCACGTTGACGATGCGCTCGACGTCTCTGTGGTAAAGATGAGGATTCGAGGTCGCTAGTTTTTGCACCAGTTCTGACTTGATCACGGTTCGCTCCCCAGCCTTGCGATCATTTATCTTTATTTTTCAGAAGGATGCCAAACAGAAAGAAGCCCGTCAAGACCTAGTGTCGCAACCGAAGGATCACGCAGCACCAAGTTCGCTAACTGGCCGGCTTGTACGCCGAACATCGAGCCGATCGCCCGGCCGAATAGCCCGCCAAAGCCAAGACCGCCGGATTTGCTCGGTTTCCAGTCGATCACCTTGGCGCCGGCGTCGACCTTTTTGGTGTCTTTCAGCCACGCCACCGCCTCGTCCTCGCCGCCGATCTGGTCGACGAGTTTGACGGCCAGGGCTTCGCGACCGGAGAAAATTCGCCCCTCGACCAGGCCCGGCACGTCGGCCGTCTTGATGCCGCGGCGCTCTTCGACGAGACCGAGGAACCATTTGAAGCCATCGTTCACCATGCCTTCGGCGACCTTGCGGCCGCCTTCGTCGAGCGTTTCGAAGGGCGAAGGCGTTGCCTTGAGCACGCCGCTTTTGATTTCGTTGACTTTGACGCCGATCTTGTCGAGCAGCTGCACCACCTCGGGCCATTGCACGATCACACCGACCGAACCGGTGATCGAGTTGCCGCGCGCCACGATGTGATCACTGGCAAGACCGACGATGTACCCGGCCGACGCTGCCACTGTGCCAAACTGCGCCACCAGCGGCTTTTTCTTTTCGAGCGAGCGCAAAGCTTCATACAGAGCTTCGCCGCCGGTCGTGGTGCCGCCTGGACTATTGACGTAAAGCAAAACGCCGGCGACGTTGTCGTCCTCGGCGATCTCCTTCAACATTTTGATCTGCTCACGATCTTCGGTGATCGTGCCCTCGATGGCCACGCGGGCAATCTGTTTTTCGCCGCTAAGCGAGGCGAATTTTTCACCGCCAAACAAGGCCAGCCCGAGCGCCAAGGTGAGACCGGCGATGCCGGCCGCGCGCCAGATCGATACCGAGCGTCTCAGCCGGCGGCGATCGAGCACTGTTTCAGTTTCGAGCATGGGGGTGTCGCACTCCAGCATTGGTCCCAGCCGCGACGGCGGCGAGACCCAGAAATGACGTGTTAGCTCAGAGGTTAGGCAAGGTTTAGGCCAGCGGCAACCGAGGACTGTCGTCGGCCGCTGAAAAGCACCAACGCGCGACGGACATCCGCCGCGCGTTGGTAATGATGCACTGCGCCTTTAGCTGACCGCTTACTCAGGGTCGTCGTCGGCGTTCTCACGCTTCTTGATGGCGGCTTTGAAGATGTCGCCGAGCGACGCGCCCGAGTCGGACGACCCAAACTGCGCAACGGCCTGCTTCTCTTCAGCGATTTCGAGCGCCTTGACCGAAAGCGTCAGACGGCGCGCCGCCTTGTCGACCGTCAGCACCGCTGCATCGAGCTTATCGCCGACATTGAAGCGTTCTGGACGCTGCTCGGAACGATCACGCGAAAGATCGGCGCGCTTGATGAAGGCCGTCAGATCGCTGTCGGCTACCTTCACTTCGATACCGCCATCCTGGACGGCGGTAACGGCGCATGTCACCGCGTCGCCCTTCTTGAACTTGGCAACGGCATCGATCGGATCGCCGGCCAATTGCTTGATGCCGAGCGAGATGCGCTCCTTCGAACCATCGACGTCGAGCACCACAGCCTTGACCGTGTCGCCCTTCTTGTAATCCTTGATGACTTCGTCGCCCGGCTTCTGCCAATCGAGATCCGACAAATGCACCATGCCGTCGACGCCGTTTTCGAGACCGATAAACAGGCCGAATTCGGTGATGTTACGGATCGGACCTTCGACGATCGAACCCTTCGGATGCTGCGTCAGGAATGAATCCCACGGGTTGTCTTGCGTCTGCTTGAGGCCAAGCGAGATGCGGCGCTTCTGGGGATCGACTTCGAGAAC
>JAIEPV010000196.1 GCA_019748215.1 Hyphomicrobium sp.
TCGCGAAAGGCCTGAATATCGAACGTCGAAAGCGCGCCTTGGGCCAATTCGACACCATCCAAAGCCCGTTGCGCGATCCGCTCATCGATGCCGTCAATCGCCATGAGATCGGACAATTTGGCCAGCGGCGCTGTGCGACCGTACGGCGTAGTGCGATCGCCTTCCGGCATCAGCACCTGATGGCCAACGAGGTCGATGACGCCGCGAAAATCAGAGCCCATGCCGACCGGCCAGCCCATCGGCACGAGGTCAAGTGCGAGGCCCGCAGCGATGTCATCGAGCAGCGTCAGCGGATCTTCGCCTTCGCGGTCGATCTTGTTGATGAAGGTGATGATCGGGATGTCGCGCAGGCGGCAGACTTCAAACAGCTTGCGGGTTTGCGCTTCGATGCCTTTGGCCGCGTCGATCACCATCACAGCCGCGTCGACGGCCGACAGCGTGCGGTAGGTATCTTCGCTGAAGTCGGAGTGGCCCGGTGTATCCAACAGATTGAAAACGATGCCGCCGCGCTCGAAGGTCATCACCGATGAGGTGACAGAGATGCCGCGCTGCTGTTCAATCGCCATCCAGTCGGAACGCGTGCGCCGACGCTCGCCCCGCGCCTTGACCGCGCCGGCGAGCTGAATGGCGCCGCCGAACAACAGCAGTTTTTCAGTCAGGGTCGTCTTGCCAGCGTCTGGGTGCGAGATGATCGCGAACGTGCGCCGGCGCGCAATCTCGGGATTGGCAATCGGCTCAATGGGAACGGCGAGAGCGGCGGTGGTCAACGGATCAGGCCTCGATCAATTTCAGATGGTTGGCATCGAGCCATATCTGATGGTGCTCCGGCGGCTTGCCGAACGCTTCGCCGACATGCAGCTCGACCAGATCATCATCGAAGGCAACGATGGGAAAGGTTTTACCGACGCAGCCGCGAAACAGCACTTGCAACTGCTCGTTGCCCGCCGGCAGGTCTGCCGGAATTTTGACAACGCGAACGGTATCGCCGATTTTCATGAAGTCCTCAGAAAGTCGAGTGCGCGTTTTGGATCGATGCGGCCATCGTAGAGAGCCCGGCCGGTGATGGCGCCTTCGAGCATGGCGTGCTCGGGCTTCAAGAGTGCGTGGATGTCGTCCATCGTAGCAAGGCCGCCGGATGCGATGACCGGCATGCGTGTCGCCCGCGCTAATGCCGCGGTGCCTTCCCAGTTGATGCCCTTCAGAACGCCATCACGATCGATGTCGGTATAGATGATCGCAGCGACACCCGCATCTTCGAAGCGAGCCGCTAGATCAATGGCGGTTAATTCAGAGGTTTCAGCCCAGCCTTCGACGGCGACTTTGCCACCCTTGGCATCGATGCCGACTGCGATGCGGCCCGGAAAGCGTTTGCAGGCCTCGCGGACGAGCGCTGCATCGCGCACGGCGACGGTGCCGAGAATGACGCGGCGGATGCCCTTCGCAAGCCAGGCTTCAATCGTCGCCAAATCGCGGATGCCGCCGCCAAGCTGTGCGGGGATCGTGATCGCGGCCAAAATGGCGTCGACCGCCGCGCCGTTGACCGGTTTGCCAGCGAAGGCACCGTTCAAATCGACAATGTGGAGATACTCGAAGCCTTGGTGTTCGAACCTGAGCGCCTGGTCGGCGGGATCGTCGTTGAACACCGTCGCTTCGGCCATGTCTCCGAGCCGTAGGCGTACGCACTGGCCGTCTTTGAGGTCGATGGCTGGAAATAGGATCAACGGGTCTCGCTTCGCCGCGCCAGCGCGCGACGCGGGCTGCGGCCATCAGTTTGCTGTCTTTGGCTGCGATCAATCGGGAATCGCGCTGGCCGTCAAGCCGTGCGACAGTCACGACGTTCACGCTGATCCAAAGCTTCACGCCCGTTCCTTGAGTTCCCGTTCGATGGCCCGCCGTTCCCGCTCCGTGTCGCGTCCAATAGGTCATGCGTTTTTAACCGCACCCTCGCCAGCGACGCCGCGCCGACTTCTCACGACCGATGACGCCGTGAACATCTGGATCGCCCGCTGGATCCGCGTGCAAGTGAAAGAACTGGTGCGGCGCTATGATTGCGACCCGCGACGGCTTTATGAGATCTGGGAAGAAACCCACTTCATCGGCAGCCGCGCCAAAGCGCTCGAGGTGTTTCGCGCGCGCTATCCGGGTCTCGACGATCGTATCGATCCCGGCCCTCACCGCCGCATCTCAGCGAAGCCTGGCCCCGACCAGATGAGCCTGTTTTCGGACATTTGAGACGGCCGGGCGACCCTGTGCCGATGTTCTCGGTGGAAAACAGGGGAAGAACCAGGCAAGAACATTTTTGGAACATTGACTGGACAGCTGCGATGATTCGTGGCATGTTCTTTCTATGTTCACGCGGCGGACTTAAACCCGCCCAAGCCCGGGTCTATAGTGGCGTAATCGGACCCTTCAACCCCCCGATGGAGAGCCCACATGCGCACCTATCTGATCTCTTACGACCTCGCCCAACCCCACCGGAACCAGCACGTTCTGGCGCAGATGATCATGGGTCTCGGCGACAAATGGGCCCGTCCGCTGGCCAACACCTGGTACGTCGCTTCCGAGCGCGACGAAGTCGAACTCGAGGGCGATCTCAAGGATCTGCTGGGCGACGACGATGGCTTGATCATTCAGGCCGTGAAGCGAGAGGCCGCGCTGACCAACACGTCGCTTCGGTGGTTTCGTCAGCGTCGCGCCGGTCTCGATATCTCGCCGGACAGCAACATCATCGCCTTCCCGGCGCCGCCGGC
>JAIEPV010000088.1 GCA_019748215.1 Hyphomicrobium sp.
GTGCTCAGATCCTTGGCTTCTTTGCCAAACACGATGCGGCTCGTCACTTCGACGCCGTGCAGCGGCTGGCCGCCGGTACGCTGTGCCAGCCAAATGTGATTGGCGGCCCATTGCTTCAGTTTGGTCTGGTCGCCGTCGCGCGTCAGCTCGTGATAGATGACCGGCGCGATCCACCACTCGGAGAGCTTGCGGCGAAGTTTCGTCAGCGGTCCTTCGCGGCTGCTGGGTGGCGTCTTATAAATGACCCGCGCAAATTGCATCGGCAGTGTCGATCCGCCAACGCCGAGACTTGGGCGGCGGAGCGCGATTGATCGCGTCAGCGTCGTGTAGGGAATTTTCAACACCCCGATCAGGTCGATGCCGAAAGGATTGAGCCAGCCGCCGAGGTAGCGGTCTTCGTGGTAAGTCAGGCATTGCCAGTAATCATTGGGCACGTCGCGGACCGGGATCGACTTGTGGTCCGGGTTCGCCACGTAGTCGCCGAGTTCGATGGCTTCGTCGGTATAGTTCACGTCGCGCAGGCTATCGAGGCGCGGATCGAACGTGCCGACGAAATTTCCCTTGGGGTCGTAAATGGCGGTCGCGAGCCAACGTTCGGCATCGTAGCCGAGCTTGTCGCGAAGCGTCACTGCGCCGGTGTATCCACGGATCGGCGCCGCCACGTACACCAGCAGAAGCGCAAAGATGACGTAGAGAAATCCCGCCGTCGCGACGTGACGCAACGGCCCCAGCTTCGGGTTGAAGGCGACGGCATTGGCCAGGATGCGCACCACGCGCACCGGCACGATGGCGATGACGTTGGCGAATGCGTACGCGTGTCGCAGCAACCGTAACATGCCTGACGCATAACCGATGTATGCCACGCTCGCCGTGAACGTGGTCAACGTCGAAGCTAAAGGTCATTTGCGGCGGCAGCGAAACGCGGCTGGGGCGACAACAGGCTGGCACGAGGGCAAGATTGCGGCGCAGATTGTGCGACTATACGATTGATGAGGTCACGCGCGCCGCGGCGAGTGCCTCTACGCTTCGCACGCGACTATCGACGATCAGTCGGCCCAACAAGCAGGGACGCCTGCGCGCAGCAAAAAGCGCGGCATACACAGATCAGCAGATTTTCTGGCTGAATTTGTCAGACCCGTAGGCCGGCTTTTGCCAGCTGCGCGAGGTTACGGGCTGTTCAAAAGTACGAACACCCCGATGCCAATCGCCGGTCCGATCAATGTCGCACATACCATCATGACGAAAGATTTCGCCGCCATCACACTTTACCCCGCACTCACGCGCTTTTAACGCTACAAACGCTCATCTATTTTGCGAAAATTCCGGAAGTCCCTCTCCGAAATTTTCAGTGCTGAAACAGATTCGCGGCTGACGTCATGCCGTCGAACCATCGAGGGTGCCCTAAATCCTCGATAGAGTATTAGTACACGACATCAAAACACTTGACACTGGGCTTATTGATTTGGTTGGAGCTGCGGTGGAATTGAGCCACGCTCACTTGCCGGCCAATTGCGAGCCGCGTTACGGCAACCCATCGCTTTGCGCCCCAAATGGAAAAGCGAACGATATCAGCTTCATGCAGCCATTCGTTGTGCCGCCGAGCCAGAACTCGCGTGCAAGCTGCCGCGACGCAGCATCACGGCCGATGCAAAAACGCGAAATATTTATTGATCGCGGCGAGTTGTTTTCGCATCCCGCAAGCCATTCTACCGAGACGGCGGCAAGCGGCTATTTCAGATCGAATAATCGCAGTTGGCGCTCGTCGAGCCCGCGCGTTTCCGCTGCCAGCTGCTCGATCCGATCGAACGGCACCTGCTCCGCCGAGATCAGCGAGCGCTGCGCCTTCATCGGCCGGACGATGCCTTCCTGCACGAGATGGAACTCGCCGACCGTTTGGCCCGGCAAGGCCTGCGCCGGATCGAGGCCGGATTCCGACTGGAACGCAGCTTTGAGTTTGCGCAGCGCTGTATCTTCCCGCACGCGGCCGATGAACCAGCTCGTGATCTGATCGCGGCTCTTGTAATCGAGGTCGCCTGGCGATTGCGTCGCCAGCATCATGCCGAGGCCGGCGGAGCGGGCGCGCTTCAACAGGCTCTGCAGCGGCTCGGCGGTCGCCGGTTTCGAGTTCGCCGGAATGTAGAGATCGGCTTCGTCGAACATGACGACGGCCTGCAGTTCGTCATTGGGATTGCGCTGACAAAAGCGCAGCGCTTCCGACAGGAATTGCGAAACCCAGAACAGGATGTTCTCGTTGTCGCCGAGGAACCCGGTGTAGATGACCGAAAGGCGGGTCCGGTTCGGGCGCTGATATTTGCCGAGCCCGAGCAGACTTTCCATGCGCAGGCTCTCGCCGCCGCCTTCGAACAAAGCCGCATTGCGCAGCCGCAAACTATCCAACTGCGCGACCAGGTCACGGCGCAGCTTGCCGGATGGGTCCATGCGCTGAGTCTGATCGGTCAGCTCGGGATGCTCGTCTTCGAGCAAGTGGATCAGATCGGCGAGCGTGACTTCCGCCGTCGACAGCGCGCCCAGAATGCGCAGCGCCACGGCCAGCACGCCGGATTGCTTTTGGTGTGTCGCTGAATTTTTCAGATGCAGCATCTCGCCGAGCGCCGCCGCCGACAGATTGGCGAGCAGCTGCTGTTCGTGCTCGGGCAGCTCATTGATGCCGTTCGGCAGCAACGTGATCGAGATTGGGCGGCCAGAGGCGCGGCCCGGCGTGTAGACCGCGACGTCGATGGCGTCGGCCAGCTTTTCACGATCCGCCCGCCGTTCCGGTGT
>JAIEPV010000242.1 GCA_019748215.1 Hyphomicrobium sp.
AACCAGCGTTGCTTGACAGGTGCGTAATCGATCGTTGCTCCTTTATACTGTTCGGCGAGCAGATAATCGCGGTACTGAGCCAGCGTGTTGTCGTCACCGTTCGCAAAAGCTCCGACCAGTAGTTTTGCTTTGCCGTCTTTCGAGAGCAGCACACGTCCCTCGTCCGTCGTCGGCGGGTCTTTTTGTTCGAAGACGTCGATGGGATAGGCGATGGCAAACCCGTGCCGGGCATTCTTCAGCGTGGCCCAGTCATCGAGCCGAGGACCGGCGACTGCCGCTCCTGAAATTCCGGCGAGCACGCATGACATTGCACTCAGGCAACGTATCCGTCGCGCAATAACCCATTCCATGACACATCAAGCCCCATCCGCGCTGCCAACGATCACGCGACGACAACGGCATTTTACGCCGTCCGCTGGACCTATTAAAGTGTGGCGCATGAAAAACTATGTGTGTCCACGATGCGCCATCGTCGACTAGCGACGAACGCTGATCTCGCCGATGGCCTTCTGGCCCTTACTCAGCAATGCGAGATCATGCGCACGCTTCATGATCGCAACGGTGTGCCGCCGCTGCGAAAAATCGACGCGAGTTTTGCCGGCTTGGCAAAGATCGTCGTCGAGCAGCAAGTGTCGGCGCAAAGTGCAGCAGCGATTTGGTCGCGGGTGGCGGCCGGCGTACGGCCGTGCAACGCTGAAACAGTCGCCCGCATGCCGGACAAAAGGCTGAGTGAACTCGGGCTGTCGGCGGGAAAAGTAAAAACGTTGAAGGCACTGGCGAAGGCCGTGCGAAACGGCGAGGTCGATTTGACCGCCTGTCATCGCGCTCCGGATGAGGCTGTCATCGCACAGTTGACGGCGGTGCACGGCATCGGCCCATGGACCGCCGATATTTATCTACTGTTTGCATTGCGCCGCGCCGACGCTTTCGCAGCGGGCGATCTCGCGATGCAAATCGCGGCCCAGCGCTTATTTGCGCTCGATGCGCGACCGCACGCCGGTGCGCTGACAGAGCTCGCCGAGCGATGGCGGCCGTGGCGAGGCATCGCAGCCCGCATGCTGTGGGCCGACTACAGCCGTTAAAAGGACGATGCGCGCTTAGCGCCGCGCGCCAAAGCAGGTTAGAGATGATCTGAATTTCATGGATTCAAGCCATTGAAATATAGCAGTCAGATGCCAGATCTGGCGCGTGCGCCGGGAAGCTTCACAGAACTGATATGCGAGGCTAGTATCCCGGCCGACAGGTGGGAACTTTAAGACGCGATTCGACGGCAAAACCTCGAGGACTGCGCGACTGTGAACGCTCACGTGACCATACCGGACAAATGTCCGGCTCTCGTGCTGAACGCCGACTTCCGGCCGCTCAGCTATTATCCGCTGTCGCTTTGGAGCTGGCAGGACACGGTCAAGGCTGTGTTTCTCGACCGCGTCAACATTGTCTCGGAATACGAGCAGGTTGTGCGCAGCCCCTCATGCGAGTTCAGACTACCGAGCGTGGTGTCGCTCAAAACATATGTGCGCCCGGCGCTCTATCCGGCGTTCACCCGTTTCAACGTGTTTTTGCGCGATCGCTTCAGCTGCCAATACTGCGGCGACAAATCCGATCTGACGTTCGACCACCTCATTCCACGCTCGCGTGGCGGGCTGACGCGATGGGATAATGTCGTAACGGCGTGTGCGCCCTGTAACTTGCGCAAAGGCGGACACATGCCGCGCGATGTCGGCATGTTTCCCGCGCTGGAGCCCTATCGCCCGACGGTGTTCGAGTTGCACCGCAACGGACGGTTGTTTCCTCCCAACTATTTGCACGAGAGCTGGCTCGACTATCTCTATTGGGACACCGAGCTTGACCCGTAGTTGTCCGAGGGCGTCCGAGGGCTGAGACGAAAAAAACCCGCCTTGCGACGGGGTCAAGTCAAACGGACGACGAAGGCGTCGCGCCATCGCGCGGCGCGTGGTAGTGCGGACTCAGTGAATTCAAATAAAGCCTACGCGGCCCGCGGCATCGATTGGGGCAGTGGATGCGCGCAAAGTTCGCCGGCGATGACATCGACCGCCTTTTCCCACGTTACATCGTCCCCAACCGATAGCCCGAATGCGGCGAGCGCATCCGTCGGCGATCCACCGTCAACGAAGACCCGCGCGCACGACTGGCGACTGACAGCCAACGCTTGATGCCACTGGATCGGATTGAGATAGTCGGGAACCGAAGGGGTCATGGGTTCAACTCCGAAGAAAAGACGAAAGAAGCGACCATCGATATGGGCGGCGACGCGTGTTACGACAAGATATTCAGGCGACAGGCACACAGAGCGCTATGACATCACTACGCGAAACCGTGGGACGCGATGTCTCGATTGAGGGCTAACTCCATCACACTCCATGTGCCTGCCAACTCGTTGGAAGGCCGCACGCCTTCCGAATTTGATTTGCTACTCTTGAAGGCAAGCGACACAACCGCACCGCCCGACACGCAACGCCTGCACCACGTCCGTGGCCAGCGCACCGAGCGGACGCCAATCCGCGTCGCTGAAATCGTCAGGCCGTACATTACAAGTTTCGGCCAAGTTCATGACAGCACCACAACTAAAACGCTTGAGGTCGACGAGCCGCTGAGACCTACGCAGGGACGGATGGTCCGAGCGACTCGCCTTTGTTTTTTGGGACGCCCCGGACAGGGAAACTGTCCGTACTCAACGCAACACCACGCCTACGCCACGCAACACACGCTACGCTTACAAAACTCGCAAAAGCCGAAACGGAAGAAATTGGAACGACGCTCAACGG
>JAIEPV010000096.1 GCA_019748215.1 Hyphomicrobium sp.
GGCCGCCCTGGCGACGATCGTCGCCGTGACGTCGATCGCTCCGGCTTATGCGTCGCCGCAACTCAGCCGCAGCGACTACGAGGCGTGTCAGGCTCGCGACGAAGCCGGGCTCAAGGCGACCATTTCGACCTTGTCAGCTGATGCATTCAAGGCCGGCATCAAAAATGTCGATTATGCTGCGCTGGTTCGCGATCAGTGGCGAAAAGGCGGCGTTGACGCGATCATAGATAGCCGGGTCGATATCGCCATTGAAGAGGTGCGCAGCGAAACGAGCTGGGCTGAACGCCTCAAATCGTTAGCCAACACCGAGACCTCGCAAAAGCTCGCGACGACGGTCGCTGAAAAAGTTTACCGCTCCGATGCAGTGACGGCCGCTGTCGAAACTTTGGCGTCGGGCGTTGCGGCCGAGGTCGGTAAAACCATCGAGTTTGTAACCGCCGATGCCACCTCGCCGCTCCTGGAATGCCTGACGGCGTTCGTTGGCCCGCGCTATGGCAGTGCCGTGGCGGCCGCCGTCTCGGGCGATGCAGGTAAAGATTTGGCACTCGATCCCGATAGCGGCGCGGGTGGCGTTTCGGCAGGGGCGGTGCTCAAACAAACCAGTGGCGGGCTCGCTGGCGCCACCATCCTGATCGTGCGCCGCCAACTCGCCGGCCTCGCAACGCGCGTCGGCCAGCGCATCGTCGGCAGCGTGCTATCGCGGCTGGTATCCGTGGTGGCAGGCGGCATTGGCTTGGTGCTCATCGCCAAGGACATCTGGGACCTGCGCAACGGTGTGCTGCCCATCATTGCCACCGAGATGAAGGCCTCAGCGACAAAAGACAAAGTGCAAGATGAAATCGCGGTGACGATTTCCGAGCAGATCAATCACCACGTCGGCGACATTGCCGCGTCAGCTGCAGATCAAGTTTTCGAGGTCTGGCAGAGCTTCAAACGGGCGCACGCGCTCGTCTTGCGGATCGCCGAAAGCAACGGCGAGTTCCGAAGCTTCCTCGACGGTGTCAAACCCGATGCCTTGATCCGGCTGGACGAGGTCGTCGCTTTGATCGTCGCGGCGGAAGGCGAACCGGCCGTGATCGCCCGCCTCGCCGATGGTTCCCTCAACACCGCGGTCCATCTGATGCCGACGCAGGCTGTCGAGATCGCGCGCGATACCAAATCGGTCGCCGACGCACTCGATTGGTCGAGCCTCGCCGGTAATCAAATTTCCAGCGTCGTTGAATTTGGCTTGCATCGGCGAGCGAAACCGGCCGACTTTTCAAGGGCGTCGTTCGCGACATTGATCGGGCTCGGCGACCGCACGGCAATTTTGCGGCTGGCGGCAATCCCGACCGATGCCCGCGATACGCTGTTCGCCTTACCCCCGACAGAACTGGCGACACTTGGCAAAAGTCTGTCCGAGAGCGAATTGACGACGCTCGCTGGCTATCTCCAGGGCCTGACACCCGGCCCACGCGATACCATCCTGCGCGAAGTGGCCTCGAACCCAGCCCGTATGAAAGTCTTGGCTTCGGAGCGCGTGCGTGACGCCATCATCTCCAGCGAGGATCAGGCGGCGGCGGCGGCCATGATGCTGCGACCCGTCGCGTCCTTTTCACCGCGCGCGTTTGGTGACGATCTGGCCTTGGTTTGGGCGGGTCGCGTCAAAGGCTGGCTGCTCGTCGAAAAGCATCCGGTCGGGATGGCGCTTGCGAGCTTGTTATGTGTTCTCATGCTGCTTTGGCTTGGCCGGCTTTTCCGCCCTCGCCAACATCCGCCCACGGCACCGACAGATGTCTAAAACGCAAAAAATCGCCATGCGCCGGTTGGTTCGCGATTGTCGTGCTGCCAAGTCGCACACGGTGTTCATTTCGCAGCTGTCCACACTCTAGCCAACCACGCGCTTGCATGGCACTGCGGCAGACCTGTTATAAGTCGCGAGTCGCAGTTTCAGCTCTGTGAGATGGCTTGACGCTATCTGGGGGAACAAAAGATGCGTGCACGGTTCAGAAACGAAGAGGGAGTACGCGACGTGGGACTAAAGGCGCCAAGCATCATTACGTTTATGCTGTCGGTCATTCTCGCCGTAGTTGTGCTGACGTCGACATTTTTTGGCGCAGAAATTCCCGGCTTGAAGGGTAACGAGCTTTGGGCGCTTCTAGCGTCCTATGCGATCCTGATGCTCGGCTGCATGGTCCGCGGACTCTAGTTGGCTCGTGGCGCACGGGGTGTTGGCGCTTGCTGCACTGCGTCACGTTTTTTCCGTGCGCAATCATGTCGCGCGGCATACCGTGCACTGGTCGTCACTTAGCCCGGCGCATTACCGTTTGCTCATGCAAAGATCTTCGCCAGAGCAGTTCATCCGGCGCGCGCGACTTTCGTCGAGCGCTATCTTGACCGCCATGGTGCTCACCTTGGCCGCGCTGCTCGCTGGTCTGGCAACCGTTCGTCAGCCCAATTCCGCGCCAGCGATGAAGGCCAGTGTCGAGAATTCTCGCGACATGTCCAGCGGGCAGGTGACGTCCGTCAGTTTAACGTCGGCCCATTGAACGGTCCGCCGGCAGTCGCGGCACCAGAGGCTCGGCGCGCATCAGCCCCCTGACCGAATTTCCGAGATAAACTGCGTCGGCTTGATTGAGGTCTTCAATGGTCAGGCGCTGCTCCACGGCCTCGCCGTCCTCGAGCATTTGCGAGCGCAGCGTTCCGGGCAAAAGCCCCGATGTCAGGATTGGTGTTTGCAGCTGACCGTCGCGCTCGATGAACAGCGTCGTGCGGCTGCCCTCGGCCAGTTCACCCTGGTCGTTGAGGTAGACGACTTCGTCGGC
>JAIEPV010000017.1 GCA_019748215.1 Hyphomicrobium sp.
GACGGCCCGCGAATTCAGGCGGCGGCGGCATCGGAGTTGGATGCGGCGAGGACGATCGGCCGACGGCGATACACTTCGCCCGGGTTTCGGGCCGCAGCATTTCTGGGAATGCCGCCGGATCGCTCCAGGTCAGCACCGCATCGGCGGCGAACACGACATCGCTGCCCTGCACGTCGTCGAAGAATGACAGGCCGACGTTTTCGACGCCGTGTTGAAGCGTAAAGGTGCGAACGCCGCGAGCTATCGCTGATTTCGTCAGGGCGTGGGCGATTTTATGGGGATTGAGCGATGTCTCGGATGCGGTGAGAAGTGCTGTCAGGTCGCGGACAATGCGATCGTCACCAGCCGTGATGGCGGGGCCGTCGAGCGCGTAGGGAACGATGCCGCGATCGATGATGGCGCGCAACGTGCGTGGCGATGACGCGATCGCTTTGGGGGCTAGCAGCAAACGGAGTTCGACGTCGCGCCGGAGCCGGAGCCGATCAATGATCGGAAACAGGATATCGTGATCCTGCGCCAAATTGAGCAGAATGCCGATGCGTTGCGTCTGCGCCGTTGCAGCGCTGTAGCCATGGCGCAGTTTGCGAGCCGGTCGCTGCAAAACATCGAGCCATGCACGGCCGATGACGGCGGGCGCATACAAGCGATCGATGACCTCACGCGCCGCCGCGACTGCAACCGCGCGGGCATCATCAGCGCCGGGCCCGAGAAACCGTCGCAAGCCGCCGTCCCAATCATCGAACACAATGGCCGATGACAGCGGTTCGAGCGACGCCAAGCGCGAGCTGACAACAGGAACGCCATGCTCGAAGGCAAACACCGGACGATTGGACGATTTCGTGACCGAGAAGGCATCGTGGCCGAACGGGAAAATGCAGACAGCGGTGTGCGCGATCGCCTCGAACACCGCGTCCGCCGACCATTCGATGTACCGCGTTGGCACGGCGGCGGGTGCGATGAAGGTGTCGAACAGTTTGCGATTGTTGGTGATGATCAGAAGTTCGATGTCGATATCGCGGGCCACCGCCTCCAATGCCGGAATGACGGGCAGCAGCGCGAGAAGTCCGAAATCGCTATGCGGCGCCCCATAATTTCCGAACCATAAAACGGTTTTTCGCGGCGGGCCTGGTCTGGCGGGTAACGAAAACGCAGCGTTTGCTTGTCCAGCGATTGCGTTCGTTGCCGACGGCGCGGGCGCGGGCGCGGGCGACGCGATGATGCTGGACGCTTTCGATACGGCGCGCGGTTTTTTAGCAGGCGCTTGCGATTGGCGCTGTGAGCGACGGCGGACCAATTGACTGAAACGCGATGCTGCGACGCTCGGCTCAGTCACGACGGTTTTCGCGAAGCGGACACCGCGCCACAGCCACATACCGCTAGGACGGCGGGCATCATCGTCGTTACTGCTGAGAAACAATCTCAGCAAAGCAGCGAGCCCACTTTGCTTTTTGACGAGGACAGGCTGGACGGTTTTCTCATTCGGCTGCGCGGTTTCGGCCGGTAGAGCTGCCTGAGCCGTCTGACCAGCCGGCGGCTGGCGCCGTTTGGCTGTCTTCTGCACCGTGCCGCTCAACGCCGTGGCCCGCTCGAAGGTCGCACGGTTTTCGATCTGATCGGGAATTTCGACAAAACGCACATGGCGCGGCAGCAGCGGGCGCACCGCATCGGCGAGCGCCGAACTCGCCGTCACGACCGCCTCAGCGATTGCACTGACGGCAATCAAATTGAGTGTTGGGCGAACCGAATATTGTTTGGTGTAACTCGAGACGACGACGTTATCGCAGAGATCAACGTAGATTTTCACGCCGTGCGCGTAGGCCTCATTGGCCAGCGCCAGGCTCTCGTCGTCCAGCCGTTTGACGAAAATGACCGCCGAAAATGCTGCGATCGACTTACGCGCGTCATCGGCGCTTTGAAAAATGTAATTTTCAAGCCCACAATCGGCAAGCGCCAGCGCTGGATAAAAGCAGCGATACCGTGTGCTGGCAATATTCACGCTTGGATCTGCGACGATCCACGCAACTTTCATTCGCCGATCCTTCCCTCGTCGCGCGATCCTACCCAATGGTCGGTAGCGCAGGTGGCGGGTTCAAAACAGTGCGGTAGCCTCACAGATGTTTCGTCGATTGAACGACGTCGTGGGTGTCCGGATATTGCAGTCGGGCTTAACTTTTGTGTCTCCGTGGAATGCGTGCGAATTTTTCATAAGGGAATATTTAGTGTGCGGCGCAGCATGACGTAGCGAAATTCATTTGTCCACGATGTTTTGAATTGATGCGACGACGGCTGAATGCCCGGCATCGCGATGCCAAAAATGCGACAGGCGTCTGATCCGTCGACGGAAATGCTCCGGCGGCCGGCCTTGAAAAAATACTTATCCCCGCTGTTTGCAGCGCCCGTATCCTGGTGGTCGATCAACAAGGGATACGCCATGGCGACGTCGACGAACCTCAATCTGCCTTACCTTCTTGCGGCACAATCGCAAAAGCACGTGACCCACAACGAGGCGCTGCGAGCGCTCGATGCAGTGGTGCAAATCGCGGTCGAAGACCGGCATTTGGCAACGCCGCCGGCAAGCCCGAATGAAGGGGTGCGCTATCTGGTGGCCGCGTCGGCAACCGCCGCATGGGCGGGGCAGTCCGGCACGATTGCGGCCTACCAGGATGGCGCTTGGGCCTTCTACATCCCGCGAAAGGGCTGGGCGATCTGGGTGGCGGACGAGGCCGTGCTGCTGGTGTTTGATGGCCTCGTCTGGCAGCCCGTGACGTCTGGCGGCGGTGGCGGCGGCACAAGCCGTCCGCGTTTGACGGCAAACCGCACCTACTACGTTCGCTCGAATGGCAGCGACAGCAACGACGGGCTGAGCGACACGGCGGGCGGCGCGTTTTTGACGCCACAAAAAGCTGCCGATACGGT
>JAIEPV010000106.1 GCA_019748215.1 Hyphomicrobium sp.
CGCCAGCGCATCACGGATTTCGAAGCCAAAGGCTTGATGACACTCGGCGTGGCGCAGCAACTGCGCGACGTTTTCCGGGTGCTGCGCTATGTCTCCGACATGCTCGGCGAAATCGCCGTCGGCAACGACCGGCTTCGACAGGGAGAAGCACCCGCCCGCGCCTTCACCGGGTTCAATCACAACACACTGGTCAATGCCGCTTTCTACAACGGCGGCGACGTTCGATTTCGCAGTGGCGACGTGTTGCTGGTGCGCGGCCACGCGCACAACAGCGCCGCCATCGCTCGCATCGGCGATGTCGACAGTCAGTTCAGCCACGTTGGGATTGTCCACGTCGATGCCGACAACAAGTTCTGGCTGGTCGAAAGCCTGATCGAAGATGGCGCCGTCATTTCGCCGCTGGCGGCCGCGCTGGAGCATGGCATCGTGCGCGCAGTGCTCTATCGCCACAAGGATGGCGAACTCGCCGCGCGGGCTGCCGAGCTCATCGCGACGTATGTCGCGCGCTCGAGCACCGAAGCCGGTCGACGCATCCTCTATGATTTCACGATGCGCCTGGACGATGCACCCAATCTATTCTGCTCGAAGCTGGTGCGTCTTGCCTACGACAAGGGGAGTCAGGGCAAATATAAAATTCCGACCTATCCGACGCGGATCCAGATGCGCAATCGCGATTTCCTCGATCGCATCGGCGTCGAAACGGATTCGACGTTCGCGCCAGCCGACATCGATCTGGAATCGTCGTTCGATCTGGTTGCCGAGTGGCAGGACTATCGCGAGACGTCGAACATCCGCTTGCAAGATTTTACAATGGACAAAGTTTTCGAGTGGATGGACGAGCACGGTCTGCGGTTCGTTGAAACGCCGACGATCCGCTTGGTCGCGACGTTTGGAAAGTGGTCGGCGACGTTCTCGAACAATGCGCGCCAATTGCTCGGGTCGGTGCTGCCGCGTGTGCCGCCGAACATGCGCGCCAAAACCATCGCGACGGTCGCCATGCTGCACCGAACCGCCGAGCCGATTTACAACGAGTTGCAAGAGCTGGAGCGCCGCACGATCCAGTCGACGGGCGTTCCGATGCACGGCCTCGAAATTTTAGAGGTTCTCGAAGGCATCCGGCTGCGCGAACAGAACTATATCGGCTATCTCCAGCCGCAGCGTGAAGAGCGCAAGCGTGCGGCCGCAATTCCGGCAACAGCTTGACGTGCTTCGCAGTGGCGTGTGCACATTTTCGATCACCGGTACGGCCCAAAAAAACGGCCCACATTTGATGCGGGCCGTTTTTGAGTTTCAAAGGTTACGCTCGTTGTAATTAGCGCGCGCCGAACCCGCCGCCGCCACCGCCGAAACCACCGCCGCCGCCGCTGCTGCCACCACCGAAGCCGCCGCCCGATCCACCGCCAGCGCCACCACGGCCGCCAGCACCTGGGCCACCCTTGCCACCTGCCGCGCCACGAACGGGGGCTGGCTTGCCGGGGAGAAGTCCTTCACGCTGCAGCTTCTTGCGGGCTAGTTTGCGGGCGCGACGGATCGCTTCAGCCTTCTCGCGGGCCTTCTTTTCCGAGGGCTTTTCAAAGTGACCGCGAAGCTTCATCTCGCGGAATACGCCCTCACGCTGCAATTTCTTCTTGAGCGCCTTGAGTGCCTGATCGACATTGTTGTCGCGAACGAGAACCTGCAAGCCGTTGTTTCCTCTTGCGAATTTGTTGAAATGAAAGCACGAAACCACGAGATCGAAAGCTTTTGCCTTCAGATCCCGCGCTGAGTTGTGCGGAGCGTATACCAAAGCCACCTCAACTTGGCAATCTCGGCCATCAGACGGGCGGGATTTCAGTTTGACGTTTTAGCGCATGGCCACGCATGGCTGAGAGCTTCCAGAACCAATGAGACGAAAGGCCGATGCAAATCTGCGGGGTGATCGCGGAGGTATTTCACGACTACCGCCGCTACTTGACCGATGGTGCCCCCGTCAGGGGTGCAGAAATCAGCCTTGCGACCCTGCTGGGTGAGAACAACATTGTATCCCGCGACCGCACGGAGATAGGTCGCGCACATTACTTGTCCCTGTGCGTCTGTTGCCGTGCACCGTTCAAGCCAAAAATTTCCAGAATCAAAGTCATGGTTTTCAGCAGCCCAAGTTGGGTTGCCCACAAAGCCCATGATGGCTAGGGCGCGAAATAATCTGAAAAAATTCTCTATCTGCATGGCGAAATCTATTAGATCGAACTCGACAGTGTGATGCTTACGGCCAAGCAATTGATGAAGCAAGGTATGCCTAAGAGTAGCAGTGAGTCTGTTTAGAAAATTCAGCCGTTGACCTGAGAGGCTTCTTGCGCTGCCTTCAGTCCTGCCCGCGTCGAAAATTGCGAAAAACGCATATAAAAACGATTGGAGGTCTTAGAAAAAAAGTCATTCGTGCATAGCTTCCGTTGCGCGAATTGGTTGTCGCTTTCCTCAACTATCGGATGAAGGAGCCGCGATGCTAGATTAAACTGACCCACGACCCAGCGGGCGGGCTCAGTGCGGCGGGGCGGTGAGGCGGCGGTTGACGTGGCCCATCTTGCGGCCGGGGCGCGCGTCCTTTTTGCCGTAGTGATGCAGCTTGGCGCCGGCCTCGGCGACCAGCTTATCCCAGGCGGCAATGTCGTCGCCGATCAGATTGATCATTTCAGCAGCCGGTGCCGTCATCCGCGTCGACCCGAGCGGCCAGCCGGCAATCGCGCGAATATGCTGTTCGAACTGCGACGTGTCGCAAGCGTCCATGGTCCAGTGACCGGAGTTGTGGACACGGGGCGCCATTTCGTTGACGTACAACACATCCAAGCCAGCAGCGCCGAGAGCGAAAAACTCGATGGCGAAGACGCCGGCATAGTCGAGCTGATCGGCGATGCGATGGGCGATGGCGACAGCCTCAGCGGCGGC
>JAIEPV010000047.1 GCA_019748215.1 Hyphomicrobium sp.
TCGCAGCGCCGCCGCACCGACGCTGCAAGCGCCGCCGGTGCGGCGCTATTCAAGAACGATTTAATCGCAACCGCTTTCCCGGCAACATTTTTTATCGGAAATTTGAGACGTCGTGATGCCACCCGCCCCACCGCAGCCGAAGAACGCAAATTCGACCGTGATCCCAATTCGGGCTTTTGGCACGTCTGCAGAACCCTCAGCGCCGCTAGTGGTGAGCGATCCCTGTGGCAGCTGTCATAGCCGCACCTACAGCTTATGCGCCTGTTTGCCACCCGGACGCCTCGAGAACTTGGCGCAGACGGTAACGCGTACGCGCCTGCGCGCGCATGAAACGCTGTTCGAGCGCGGCGAAAAAGCAGAGTTCGTCTATACCGTAACGTCAGGCGCGTTGAAGCTCTATAGCTTGCTGCCCGATGGTCGGCGGCAGATCGTCGGCTTCCCCTATCCTGGGGATTTTCTCAACGTCGGCCCGCAGGAATCGCATCTGTTTAGCTGTGAAGCCGTGACCGAAACCACGCTGTGCCGGTTTACCCGCAGCGAGTACGCCGCGTTTCTCGAGAATTACCGGGAGCTGAAGCAGGCCCTGGTCGAACGCACGGGCGACGAGCTACAACTCGCGCAAATGCAGATGACGGTGCTCGGGCGCAAAACCGCGAGCGAACGCGTGGCCTCGTTCCTTTTGCAGCTGCTGAACAAGCGCAGCCAATTGTCGGCCAACGTCGTGCATTTGCCGATGACGCGTACCGACATCGCCGACTACCTCGGCCTGACCACCGAAACCGTCAGCCGCACGTTTTCGCAATTCCGCCGCGATGGCTTGATCAATCTGACGATCTCCGAGCGCGTAGGTCTCACCAATGTCGCCGCGCTCAGCCAACTCGCGGCCGGGTTACGCAGCTAGCGGATCAGCGCGCGTTCTGGAGATCGATCACGACGTTCCCAGCCCGTACGCGGCGTGCTTCTTTCGCTGCATCAGAGCGAAATAGCTCAAGCTGGCTTAAATAGTTGTCGTCGATATCTTGGGTCACATATTCGCCGGTGAATACCGAGCAATCGAAGCGTTCGATCTTCGCGTGCTTGTGCAGAACGGCTTCGATCAAATCTTCCAGATCTTGGTAGATCAGCCGATCAGCGCCGAGCAGGCGCTCCAGCTGAACCAGCGTGCGGCCGTGGGCGACAAGTTCGGAAACCGTCGGCATATCGATGCCGTAAACATTGGGGAAACGCACCGGCGGCGCAGCCGAGGCAAAGTAAACTTTGCGGGCGCCGGAATCACGTGCCATTTGGATAATTTCCTGGCTGGTAGTGCCGCGGACAATGGAGTCATCGACCAGCAGCACGTTTTTGCCACGGAACTCGACATCGATCGGATTCAATTTCTGCCGCACCGACTTCTGCCGTTGCGCTTGGCCCGGCATGATGAACGTACGGCCGATGTAGCGATTTTTGATAAACCCTTCGCGATAACGCACACCGAGCCGCGCGGCGACTTCGGCGCCAGCAACGCGCGAGGTATCCGGAATGGGGATAACGACATCAATATCGTGATCCGGCCATTCGCGCAGTATCTTTTCGGCGAGCTTGATACCCATGCGCAGCCGCGCGCGATAGACGTAAATCTTGTCCATTACCGAATCCGGCCGGGCGAGATAAACGTGTTCAAAGATGCACGGCGAACACACCGGATTGGCCGCGCACTGACGAACGTGCAGCTTGCCGTCGAGCGTGATGTAAACCGCTTCGCCCGGCCCGATATCGGCGATGAGTTCGAAGCCGGCGGCGTCCAACGCAACACTTTCGGACGCAATCATGTAATCAACGCCGTCCGGGCCTTCGCGACGGCCGTACACCACCGGGCGTATGCCGAAAGGATCGCGAAAACCGACAATGCCGTAGCCGCTAATCAGCGCCACGCAGGCGTAAGCGCCGCGGGCACGGACGTGAACGCGCGAGATCGCCTCGAACACGTCGGCTGGCGCCACGCGCTGCGTCCCACTCATCATCAATTCGTGGGCGAAGACGTTCAGCAGCACTTCTGAATCAGAATCGGTATTGAGGTGGCGACGGTCGCCGTCAAACAATTCTTGTTTCAGCAGGTCGGCATTGGTCAGATTGCCGTTATGCGATAAGGCAATGCCGAACGGCGTGTTGGTGTAAAACGGTTGCGCTTCGGCCGATGTCGCGCAGCCCGCAGTTGGGTAGCGAACGTGGCCAATACCCATGTTGCCGCGCAGCCGGATCATGTATTCGTCTTTATTGAAGACGTCCCGCACGAGTCCGTTGTCCTTGTGCAGATAAAGGCGATTGCCTTCGTTGGTGATCATGCCGGCAGCGTCCTGGCCGCGGTGCTGGAGCATGGTCAGTGCGTCATAAATTTCCTGGTTAACGGGATTCTTCGCAACGATTCCGACAATGCCGCACATGATTAATGCTCCACCTTGGATTTTGCAGATTCCGGTTTCAGCAGCCAGGCCGAAACCAACCAGTTTTCCGGGATAAGCCCCTGCAAGTCAGCTGCCAGCGGCTCTAGACGCGGGACGAATAACGAGCGGTGCCACCACGATTCGTCCTTCGCCGCACTATTGGCGACGAGCATGACGACGACAATCGAAATTAAGACGCCACGGATCAAGCCCAGTCCCGCGCCGAGCATGCGGTCGACGCCGCCGAGTCCGGCACTTTTCACCAGCGTGGTAATGGCCCAGGTCAGCAGCGCGCCAACTAACAACACGGCCAAAAAGACCACCGCGTAGGTGGCAACGGTGCGGACGCTGGGGGTTTGAATCGAGGATTGCAAGGCGTCCGCGACCATAGGCGCGTAGCGTAGGCTCAGCACAAAGGCTAATACCCAACTCGCAAGACTGAGCGCTTCGCGAACAAAGCCGCGAAGAACGCCGACGAGAATTGAAAAAAGCACGATGCCTATGAAGGTGTAGTCAACCCAGATCATGCCGTGCACG
>JAIEPV010000165.1 GCA_019748215.1 Hyphomicrobium sp.
GGTTCTGCGGAGCAGCAAATAGAGGCGTTCCATCTCGGATGTGATGGAAGTGTTTGGCGTGACCTCGCTGCGAAATCGGATTTCCAGGTCGTGGCTGATGTAGGGTCTTTTTTTCATGGTCGATATAGAACTTCAATTTCAGGGGTTGCTCGTGACAGAACCTTCGACATGTAGCGGTATGACGTCGGCTCCATGAAATTCCATTGCAGCTGAACCGGTGGTTTCGGAACGGCCGTAAGGTTTTGAGACACAGCCTCCGCAGTCATTTTCGCAAAAATATCGCCCTGGAACCGATACTTAAAACTGCCCCATTCATCGAAGAATTGGTCGTAGCGCGCTTTTGCCTCTTTGAGCAAACACTGTGCGGAATTGAAACCGTCAAATTTCACGCCGCCGAAATCCCACTCAGTTAAGAAGCCGGCCGGAGCCGGAGGCATTTGGGCAACTCGCATCTGGTAGGTAATCGAGTCGTCCGACCAACCCGCCGTGTTGCGCAAGTACGGCGCACCTTTGTCCGGAGCGCAATCCTTGCACTTTTCTTTCGTTTTGGTCTGCGCCTCGGTGCGCGCGATCGGAGTGGACCTTGCCTCGTCTGCTTCTTTTTGGCGTTTTCGCGCTGCGTCGCCGGCGGCGCCGGCTGCCGCGCCGACTCCCAATGCCACAAGCACGCGCGCGGCCACCGCTTCGATCGCGGGAATTGCAAGAGCTCCCATTAGTGCGCCTCTTCGAGTTTTTTGTCTATCACCACCAGCATGTCATCGAGCCTTTGTTCCGGCGTGGCGCCTGGCTTGCGGAGGTAGCCATTGATTAACGGGTCGTCATGGATGCCAGGCGCATCGGCTGCCAAATACAGCAGTCGCACAATGTGTGGTGTCGACTTGAAACCGATGTCGACCGCGTAGTCAAAGGCGTTCTGCATCCGCTCACGTATTGCGTCGCGACCGGGCTCGCTTACCATGTCCTGTCGATTGGACAGGAACTGGTCGCATACGGATTCCACAAATTGGTGCGTGTCGCGCACCTGGAGTTCGTCCCACTGGTCTTGACTAAGCTTGAGCATGCTGCCTCCCGATCCAGACCCGCTGACCTTTGCTTAGCAGATGCCATTCATGAATGTGGGCGAAAAACGTCTCGCGCTGAGTCGGCTCCAGCACCTCGGCCAAGGTGATCAGGACACGTGGGTCCCAGAATCTCAGCAGTGCAGTGCGCCCGTCCGGCAGCTCTGTGTTGAGATTGAGTTGCAGCAGCTGGGCGAGGCCATCCAGGGTTTGATGGGCAATTAGCCAGCTAGTCGATGGGAGTGTTTGCTCCAGGACAGCCAGGTCGGCAACCAACTCTTCGCCGACTTGCTCAGCATCGATCAGCCATGGACCAGCATGAGCGAGCGCCTCGTCCGGGGTACCGGCGAACAAAGTAACGAAACCATTCCGAGGACTGCAAGGCTGGCCGAACTGGGCGCAGAACTGCAGGCCGTCGACCAACGCGTATAGGCGTAGCGGGCTCAAGCTCTGCTGCAACTGTACGAACCGCGTCACGATGTCAGATTGCGCCATCAATCGCGCACCACTGCGGCACTGCCACTGGTGGCCGCTTTAAGCAGGCAGTCAAGGCAGATACCTGATTGCGTGCTTTGGGCGATTTGGGAAGCCGCTGCCAGGGCTGTCGTCTTTTCTTCGGCAGCAGGATCGCCCATTGACGATTCGTCCGACCAAGTAGTTGTTATTTGACCTGAAATTAATTTCGCCCCGCATGCGGTCGAGTCCATGTGGCGCGCATACCCTTTACCATTGCCATCCATGAGGTCATCCGCGCCAGAGGTGATCGCAAAGGTCCCCTTGCATTTTGGGCACACGGTCATGTCGCCGACGCGCGCGACATACTTGCCGTTGATGTCAAATGTCAAGTCACCGCTGATGACTGTGCCGCCGTGGCTCGTTTTGTCGCCCATGACGATGAGGGGTCTGCTCAAGTTATGCTCCTCGTAATGCAGCGTGGCTCGATTGAAAGATTGCCATTTATAGCATATTTTTCAAAACAAACAGGCGCGCACGATTCAGTTTCATGCGTAGGGAGGCGGTGA
Organism: Hyphomicrobium sp.; assembly: GCA_019748215.1. GTDB lineage: Bacteria > Pseudomonadota > Alphaproteobacteria > Rhizobiales > Hyphomicrobiaceae > Hyphomicrobium_B. The sequence continues at coordinate 2,081 of JAIEPV010000165.1, forward strand.
TGGCGGAAATGGTGGAGGCGGCGGAGCCCGTCAGGCAAGGGCATCGACTGGAACACGCTGGGCCGTTCAATGTGCACGCGCATGTAGCGTGAGTTCGACTTGAGCACCGGCTGGCGCTGCTAGACCGGCCATGGGAGTTTAATATCGCGCGCGATGTTGAGCAGATTGCTCATGCAACGCCGGCGGTGGCGTTCTAGCGGGCCGATCAGGGTACGGTATATTCGCTGTTTCCCCCGAGTCACGGCCGCGGCGCAAGCGCGATCGATGGCCGTCATGCCGGCAGTATGTTGTACACCAGCTACCAGCGCTATGTCGTTTCCCTGGGGCCTGAGCCGGCTCGGATCATAACCGTTTGTTGTACGTGAAAGGTTTCGCGCGAAAGCCGTATTCGAAAAAAAAGCGGCCACTGGCCGCTTCCTCAGGCTGACTTGCGCTTCCGAACGCTGGAAAATTCGGGAATGTCGATCGAGGACGGGCCGAACACGGCCGAGCGGGCATTCCGGCTGATCGCTTTTCCGCCCAGTGTGACGCGGATCCGGCCTTGGGAAGGCTTAACCTCACCTACGATCGGCGCCACCACGGACGCGACCTTGGCGCGGCGTGCGGCGGCGGCCAATTTATAGGCGCTGTTCGGGCTGGGGAGGGTCTTCTTCAAAGCGGTCATGGTTCAATCTCCTGCAGAGAGAGTGATTGATACAGTTAGTTTAGCAGAATCGCCCAACTGCGACTACCGGCGCTCAAGTCGAAGCGCATATCCCGGCCCCGACCATGTACGCTCCACCAATCGGGGTCCACCGCAATGACCTCCTGGACCGTCCGACAAGCACGCAGGGCCTCGGATGACGCCATGTTCATCTCGGCGGGTTCGAGGGGGGCATCAAACCCGAATTTTGGCCAGACTGCGAATC
>JAIEPV010000135.1 GCA_019748215.1 Hyphomicrobium sp.
GTGAAGCAAAGCACCGTCTCGTGATAGCTGTCGTTCCACCACAGCGCGACCTCGACGCCAATGCCGTCCTTCTCGGCGCGGATCATGATCGGCTCAGGCAGGATGGCGGCCTTCGACCGATCCAGATAGCGCACGAATGCCGCCGTGCCGCCATCGTAAGAAAATTCTTCGCTTTTGATGTCGGCGTGACGCGCGTCGGTCAGCTTGATCTTGGCGCCCGAGTTCAGAAACGCCAGTTCGCGCAGGCGGTGCTCTAACGTGGCATAATCGAACTCGATGACATTGTGGAACGTCTCGGTGCTCGGCAGAAACGACACTTCGGTGCCACGCTCGCCGTTGCCATCGCCGACGACTTTCAGCGGCGCAACGGGAACGCCATGGCGAAATTCGATTGAGTGCTCTTTGCCTTCTCGCCAGATGCGGCACCTGAGCCAAGCCGACAAGGCGTTGACGACCGAGACGCCGACGCCGTGCAGCCCGCCCGAAACTTTGTAGGAGTTCTGATCGAACTTGCCGCCGGCGTGCAATTCGGTGAACACGATTTCGGCTGCCGATCGCTTCGGCACCTGATCGTCGTCCTTTTTGATGCCGGTCGGAATGCCGCGACCGTCGTCACGCACCGTGCACGAGCCGTCGGGATTGAGCGTCACCTGGCACGCCTTGGCGTGACCCGCCAAAACTTCATCGACGCCGTTGTCGACGACTTCGTAGATCATGTGGTGCAGACCCGAACCGTCGTCGGTGTCGCCGATGTACATGCCGGGGCGTTTGCGCACCGCGTCGAGGCCCTTCAGCATCTTGATGCTGTCTTCGCCGTAGTCGTCGACAGGCGGCAGGGATGGTGCGGGCTGGGCGGTCATTTTGGGCCTTTGATGATGCCAGATTGGAGACGTGATCGACTGGCAAAAAACGTCCCTTCTTTATAGCATATTCTGCCCCCGGAGAGCGCAACAATTCGACCGGAATGCGACAATTAAACGGTAGTTATTTCAGGCATTTAGGTGCGACGAATTGGGATGTGCCGGCGGCTGATCAGAGGCTGGCGATGGTGCTCTCGTCCACCCGCCAGAATCGGGCCTTGCCGGCCAGCGCGTCGAAGGCTGCAACGTCGGTTCCGGTCATCCATGCTTGCGCCTTGAGACGCAGGATTTCATCGAACAGCGCGGCCCGGCGATCGCCATCGAGATGGGCTGTGATTTCGTCGAGCAGCAGGATCGGCGCAGCGCCTTCCTGGCGCTCGGTTAACAGTTCGGCGTGGGCCAGGACGAGGCCAAGCAGCAGGGCTTTTTGTTCACCCGTCGAGCACAGCCGCGCCGCCATCTCTTTCGGCCCGTGGCCGACGACGAGGTCGGAGCGATGCGGACCATCGAGCGTGCGCCCGGCCGCGCGGTCGCGGTCGCGCGCAGCGCGCAGCACGCTGGCGTAGGCGTCTTCGGCGGCGACAGCAGGGAGCGCGACCAGATCGTCCTCAAGACTGCCTTCAAGCCGGAATTGCGACCACGGAAACGCGGAATGCGGATCGCGCGCCTTGCGTTGCTCGACGATGGCGCGCATCGCCGACACCGCTTCCATGCGCGCCGCCGCGACTGCGACGCCGGCTTCCGCCATGACGCGCTCCAGGCCTGAAAGTTGCGCGTTGTCGCGCACGCCATCGCTCAGCAGCCGGTTGCGGCTCGTCATCGCCCGTTCGAAACGCCCGGCAATGGTGCGATAGGCCGGATCGAAACACAGGATCAGCCGATCGAGAAACCTGCGGCGCTCGGAGGCAGCACCGGTGAACAAGCCGTCCATGGCCGGTGTCACCCAGACGATTTCGAGATAGTCGGCGAGCACGCCCGATCCGGTTTGCGCCGCGCCATCGATGCGGACGATACGGCCACTTCCGCGCTCGCCGGCTTGGCCGCCGCCGTTGGGGCTCGCAATCGCAATGCCGGTGCCGATATCAGCGATGCCCGACAACGTGTGGACGCGCGCGGCGACACTGAAACTGCCATCGCCCGCTGCCCGCGCAAGCTCAGCGAAGGGAACCCGGCGCAGCCCCTGTCCGGGCGCCAAGAGCGAGATCGCTTCGAGAAGATTGGTCTTGCCGGCCCCGTTCGCGCCCGCGATCACCTGTGGCTCAGGCGAAGTCTCGATACTGCCTGCTGCATAGCTGCGAAAATTCGTCAGCGTGAGGCGCTCGACCCAGAGGCCCAACCGACTTGGCGTATTAGACATAGCTATCGCTTCAAGCCACGCAGATCGGGACTTGGGCTATCTACGCATTCGATCACTCTCAAAGGGGACATTGTGATGATTTCTGGCCCGCCAAGAGTTTCACCCTTCCAATAGCGCCTGGCTAGTTCTTCCATCCCATCTATGCCGACGAAACCTTGGACACATAATTCGTAGTCTCCGGCGTGACTGCCCGCGCCGGGTTCGACGATCTCAACCTTATAGATTAGCGCTGTGGGTGCATGCTTAGCTCGATACTGCTCTGCATCCACCAGAGTTGGACAAGCAAATGCTACGTCGAGGCGGCTTGGTTTGCTGGTAAATTCACGACGTCTGATATCTTCTAAAATAGTTTCACGAAGCAGTGACGCTGCGTTCTGTTCGAAGCGTCGCTTGATCCTTCCCCAGTTACCCGGGCAAATGATACTACCCGGAGTTAGAGGAAGTGGGGCACAATGGAATGCAAACCATGCTATCGCGTCAGTTACTTTAACCATCACACCCGCATCGGCATCAGCACGTAGAGCGCGCCATCGTCGCCGCCGTCGCGGACCATGGTGGGTGAGCCGGGATCAGCCAGCAAAAAGCGCGCGTCTTCGCTTTCGAGCTGGCCGGCGATGTCGAGCAGGTAACGCGCATTGAAGCCGATTTCGAGCGATCCGGCGCTGTAGCTGACGGGAATTTCCTCGGTGGCGCTGCCGCCCTCCGGGTTATTCACCGACAGGATCAGCTTGTCCTTGCCGAGATTGAGCTTCACGGCGCGGCCGCGTTCGCTGGCAATCGTCGAGAC
>JAIEPV010000053.1 GCA_019748215.1 Hyphomicrobium sp.
CCGCACCGCATCAAGCACGCCGAGGCTCGAAAACCCCATCAATACAATTGTCGCGACGTTGGTCGCCGTCGGCATGAGACGGAATAGGTAGGCGAGCCCGAGTGCCAGTTCGAGGAACGGATACACATAGCCGTAGCTATGCCAGCGCTTGGCGAGACGATCGTAACTCGCATAGGCATCGGCAAACCCTGCCAAGTTCAAGAATTTGAACGCCGAAAAGACGAGAAAGAATCCCGCCATGAAATTCAGCATCCAGGCCGAGACAGCGGTTTCGCCGGGGCCGGGCGTGCCAGCCAGCGCTGCGACGGCAATATAGCCGACGATCACAATCAGCGGCCAATAGGTGGTGAACCAGCTTTCGGAAGTTTCGGCAACACTAGCTACCGCCACTGTTTCCGGTAACGCCCCCTCGGGAGCGGGCGAGGCCGTTGTCAGTGTGTAGCGGCCCACGTGTGCGACTGCTGCCTGTAGCGACGAAGTCGTTGCGCTAGCCTTCACCCCAGTCAAAACCGCTCGCGGTGGATCGAGCGTTACGGACACGTCGTCGGCGAACGGCTGCAACGCCGCTGAGATGCGGCCGACGCACGCGCCGCAATGCATGCCACTGATGTCGAATGTCTGATGCATCGCAGTGGCCATGTCCTCTCGCACCGTCTAACGATAGATGGCGATGGCGACGCCGGGTGCAAGATTGCTTTAAGCCTTGGCGAACATGGCGACATCTGGCCAGAAAACCCGCGCCTTGGCGCTGACGTCATCGGGGTCGCCGGTTGTGAGCAATGTTAGCCGGCCACCGTCATCGTCGGCCAAGTAGCTCGGGCGGCGCACGAGATAGTCTTCGAAGCTGTCGGCAACCACTTCGGGCTGCGACAAAATTCGAGTGAAGGGCGGTAAATGCCGGCGGAACAGATGCTCGACCAGCGGAAAGTGCGTGCAGCCGAGAATGGCGCGGTGCGGCGGCATATCGGCAGTCTGGTGCATCACGCCTGCGACGCCTTCGACGACAAGCCCTTCGAGTATGGCTTCCGGTTGCTTGGCTTCAATCGCGCCGGCAAGTTCTGAACAGATCTGCTGCACCACCGTCACCTTCGGGCACCGCTTGCGGATCTCTTCTGCGTAGACGCCGGAGTTGACGGTGCGCAAGGTACCGAACACCGCGATCGTGTCGGTATTGTATTTTTGCGGATACTGCGGCGATGTCACCGCCCACGGCGTTTGCGTCGCAGCTTCGACGGTCGGTGCGACGATGCCGAGCACGTTGTGGGTCCCGGCCCATCGGCTGGTCGGCAACCACTGCTGCTGCAATCGGCGAAGCGCCACCGCAGTTGCTGTGTTGCAGCCAAGAAGGGCTAAGCGCGCGCCCCGCTCGAATAGGTTTTCGACCGATCTGCGCGTCAGGTCGACGATGTCGTCGGACGCGCGATTGCCGTAGGGCACATTGGCATGGTCGGCGAGATATACGAAGTCGGCGCTGGGAAACCGCGCGATCAGTTCGCGCAGCACGGTAAGGCCTCCGAGGCCTGAATCAAAAATGCCGATCATGGCGCAGTGTGTGCGATGACGGGTGGCCGCCGTCAACACGCCGGACGGCTGCGGCGACGGATATTACTCCGCCGCTTCCGAAGGTGAACTGCCCGGGATTTTGCTCTCGGTGTCGATGACTTTCAGGTTCTGAAGCGACGGCATCGACACGGTATTATAGCCGCAATCGACGAAGTGGACTTCGCCCGTGACGGCCCCCGACATCGGCGATAACAGATAAAGCGCCGACCCGCCCACATCGTCGAGTGTCGGCGTGCGCTTCAACGGCGAATTTTCGCGCTGGAAATTGAAGATGACGCGAGCATCCGAGACGCCCGCACCCGACAGTGTGCGCATCGGGCCAGCCGACAGCGCGTTGACGCGAACGCCCTGCGGCCCAAGGTCGGCCGCAAGATAGCGGACAGACGCTTCTAGAGCCGCCTTGGCCACGCCCATGACATTGTACGATGGCACCCAGCGGGTCGCACCGCCATAGGAGAGCGTGATCATCGAACCGCCATTGGGCATCAATTCAGCAGCGCGCTTGGCAATTTCAGTGAACGAGAAGCACGAGATGACCATCGAATTGATGAAGTTCTCGCGCGTGGTGTCGGCGTAACGGCCGCCAAGTTCCTTCGGGTCGGAATAGGCAAGTGCGTGCACGACGAAGTCGAGTTCGCCCCACTCATTTTTAATGCGCGCAAAAACATTATCGACACTCGGGAGATCGAGGACGTTGCACTCCTCGATGATCTTCGAGCCAAGCGACTGCGCCAGTGGCAGTGCGCGGCGGCCAAAGGCACCGCCTTGATACGTGAAGGCAAGTTCAGCACCTTGTCCGGCCAACACGCGCGCGATGCCGTAAGCGATCGAGCGATCGTTGGCGACACCCATCACGAGGCCGCGCTTGCCCGCCATCAGCGGACCCGGCTTTGCGATGTCGAAGGCAGTCATGGGACGATTTCCTTTGCGGCTCAGTGAACGTGATTGAACCTCGAACCAGCCGGTTCCGGGTTTGTATAGTCTCATAGTCAAAACCAGTCTGTGTCGTTACGCAAAACTCGAGCGCCGCTCACAAACGGATGTTCGAGTTAACCATTGTGGCGCTGGAACACGAGAGTGGCATTTGTGCCGCCGAAACCGAAGCTGTTCGACATCACACAGTTAAGCGCACGATCATCAATTCGGGCCCGCGCAATGGGCATGTCGGCGAAGTCGGGATCGAGGTCGTCAATATTCGCGCTTTCGCAAATAAATCCGTTCGTCATCATCAATAAAGAGAAGATCGCCTCTTGCACGCCGATCGCGCCGAGCGAGTGCCCGGTTAATGATTTGGTGGCGGCGATCGTCGGCACATGTGCCCCAAACACACTTCGAATGGCATCGATCTCACGCGCATCGCCGACCGGCGTTCCGGTGCCATGTGGATTGATGTAATCGATCGTTGATGTGCCTTTGCCATCGAAGCGTTTCAGCGCCTGCCGCATGCATCGTGCGGCGCCTTCGCCCGATGGAGCGACCATGTCGAA
>JAIEPV010000121.1 GCA_019748215.1 Hyphomicrobium sp.
CTCGCGGATCACCATTCGAGCGCTGCTGCTCGCGGGCGCAACCTGCTCGGCAACCTCAGCTTTTGCGCAGACCGCCGATACCGCACCCGCAGCACAGTCGGCGCCTTCTTCGGTCGACGAACAGCAGAAAGCGGACGAAGTTGTCGTCACTGGCCTCACGACACGCAATCGCGCGCTGATCACGGCATCGGCCGACATCACTTACGCCACCGCAGCCGATATCGACCGCAAGGCGCCACGCTCGACGGCTGATTTGCTCGAGCTCGTCCCCGGCATCTTCGTGGAGGGGACCGCCGGCGAATTGTCGAACAATTATTCTGTGCGCGGCCTGCAGGGCGGCGGACAGCGGTTCATCCAGCTCGAGGAAGATGGGCTGCCAATCATCTATGGCGGCGGCGGCGCCGATTTCTTCTTCTCGAACGACATCACCATTGACCGGCTCGAAGCCGTCAAAGGTGGCTCGTCGGGTGTGCTCACTGTAAACGGCGCAGGCGCGACGATCAATTTTCTCTCACGCACGCCCAATCACACCCGGGCGGAGGGCATCGCGCGCTTCACCGCCTATAATTACGGCCAGCGGCGTGGCGATTTCTATTATTCGCAGCCGATCACCGACAAGCTCGCCTTTAACATCGGCGGCTACATCCAGACCAATCCTGGCGTGCGCAGCAACCCATTCAGCTATGACGGCTATCGCTTGAAGGCGATGCTCGAATATCAGTTTGATGGCGGCGGCTATATCCGGCTGACCGGCAAGATCGGCGACGTCAAAGCCGCTTATTACGCTGACCAACCTTATGCCTATAACAATGGCAAGCCGAGCAGCATTCCTGGCCTGGATACGCAATTTGGCAATCTTGGTGGTACCGCCTTCAGCCGCATCTCGGTGCCGGTTTCGACCTTCGTCGACCCAAGCGGTTTTCGCGATTTCCGCTATGACCAGGGCGTCCGGGTCAAGACCAAGCAGCTACGGATCGATTTTGAAAAGCCGCTATCGGACTCGATCGACCTGTTTGCGCATGCCCGCTATCTGGGACTGACTGACGATTTCAACGGGCTGTTCGCAGGCTCGGGCACTGGCAATGCAGGCTTGGCGAGCGCGGTCACTTATCTGACGCCGGGTGCTGCATCGCCAATCAACGATCTGCTCAGGGCGGGTCAGGCAGCTTTCCCCACGACGGTACGCTTTGGCATCCGCAACATCCGCACCGGGGTCGTGACAGCTTCGAACAACACGGCTGTGCTCAACGCGCTCAATGGCAATGGTTTTCTTCAGCAGACGACGCTCAACCACGATTTCCAGTCCGGCCGTGACTTTGGCTCGAACTTCGGGGCGCGCTGGGAGTATAAGGGCGGCGGGTTCACAAACTCGCTGACCGCCGGCGTGCTCTATTACGACGTCAGCCGTTACCAGAACCAGTCGGCAACCTCGGCCGTCGTCAACGACGTCAAGAACAACAGTGACATTTACGATATTGTCGCACTTAATGCGACAAACAACGTCATCGGCACGCTGACCGACAATGGCCAGATCTCATATGGCAATTGGGGTGCCGGTATCCGTCAGAGCAAAGACAGCTCGGTCTCGCTCTACGCCAACGATGAACTGACCATCGGCACCAAACTCCATATTGATGGCGGGCTGCGCTGGGAAAGCGACAGCGCGACATTCCTTGATGGCAATTCGGCGGCCGTCAACCAGCCCGTGCCGGCTGGCTTGGTCAATGCAGCGGTGGTGCCGACGGTCGGTTCCACCTTCAACGGCACCTTTACCGTCACGCGCAAGACGCAGAGCCGCGTCGCATGGACAATTGGTGCAAATTATCTGTTGACCGACAATCTGTCGGTCTATGCGCGCTATGCGAATAGCTTTCAGACCAACGGCGTCAACCCGATAACTGGCATCGAACTCTACGAAGGCGGTGTTCGGTATAAGTATCGCCGCTTGCTCAATGCGTCGGTGACGGTGTTCCGCACCAACTTCCGTGACCAGTTCTACAACTTCATCGATCCCGTGAACCCGACGATCCAGACCACGTTTCTCGCGGATCTGGGCACCACAGGTGTCGAGGTCGATGCGCTGATCCGGCCGATCGACTGGTTCTCAATCGACTTCTTCGGCGTGTTCCAGAGTCCCAAGCTTAACAATCTGCGGCTGAACGGCGTGCCGCAACCGACCTTCAACGGCAATCGCCCCGAGCGCACGCCAGCGACGCTGTTCACGATCACGCCGACGATCAAACTGCCGAAGAAGCTTGGTGAATTTTATGGGCGCTACAAATATATCGGCAACATCTTCGCCGATTCAGGCAATGGCGTCTCGCTGCCCGCCTATGGCGTGACGAGTTTCGGCGTGAACTTGAACGTGACCGAGCGGCTGCAAGTCAGCGTCAATGCCGATAACGTCTTCAACGTGCTTGGCCTGACCGAAGGCAATCCACGGCAGGGTCAGACCCAGAATGCCGCATCGGGATTCTTCTATGCACGCGGAATCGTCGGACCTACCTATGGCGGGTCGGTGACGCTGCGGTTCTGATCCATCGGCGGATCGGCTTCGGGCGGCGAGAGGAAGAGTGGGTGTGCGCGCGTTGAGACTTGCCCCTGCCGTTGCGGCGGTCGCGCTCATGCTTGGCGCGGCACCGCCGCGGGCGCCGGAATTGCGCTTTTCGCTGGTCGAGGGCGACAACCTCAACGCCTTTGTGCGCGAGGGGAAGGTCGCGGCGCATCTGCTGCTCCGCTCGGGCAAGGAGCCGCGCATCCTCGTGGCGTTCCCGGCGGGCAACAGCGGCGTGGGCCTGTGGTTCGCGCCGCTCGACCGTGCCGCCGTCTGGACGCTCGATCGCGCACCCATGCCGCTGTCGAGCGCAGACGGATCGCTGCACGGCATCAAGGCTGTCGCGAGCGTCTACGCCGCGCGGCTGGTGCCCAAGCAAGCGGTGCTGTCGAACGTGCGTTATTTGCGCGACTATCAGGCAGTCGGCAAGTTCCCGAGCGGGGTCGGAGTCGAGGCACAGGTCGGCCGCGATACCATACGCTATGCGCGCAAGCGCCTCGACGGCGCGCCGGGCTATGAAC
>JAIEPV010000202.1 GCA_019748215.1 Hyphomicrobium sp.
TCACCGCGCACGCGCAACGCGCAAGTGGCGCTGTATCAATCGGGCGACGTTGAATTCCTGATCGCCACCGACGCCATCGGCATGGGCCTCAATCTCGATGTCGATCACATTGCGTTTTCGGCCATGCGCAAATTCGACGGCCAGAATCATCGCAACTTGACGGCCGGCGAAATCGGCCAGATCGCCGGTCGCGCCGGCCGCTACATGAACGACGGAACCTTCGGTGTCACCGGCGGCTGCGACACGGTCGATGCTGACATGGTCGAGCGCCTCGAACAGCATTCGTTCGAGAGTGTGCGCGTACTGCAGTGGCGCAATCGCAAACTCGATTTCGGCAGCCTCGATCGCCTGCACGCGTCGCTGCGCGAATTCCCCCGCGAAGCGCGCCTGACGCGGGCTCGCACGGCCGATGATCTCGCCGCGCTGGAAGCCATGAGCAGCGATCGCGAGATCGTCGCCAAGGCCACTTCACCGAATGCGGTGACGAAATTATGGGATGTCTGCCAAATCCCCGATTACAGGAAAATTTCCGGTCAAAGCCATTCCGATTTAGTCTCGACGATTTATAAATACATTGTCGATGATCGCGGTCACATTCCGGAAGACTGGTTTTCCAAGCAAGTCGCTTTGGCAGACCGGACCGACGGCGATATAGATACACTTGCGACACGGATTGCTCATATCCGCACTTGGACGTTTGTTGCCAACCGGCCAGACTGGCTGAAAGACCCGGCCCATTGGCAGGCCCGGACGCGAGCAATCGAAGATAGCCTCTCCGACGCGCTGCATGAACGTTTGACACAACGCTTCGTGGATCGCCGGACCAGCGCACTGATGAAGGGTATGCGAGATAAAGACGAACTCAACGCGGATATCGCGGACGACGGCTCCATCACCGTCGAAAATCATTTCGTTGGCCGCTTGAAGGGCTTCCGTTTCACGCACGATGCGGCCGCCGATGGCATCCATGGCAAGGCGACGCGTCAGGCTGCGACGCAGGTTTTGACGCGCGAGCTCGGCATGCGGACGCGCCGGGTTGCCGCCGCGCATAACGATGCGTTCAAGCTGACCCGTGATGGCCGGATCGTTTGGCGCGATGACGATATCGCCAAGCTGGAAGCGGCGGACGATCCGTTGCAGCCATCGATCACACTCTTGATCGATGAAAATGTCAGCGAAGCCGATCGCGAAAAAATCGCCGAGCGCTTGAAGACATGGCTGAAAGACACAATCGCCGATAAGCTCAAGCCGCTCGTCGAAATGTCGAATGCGACCGATCTGCAAGGCCTTGCCCGCGGCATCGCATTCCGCCTGAAGGAAAACTTCGGCGCCATCAAGCGTGAGACGGTGGCCGACGAAATCAACGCGCTCGATCAAGCGGCACGCGCCGATTTGCGCAAATACGGTCTGCGCTTCGGCGCCTTTAACATTTTCTTTCCGGCTATGTTGAAACCGGCGCCCGCTGAATTGGCCGCAACCCTTTGGCTTTTAAAAAACGCCAGCGACGCGGCCGCGACGGTGTCGCTGCCACGACCCGGATTGACGTCGGTCGCCTCGGTGGCACAAACGCCAGAAGCGCTCTATCGCGCTAATGGATTTCATGTTTGTGGTCCCCGCGCCGTTCGGCTCGACATCATCGAGCGCTTGGCGGACTTGATCCGCCCGTTATTGGCTTGGCGGCGCGCGCCGGACAAACCCGATACGCCGCCAAAAGGTTCGACCGGCGATGGCGGCTTCAAAACCACCGACGACATGATGTCGATTCTCGGCTGCTCCGCGGTTGAACTCGCCGAAGTCTTGAAGACACTCGGCTTCCGGGTCGAGCGCCGCCCGATCACGCCATCGATCGAACCGGCGGCACCTGCCGACAGCGCCGCCGATGGCGGAACGCAAACAGACTCTGTATCAACCCCGGCCCCGGCTGATGCCCCTATCGCAGAACCAGTAGCAGCTCAGGCGGCAGACGCGCTGGACGTCGACACACCATCTGTGATCGCCGATGCGGTGGCGACGCCTGAGACTGGGTCCGTCGTTACCGATGCAACGGCGCCGGTCGCCGAGCCCTTGGTCGAAAAATTCGAAGAGATTTGGCGGCCCAACCGCCATCAGCGCGGCGAGAGGCAAAACCGCGACGGCACGAGAGACGGCGCTCGCGACCGGCCACGCTCGGAGCGCGGCGGACGCAGACATCACGATAAGAGCGATCGGTATCGTCCGGTCAACCTGCCCAACCCACCGGGCGCAGCGACCGACGGATCGGCTCCCGCGCCCGGCGTGCCAGCGAGTGAGTCCGCCGTTGTCAGCGGCGACGCGTCGTCGGCGCCGGCCGCGCGCCCGCATCGCAATGGGAGTGATCGCCATCGCGGGCCTCGCCGCCACCACGGCGGCGCCGACCCCTCGCGCGGTCCGTCGGGTGCAAACGCGACAGCGCCCGCGAGCGACACCGCCAACACGGATGCCTCGAATAAAAACAATCCGAGTAAAGACGGCTATCGCGGCGACAAGAGTCGCGGCGGGCCAGATCGCGCTGCTGGTGGTCGTGGCGAGCATACACGCCACGGTGGCGGCAACCCTGGCCGCGACCGGGATCGTCCGCGACGTGACGACAATCGCCGCCAGCCGGAGGTGATCACGGCTGCGCCGCCGAAACGGTCGGGCGTCGAGTCAGACTCGCCCTTCGCCGCTTTGGCAGCCCTCAAAGCCAGTTTGGACAAGCGCGGCGACGGGCCCGGATCGCGGTAGAGTGCTTCCGGAAAAGTGGGTACCGGTTTTCCGAAAGGAAGCACGACAGAACAGAGAGCTGGTGCTTCCGGAAAAGTGGGTACCGGTTTTCCGAAAAGAAGCACGAGAAAATAGCGAGCTAGGGTCGGTCGACGATTCGAATAAAATCGGACAGATCCTCGCAAAGGCAAGCGACACGGCACATCGCGATGGCCAGCAAGACCGACGATCATAGTGACGGAGCGGCGAGCCAGCGGCTCGATCAATGGTTGTGGTATGCCCGCTTCGCCAAATCCCGCACGTTGGCTCAGGCTCTCATCGACCGCGGTAAAGTGCGGCTGAACCGAAATCGAAT
>JAIEPV010000101.1 GCA_019748215.1 Hyphomicrobium sp.
TCACGCCCTGAGACGAAACTTGACTGCTTTCGGCTTTGCAGGGCGTGAATAGAACATGAACATTGCGCGGCGTCGCATCGTTTGTCGTCGTGTGGCTGCGGTGGAAGTCGCGCACACAACCCAGCGCGCTAAGCCAAGATGCACTTGATGCAATTTAGGTCAAAAAGCTTCTCCGCACTGTGCGCTTACGCACATACAGAGTCGGGAAACGATCGGTACGGCCAGCGGCTGTGCCTTGGCAAGGATGCCCATGCCGATTCCCGGCACGTCAGGTCGCAAGCGTTCTGCGGTGATCCGCGTGAATAAACAATCCTTGCTGCAAAATACCGGAATTCTTGCGAATTTGCGACATATTTCCGGTTCCCCACCCACCATGGCGCGAAGCCTGATTTACAAAGGAGCCCGCAGACAGCATCATTCAAGAGCCATTCTCCGCGAGCCATGTCCACCGTCATCTCGGCCTCACCGCCCCTCAACAAATCGCCAGCCCAACTGTCGGGATTGGCGCATGCGCTGGTCCAGTCGGATCAGTTGCAACGCACGATTGCCGAGCAAATCCAGAAGCGCGCCGCCGAGTCCCGCACCAGCTTCATCGCCACGCTGCTGTCCAGCGGCTCGATGAGCGCGGCGGACCTGGCCCATTGGATCAGCAGGACATTCGCCTTGCCCATGCTGGATCTCGATGCGCTGGACCCAGCGCGCGTGCCAAGCGGCGTGCTCGACCCCAAGATCATCAAGGCCTACAAAGTCCTCCCGCTGATCAAGCGCGGCAACAAACTGGTGGTGGCGACGGCCGATCCGGCCGATCACGAAGCCGAAGACAAGATCAAGTTCCAGGCGCAGTCGGCGGTTGATCTGGTGGTGGTCGAGTATGACAAGCTGGTGCGCTGGATCGACCAGAGCACGCAGTCGGCGTCCACGCAGATCAGCGCGCTGATCGGCGATGATTTCGATCTCGACGACCTCGACGACGGCAGCAACGAAGCCAGCGGCGAGAAGGACCTCGGGGCCGACGTCGACGATGCGCCGGTCGTACGCTTCCTGCAGAAAATGCTGGTGGACGCGATCAATATGCGCGCGTCCGACCTCCACTTCGAACCTTTCGAGAACTTCTACCGCATTCGTTTCCGCGTCGACGGGGAGTTGCGCGAAATCGCCCAGCCTCCGGTCGCGATCAAGGAAAAACTGGCCTCGCGCATCAAGGTCATTTCGCGCCTGGACATCGCCGAACGGCGGGTGCCGCAAGATGGCCGGATGAAATTGCGATTTGGCCCGGAACGGGCGATCGATTTTCGTGTCAGCACCCTGCCCACCATCCATGGCGAGAAGATCGTCATCCGGATTCTCGATTCATCCTTGGCCAAGATGGGCATCGAGACCCTCGGCTACGAGCCTGAGGAAAAAGAACGGGTGCTGCGCGCGATCAAGCGCCCCTATGGCATGGTGCTAGTGACGGGCCCCACCGGCAGCGGCAAAACGGTGTCGCTCTACTCTTATCTGAACCTGCTCAACCAGCCCGGCGTCAACATCTCCACCGCCGAGGATCCGGCGGAAATCAACTTGCCCGGTGTCAATCAGGTCAACGTCAACGAAAAAGCCGGCCTCAACTTCGCCACCGCGCTGCGCGCCTTCCTGCGCCAGGATCCGGACATCATCATGGTGGGCGAGATTCGCGATCTGGAAACGGCCGACATCGCCATCAAGGCCGCGCAGACCGGCCACATGGTGTTCTCGACCGTCCATACCAACGACGCCCCAACCACGCTGACACGCCTGATGAACATGGGTGTGCCGGCATTCAACATCGCCTCCAGCGTCATTCTCATCACCGCGCAGCGCTTGGCGCGCAAGCTTTGTCCACAATGCAAGACGCCGATGGACATCCCTTCGGCGGCGCTGCTGGAGGCCGGGTTCAAGGACAGCGACCTTGACGGCTCGTGGAAGCCGTACAAGCCGGGCAAGTGCAGTTCATGCAATGGCAGCGGCTACAAAGGGCGCCTGGGCATCTATCAGGCCATGCCGATCAGCGATGAAATCCAGCGCATCATTCTCAACCATGGCACGGCGCTGGACATTGCCGATCAGGCCAAGCGCGAGGGCGTCCGCACCCTGCTGGAATCGGGCCTGATCAAGGTTAAGCAAGGGCTCACCTCGCTTGAAGAGGTGCTGGCCGTGACCAACGAATAACCGACAGGCTGCAACCGGAGGACATATGGCAACAGCCGCAATGCGCACGACCAAGGATTTTCTGTTCGTCTGGGAGGGCAAGGATCGCCAGGGCAAGCTGCAACGCGGGGAAATGCGCGCCGGCAGCGAGAACATCGTCAACGCCTCGCTGCGCCGCCAGGGCATCCTGGTGACCAAGGTCAAGAAGCGCAAGATGGGCGCCGGCAGGTCCATCAAGGCCAAGGACCTGACCACCTTCACGCGGCAGATGGCCACCATGCTTCGCGCCGGGGTGCCGCTGCTGCAGTCGTTCGACATCGTCGGTCGCAGCCACCCCAATCCGTCGATGGCCCGGCTGATCACGGAAATTCGCAACGACGTCGAAACCGGCACCAGCCTGTCGGCCGCGTTCCGGAAGTACCCGCGGTATTTCGATCACCTCTACTGCAATCTGGTCGAAGCCGGCGAGGAGGCCGGCATGCTTGAGCTCATCCTCGACCGCCTCGCGACCTATCAGGAAAAAACCCTGGCGATTCGCAGCAAGATCAAATCGGCCCTGACCTACCCGATCGCGGTGATGATCGTGGCGATGATCGTGGTCACCATCATCATGATGTTCGTCGTGCCCACCTTTCAGGACGTGTTCAAGCAATTTGGCGCCGACCTGCCGGCCCCCACGTTGGTGGTGATCGCGATCTCGAATTTCTTCGTCCATTATTGGTACATCCTGTTCGGCTCCATCTTCATTGGCGGCTATTTCATCTTCCAGTCCTGGAAGCGCTCCGACAAGGTCAAGGAGTTCGTCGACCGCATGATGCTGCGCCTGCCCGTGTTCGGCGATCTGGTTCTCAAGGGAACGCTTGCGCGCTGGACCCGCACGCTGTCCACCATGTTCGGCGCCGGCGTGCCG
>JAIEPV010000085.1 GCA_019748215.1 Hyphomicrobium sp.
AGCGGCTCTTGCGTAAGCGATCCGCGTCTAAGACCTCGCAAGGGGCCACCACAGCGGCCGGTGATAACAAACCATGCTGTGGTGCAGATTGTAGTTTAAGCCCCGCCATCGTGCGGGGTTTTTCTTTGGGCTGCCCAGATCGGCAGCCAACCCACCCCCCCAATCCCCCCTCCCAACTTGACAGTCATCCTCGACGGGTGGACTAAAGCCGCCGCGAATGGACGCGCGGGAGACCTTTGCTGTGCCCGCATGACATCAGCGCCCGCACCAACTCAGGGCGCGCACGACATCAGGGACTTTACGCAGCTCATGGCCATCGCATTCGTGTTTCCAGGGCAGGGAAGTCAAGACGTCGGCATGGGCAAGGCGCTGGCCGACGCCTACCCCGCCGCGCGCGCCGTGTTCGATGAGATCGACGAGGCACTGGGCGAGAAACTGTCCGACATCCTATGGAACGGCCCCAAGGACGCACTCACACTCACCGAAAATGCGCAGCCGGCGCTGATGGCCGTGTCGATGGCGGTCATGCGCGTGCTCGAAATCGAAAAAGGTTTTTCGCTCAAAGATCACGTCACCTTCGTTGCCGGTCATTCGCTCGGTGAATATTCGGCGCTGTGCGCGGCCGGCGCGTTTTCAATTACCGATGCGGCGCGGCTCTTGCGTCTACGCGGACAAGCCATGCAAAAGGCCGTTCCGGTCGGTCAGGGTGCGATGGCGGCTCTGCTTGGCGTCGGTATCGACGTCGCCGTCAAGGTCGCGGCCGAGGCGGCGCAAGGCGATGTCTGCCAAGTGGCAAATGACAACGAGCCGACGCAGGTCGTGCTGTCGGGACACAAAACGGCGATCGATCGCGTGATGGACATCGGCAAGGCGCACGGCGTGCGGCGCGCGGTTTTGTTGCCCGTGTCAGCGCCATTCCACTGTGCGCTGATGCAACCTGCCGCCGACGCAATGGCGGAGGCTTTGAGCAATGTCGCGGTTCACGCCCCCGTCGTGCCGCTCGTCGCCAACGTGCTGGCAAGCCCCATCACAGATCCGCAAGAGATCAAGCGCCGCCTCGTCGAGCAGGTGACTGGCACGGTGCGCTGGCGCGAGTGCGTCGCGACCATGGCGGCGGGCGGCATCACGGATTTTTACGAGATCGGCGCTGGGAAAGTTCTCGCCGGGTTGGTCAAGCGTACGGCCGGGTCGGTCAACGCCACCAGCATCGGCACGCCGGCTGATATCGACGCGGCATGGGCAACACTCAGCGCGTCACGCGCCTAAGGAGAAACGAATGTTCGATTTGACAGGCAAGACGGCGCTGGTCACCGGCGCGAGCGGCGGGCTTGGAGCCGAGATCGCCCGCGTGCTGCATCAGCACGGTGCCACGGTTGCGATTTCGGGCCGCAAGGTCGATGCGCTGGATGCACTGGCGAAAGAACTCGGCGAGCGCGTCGTCATCGTGCCGTGCGATTTGGCCGATCGCGCCGCCGTCGCGAAACTGATCGACGAAGCCGTCAAGGCGCTGGGCGGCCGTCTCGATATTCTGGTCAACAATGCCGGGCTGACCAAAGACAACCTATTTATGGTGATGAAAGACGAGCAGTGGGACGATGTCATCGCCGTCAATCTGACGTCGACGTTCATGCTGTGCCGCGCCGCCTCGCGCCACATGATGCGCTCCAAAACGGGATATGGCCGGATCATCAATATCGCCTCCGTCTCCGGCGTGTTCGGCAATCCGGGACAGGGCAATTACGCGGCATCCAAAGCCGGCATGATCGGCATGACCAAATCTCTGGCGCGGGAAGTAGCATCGCGCGGCATCACCGCCAATTGCGTTGCGCCGGGCTTCATCCAGACGGCGATGACGGATGTGCTGAACGACAAGCAAAAGGGCGAGATTGCCAATATCATTCCGGCCGGCCGGTTCGGTGCGCCGGTCGATATCGCCGCCGGGTGCTTGTATCTGGCATCGAACGAAGGCGGTTACATCACCGGGCAAACGCTGCATATTAATGGCGGCATGGCGATGGTGTAAGGCCGTTTTCCGGGCTGGACTGGCGATGCGATCAGCCGCCGTCGATCGGTGTAAAAACCGCGTCGCCAGTCAAATATGGTAAACGCCGAAGTGCCGCAAATTGGCCGTCGTATCGCGGCCGAAGGCGCGCCGTTTCGCCGCCTGCGTTTGCTTTGCAAGCCTTGGGAAGTGTGTTAACGACACCACGGTTTTGATGCCGCCAATGAGGGGGTGTTTGCCGCGTGCCACGCCGCCGAAACTGGGGACAACCCGGTGCAATTCGCGGCGGCTGTTGGTGGCGGCATGCGACTCGCTTTAGCCGGTAGATGAGCCGATGAATGGCAGGTTTCGCCGCGGCACTGACGCTGGTCCGACCGGGTATCCCGGGATGAGCTCTCCAACCGCGCGACGCGTAAGGTTTTTCCGGGATAGTCGAAGCGTCGCCCCTTGGCATAGCGCGCCGATGATATATGAACGGCTTAAGATGGCTCCGGACCGTCGGGCGAATTGATAGAAAGACACGAGGATACACGATGAGCGATGTCGCAGAGCGCGTGAAGAAGATTGTTGTCGAGCATCTCGGCGTCGAAACCGACAAGGTGACGGACAACGCCAGCTTTATCGATGACCTGGGCGCCGATAGCTTGGACACCGTGGAACTCGTCATGGCGTTCGAAGAAGAATTCGGCTGCGAAATTCCGGATGATGCCGCAGAGCACATTCTCACCGTCGGCGATGCCGTCAAATTTCTCGAAAAGAACGCCAGCGCAGCCTGACGTGTTGCGCGGCTTTTGCGGCAGCTCAGCCCGCGCTGTCGGTCACGCGCTGTTTGTGCGTATTGGCTGAGGTGATGGGGCAGAGCGTTATAGAAGCACGGCTATAGGGCATCGTCGTGCGGAGCTTGTTGGCGGCTCACGGCGCTGTGGTTGTCGGAGTGGCGCGCGAACGAGCGGGAGACTGACCCCGCCCCGGGGACGGGTCTCGCAGACGACCGCGACGGGGCTACGCATCAGACTGCATTTTTTTAGCCTTTCAGTCGTTGGGAAGCGACCATGCGTCGTGTCGTCATCACCGGTCTCGGTCTCGTAACGCCCGTC
>JAIEPV010000225.1 GCA_019748215.1 Hyphomicrobium sp.
ATGTGAGTAGCTAAAAACCCTATCGCTCCGGCGGCGGCGGCGCAGGCGATGAATGCACTGAACCGGACGGCACCGATACGCCGGCAGACGACCGACCCGAATGCCAAGAACCAAGCCGTGTTGATGGCCAGATGCGTCGTGTCGCCATGCACCAGCATATGCGTGATAAACGCGGCGGCCGACGCCAAAGTGCCACCAGGGATATCGGCAGCGTACCCCGAATAGCGTGCCGGAATAAATGCCAGCGCGACGAGCACGCGCTCGGCTTCCGCGACCGACATCCACTGCAGCGCCACATGAATGGCAATCAGCACGCCGCTCACGGCAACCACCGGCCACGGCACGTTGAAGATCGGCTCGCGTGGCGGCGACATTGTCGGTTCTCGTTCAATCACAGAAGGCACGTCTCCAAAATTCTGTTCGACACCATCGTCCCGTTATCAGTCATGCAGCTTGCATTAACGATGCCCGCCCGACACGACAACCGCTACCGCTGGCTTTTGTCCAACGCATGAGCGCGGTTAATGCCGCCAACGGCCAGCTCGCGAAAGCGCTCGCGCGTCCTCTCGGCTGTCCGAGGCCTTGGCATGATGCGTGCTCCCAATCGGTGCAGCACTGGCGTGCTTGTCAGCGTGTGTGCCGCGATGGGACACAGTCGCCATAGCCGTTCCATTTGGATCGGGAACTGGCATCGGACGCGCCAAAGCGTAGGGGACAAGTCATGATGCACGACACCGTCAGCAACGCCCTCTACGCCTATTGGAACGAGGTTCGAAAGGATCGTCTGGCACCACGCCGCTTTGAAATTGATCCGGCGCGAATTGCAGCATTGCTCCCTGACACATTCATAATCGAGCGCGTTGACGGCGCGACGTCACGCTTCCGCCTTGCCGGCACGCGCATCTGCGAAGTCTTTGGCGTCGAATTCCGCGGCGTCAACGTGTTTGACCTGTTCAATGACGAAGATCGCACGACGCTGCAGCGCCAGATCTCGGTGATCGCATTGCATGGAGCCGTCGGCCGGTTCGTCCTTGCAGCCAACACGGCTACGACTTTGACGGCGAAGTTTGAAATGTCTTTGATGCCGCTGGTTCATACCCGCGAAATCGTCGATCGCTTTGTCGGCTCCATCGCCGCGTTAGAAAGCCTTCCCTGGCTTGGGACCGTGCCGCTCACGACGCTGCGCATCCTGTCTCACGATCTGGTTTGGCCAGACGGACGGCCCCACGCGATGATCGACAACATGCACCGCCAGCCACCGTTCGTCGCGCATCTCGGCGAAGGGCGCATCGTCCGGTCCGACCGTCGCCAGTTTCGCGTCTACGACGGCGGGCTCAGTGTCAGCGACGAGGACTGAGAGCTGGCCCGCGTTAGCTTATTCTCAAAACGTCCTAAGCATTCCTCCCTGATTAGCGATTAAAGTCGGCAGATTTTCCGCTTCTGGTGCGCCGGTTAGTCCTTCTTTAAGGCGCTTGCCCGCATAGTCAGCAGGCAATCGGCTGGCATCTTGGCAGACCCGGTTGGCGTTGGTTCATTCGGTTCCGATGAGGACGTCTCATGGATGTACAGGCAGAGTTGGCGCGACAGTCGGTGAAGCGCGCGGCCGGCCTGATCGATGGCGACCGGCGGCGTCACCGCCGCGTCCAAGTCGCGCTCTCGGGACGCTTCATGCGTTCCAATCGCGATGAGCATGCGTGCACCGTCAAGGATCTGTCGGTCGGCGGCGCGTCGATCGTCACGACAGTCGCACCCGATCCCGGCGAGCGCATCATTGGCTACTTTGAACATATCGGCGGACTGGACGGGTCAGTTGCTCGCCTGACGGCCGACGGCTTCGCCTTTCAATACAAAGTCTCCGAACACAAGCACGACAAGCTGGTCGCGCAGATGACGTGGCTGATCAATCGCGATGTGTACCCCGATGAGCCCGGTCGCCGGCACGAACGCATTGGAACGAAAGGCCGTAAAACGACGTTGCAGTTAGATGAGGGCATCGTTCTTGACGTCGATCTGCTGGATGTATCCGTCTCCGGTGCTTCGGTTGCAACGTCTGCACGTCCGGCCATTGGTGAGGACGTTGTCGTCGGCCGAATTCCGGCAGTTGTCCGACGGCATCACGCCCAAGGATTGGGCATTCAGTTTCTAACGACGCTGGCGGACGATGTGCTGCGCGCGAACTTTCCGTGAAGCCGAATGTTGAATGTAGAGTGTACCGGTTGTGTGATGCCGCAAATTCCTCGCCGAATTGCCAAAATTCAGAAGCTAAAATTCGAAGCAAAGTTAGTTCGAATGCTGCGGTCTGTATTCAGCGTCAATCCAAGTCTTTCGTGTAGTATCTGGTTGCGTGTTCGAGGGCGTATCATGCAGTACGGTTGCGTTTTTGCAGGGGTAGCAGTGTGCGTGATGGCGGGGATTTTCCCGGCTAGCGCACAGACGTTCACGTCTCTCGACGTGGCGCGGCCCTCACCACAATTCATGCGTGTGTACGGAAATGCGCAGCCGCCATACGGATTTATCCGGTTTTGTGAAGTGAATGGTAACGAGTGTTCGGCCAATTCACTCAACGATGCGCGGTTTCCAGCGACGCCTGAGCGGCTGAGCGAACTCGACCTGGTCAACCGGTCGACCAATCAAGACATCGAGCCTGCGACTGACCTTGAAATCTACGGCGTCAACGAATTGTGGACGCTGCCGGCGACACGCGGGGATTGTGAAGATTTCGCCTTGCTAAAGCGTAAGCGGCTGATGAAGCTCGGCTGGCCGTCCAGCGGGTTGCTGATTACCGTCGTCCGCGATGAAAAGAACGAAGGCCATGCGGTTTTGACCGCCCGGACGACGCAGGGTGATTTTATTCTCGATAACAAAATCGATAATGTCCGCCTGTGGAACCAGACGCCTTATCACTACGTTATGAGGCAATCTTACATTGATCCACGGGTGTGGGTATCTCTCGATCCGACCGATCCGGCCACACCGGCAGCCATCGCAGGAGTTCAGTCGAACCCCGAGTAACGTTTTCAGTCACCGGCGCGTATCATTGCTGGTGTATCTTTCCAGGTCCGGGTAATCGCTCTGCCGTCCCCCCGACACCCCTTATCCGGACCTGATGCGGGCCGGACGCTTCCCCC
>JAIEPV010000216.1 GCA_019748215.1 Hyphomicrobium sp.
GAGCGACACGGCGCGCACTGACGTTCGAGCCAGCGCCGCGAAGTTTCTCGGCGCATTGTCACCGAAGTGATCACGACCCGATTGGCCGGCGTTATGTTCGCGGCATCAGCAGCGTCTGCCCGAGCTTGATCTCTGGCGACGCCAAGGCCGTTGGCTTGCATGAGTCCTGCGACAGACGTGTTGTTGCGATGTGTGAGACCAAATAGCGTGGCGCTAGTGCGACGACGATCCTCATTCCGTATGTGTTAACGCGCGGCCGTCTAAATGCGTGATTGGCGGCAGCGATCTGAGCAGTATTTGACCTCGTCCCAAACCCGCTCCCACTTTTTTCGCCAGGTGAACGGGCGGCCGCAGGTGACGCAGATTTTTTGCGGTAAATTGGCTTTTTTGGGTTTTTTGGGCGGTGGTGGCATCGCGTTGTTGACCTCAAGAGATGGCGTAACTGGCGTCCGGCTTGCGAGTGGGCTAAACATCAAGCATGGCCAGCGGCAAATTACATAAATTGGCTTCGGTGGGGCGTCTGCCCGGTCTGCGCCTGAGCGTGCGTTGGACCCGGGCGGTCGCGTATTTGATAGTGATTATGCTGTCGCTGGCGCCTATTGCGACAATCATTGATGTGGCGCAGGCCGCGTCGTTGTCTATGCCAATGGCCGCCGCAAGCCAGACTGAGGCCATGCCCTGCCATGGCGCCGCTGCGATGATCGTCGTCAGCCATGATCAGTCCAGCAGCTCGAAGGCGCAGCGTCCGGCGGGACGACCGGCTGAGCGCATCTCTGGCGGCAAACCATCCTGTATGTGCACACCTTGGTGCGCCTCGGCACTGTTGGCGGCGGTCATCGCCGTCGAAGAGGAGGCTTTCGTCGTGTCTAGCCATGCCACGCATCCTACAACATCGATTAAGTCGGCTCCCTCTGAACAGCCATTCGAGCCGCCGCGCTGCTGACGCGAGTTGGAACTGAGACACCTTCAAGACGCTTTCAATCGTCGGCATGCATGGTGGCGCGACAGCCATTGGCGAGCGCAGATGCAGAGCCCGGCACAATTTAAAGGACGAACGAGATGAGTCATTTTTCAGGTCTGAAATCAGCAGGGATCGCTGCCGTTCTGCTGCTCGGCGTAGCAACCCCGGCATTCGCGTGCGGATGTTGCGGAGGTGGCGGCGCCGCCGCCGCAACGGGCAAAGCCTCCAGTGGGTGCATGGGCGCGACAGCGGAGCCGTCGTCGTCAACGGCCGCTAAAAAGCCGATGAGCTGTATGGGCGGCATGGCGTCGATGGACATGTCGCAAAAAAGCAGCGACGCCGCCATGATGGGTGACATGGATCATTCCAAAATGGATATGTCGAAAATGGACATGTCAAAGATGGACATGACGCCCGGTCAGTCGATGTCGACGGGGTCCGTGTCGGTCGGAACCGACGCCGACTTTGCAAAATCGATGATTCCGCATCATCAAAGTGCCATCGACATGGCGACCACTTACTTGAAGTCTGGGACCAATCCCGAACTCAAGAAAATGGCGGAAGACATCATCAAGACGCAGGAAAAAGAAATTGCGTTTTTGAACGGCTGGATTGCCGGCAGCGCCAAGTAAGCGCGTTCGGTCGCGAGTCCTGACGTCGTTGTCGACTTCGGAGCCCGGATGCTCATTGGTGTCCGGGCTTCTTTGCCATCATGAGGTAGTTGACATCGGTGTCGGCCGACAGCGACCAGATGTCGGACAGCGGGCTGTACGAAATGCCAGCGAAGCGGCCGACCTCGAGATCGGCTGCCATGCAATAGGCGGTGATTTCGTCGGGCGTGACGAAGCGATCCCACTGATGCGTGCCGCGCGGCAACCAGCCGAGCACGTACTCGGCGCCGACAATGGCGAGCGCCCAAGCTTTGAACGTCCGGTTCAAGGTCGAAAAAACCGCGAGGCCGCCAGGTTTGACGACGTCCGCGCAAGCCGTCATGAACGCTTTCACATCCGGCACATGTTCGACGACTTCGAGGCAGGCGACGATGTCGAAGGTCTCGTTCGCCGCGACGAGATCTTCGACGCGTTGGGCGCGGTAGTCGATCGTCAATTCTGATTTTTCAGCGTGCGCGCTGGCGATGGCGATGTTGCGCGTCGACGGATCGATGCCTGTGACCGTCGCGCCCATGCGCGTGAGCGGTTCGGAGACAAGACCGCCGCCGCAGCCGATGTCGAGCGCGGTCAGGCCAGTCAGCGGCCGCAACGATGCTGCATCTCGACCGAAATGTTCGATTGCCGCCTCGCGAATGAACGACAGCCGTGGTGGCCCGATCTGATGTAACGGGCGAAATTTTCCAAGCGGGTCCCACCACTCGGCCGCGATGGCCGAGAATCGGCGCACCTCTTCGGCGTCGAGTGTGCGATCGCCACCGGCATTTGGCGGCGCGGACGAATGCGGCGATGCAACCATGGTCAGGTCCTCTCAGTGCGGTGTACTCGCCCCGCCACGCCTTGGATTGTCAAGCGCAAGACCGCGTGGGCCGTAAATGACCGGCACGGCTCGTCGGTGGCCAGTTGCGAGGTCGCCCCGTTGCCGCTAAGAAGCGGGCATCTCCAGTGAAATTCAACCGAGTGTTCGTTGGCGTTCGGTGCTCGCTCGCCCCGCTCATCCGCCTGGCTCGGCCGTGATGACCGGAATGGCTGGGCGACACGCATAGGCTCAAGGAAAGCGGCACGGCGATGGCGGTTGTGGTGATGAAATTCGGCGGCACGTCGGTCGCCAACGTCGAGCGCATTCGCAACGTGGCGCGTCACGTCAAACGCGAAGTCGATGGCGGCAACAAAGTCGCGGTCGTCGTGTCGGCCATGGCCGGCGCCACCAACCAGCTCGTCGCCTGGTGCAAGGAAGCCGCCGAACTTCACGACGCGCGCGAGTACGATGCCGTGGTCGCGACCGGCGAGCAGGTGACGGCCGGGCTGCTTGCCATCGTGCTACAGTCGATGGGGCTCAACGCTCGCTCGTGGACCGGGTGGCAGGTCCCAATCAAAACCAGCGCTGCGCACGGGTCGGCGCGCATCCTCGATATTCCTGGCGACGATCTTCGCGCCCGCATCGACAGCGGCGAAATCGCCGTTATCACCGGCTTTCAAGGCATTGAAGCTGGCTCGGGTCGAATTGCGACGCTTGGCCGGGGCGGCTCGGACACCAGTGCGGTCGCGGTCGCCATCGCCGTCAACGCCGATGTCTGTGATATCTACACCGATGTCGACGGCGTCTACACCAGCGATCCGCGTATCGTACCGAAGGCGCGCCGGCTGCCCAAGAT
>JAIEPV010000020.1 GCA_019748215.1 Hyphomicrobium sp.
AACGAAAACCCATCTTGCTACCCCTTCCGCGCTGCCGGAGTATAAATGCTGCCAATGAAACTAATTCAGAAGAAAGCAAGGTGCTATCGCGTAGTTATTCATCAAAAGTGCAAGTCATTGATTTGATTGACGGGCGAATTGGATGGCTTTGACTGAGTGGTACGGGAGTGAATTTGGAATGGCTGTGCAGCATGTGGGGCAAGGTCGGACTTGCAGCTATCGGCGGCGCATCGGTGTCGCAAGTTCGGCATGATTTTTGGTGCTATCCTGATGCTATCAGGTGCGCTCGGTACGGCGCGGATTTCAGGCGGATAAGCGCGGCATCATCAAGGCTTCATCTGGCAATCAGGAGCCACTCAGGAAGAGTTCAGGATGCTATCAATAAAAATGTGACGGGGTGTCGGGTATATAGCGAAGCCGCATCTTCTCGGTATCAGGCAGGTATCGAGTTTATATAATGAGATAGCAAATGGCTATCAAAGTGATGGCCTACAGTAATTGGCGGATTTTAGGGAGCATCGCTGGCTCAGCTTGCCCGCATCATGATGCGGGCAAGCTGATAGCGTGCAGTTTCCCACGCTAGGCCGATACTGGGTGCAACGGGTTCGAGGCAGGCTTTGCTAGAGCGGCACTTCTTCGCGTGAAACTCCGCGCCGCATATGGTGCGCGGTGCGGCGTTCAAGGTAGGTTTTTGCACTGGCTAGGCTGTGGGCTGGGCCGATGAAGCCATCATCGCCGTGGTCGGTGGCGGTGTAGCAGAGCCAGCGCAAGCCGTCGCGGATGATGCGGGCGCGGGGCTGACCATCAAGCGTGAGGTGCCAGTCGGAACCGTCACGGTGCCACTCGGTCGAACGGCGGGTTTGGGGTTTTGACATCGCCACCTCCCCTACAATGCTTGCGAAGTCGCGCGGCTGTCGCGGCGCATGACATATTCGCCGCCTGGCGCGGGGGCTTCGTTGCCCTTGAATTTGACATTCCAGCCGTGGCCGTCCTTGTGCGGCCAACAGGCGGCGACTTCCGTCCACAGGGTCTTATCCAGTTCCGTGCGTCCCTTGATGACGCGGTAAAGCTTGTGCGTGGGGCGGGTCTTGGATTGGGCGTTTGGCGGGGTGGTCATATCGGGTTCTCCATCATGTTATTTGTGCGAGTTAGCGAAGCGCGCCTCGCATAAATGACATGGTGGAACTTTGACGCCTCGCCAGCGACGGCGGTCAATGCCCCCTGGCCTCCGGCTTCGCTAGCGCAGCACCCTTGTGCGCGCTTGCGAAGGGCTTGACGGCCGGCGTGCGAGGCGTATGCGCGATATATGACTGATCAGGTCCGGGCGGCGATAATGTCGGTTGCCGCGAAGTCATTGCCCTTAAAGAGCAGCGGCGCGTTCGTGCCTTTGGCGAGCGCGTAGGCGGTGCAATCGCCCAGATTGAGACGGGCGCGCGGATGAATGCCCTTGCCGTAGGTGCGAAAGGCGTCGAGGGCGGACGAGTCAACGACGATCAATCCCATACACCGTGCTCATTGTAGCCAAGAATTTCTTCATCGCTGCGCGTGTCCAGAATGGGCAGCGCGGAGACGCGCTCGATGATGGCGCGAACCTTCGCTTCGTCGAACGGGCGGCGGCGCGCAGTCGTGACGCCGAGTGCTTCGGCGCGCGCCTCCACGGCTTCCTTCACCACGGCGTCGGGCGTTTTGCCGGTCTTGATGGCGACGAGCCGCGCAAGCTGCTCCACCTCGTTGGGGATATGCAAAGTCATGGTTCACTCCTGGGCCGGAACCATACCACATCCGGCCGAAAATCGGTAGCGCCTTGATATGGCGTTGTATTCCTTGCCGGTTGGGCGGCGGCTATACTGGCAATCCCATGAGACAAAGCAACGATGCGATGGTATATCGTCGGCCCAACGGAGGGTTTGAGCGATGACTGACATGAGCGATCGGCGTCAACGCCTCGTTCGCATGGCGGCGTCCGTCGTCGAGGCGTCCGAGCGGATCAAGCTGTTGCCGCTCAAAGAACGACTTGCGGTCGCACTTATACTCAATCGGCCTCAGCTGTTTCCGGAGGGAGATTTCACTATTCTGCAAGCAGTGGCATTTCTCGGCGAGGAATGGGTCAAGCTCGCCATCGAGGCCGAGAAGGCGCCGTGGCCGATCGAGTGAGGATACTGTCTCTTGCTACACCGGCCGCAAATCGGTAGCGTTCTGATACGGCGCTGTATTCCGTGTCAGTGGGTCGTCAATCATACCGGTAGTCAGGCTGACGCCGGTCCCGCTCGCTCCATGGCCGCGCGCAGCGCACGAACGCGAAGCGGTTGACGAAGCGGAACCCCGGCGAAAGATAGAAGCGGCCTTCGCAATCCAATACCGTCCACCAGAAACGGTAGTCGGCATCCTTGGGCACCTGCCCTATCTCCCACAGGAGATCATGGTCGGGTGCCGGCAGCGGTTCGAAGCGGCGCTCGAAGGCAGCCCAGCTGCCGCATCGGGTGCGTTGCTTGAACACTGGAATGAATGGGGTTGGTTGAACGATCATGGTTGGTCTCCCGTGGTGATGGTGAGTGAGCTAACGATCCGTTTGGCAGAGGCCTCACAGCCGGCGGCGTAAGCGCGCGCCAGCGCGCGCTTCAGCGCAACGACGCCGACGTCATGGAAATCGAGCACGTCGCGGCCGCGCGTGGCCAATGTCGGGATGTTGAGCACCTCACGGGCGATCGTCTCCAAAAGGGTGTCGAGCGAAGTACTCATGACAGCACCTCCTCAGCCACTTCCAACGCGCACGTATTGGCGGCGCGTTCGAACTCCTCATCAAAATCGAGGCCGACGCTGCGCGCATAGTGCCCGAGATCGCACAGCAGGTCGGAAAACCCTTCGCGTCCCGTGCCAGATCCAGTCTCCTGTGAAAAGGCAACAAGGGCCTTCTTCGCCCAGCGGGCGCGGTCGTCATTGGCGATATCGCGAAGATGCATCGATGATTCCTCATCGATGGCGAAGGTTGCCAATTCCTGACGATCGATGCGTTCGAAGCGGCTGCGCTTCCCGCCATCCCAAAGCCGCTCGGCTCGGGTCAGTGCAAGGACTTCGTCTCTGGCTGCAAGGTCGATGCAATAGGTCTCGCTCTTGGTGACGAGAACACGGAAAGTTTGGTGCCGGGTCATGATCGCACCTCGGCAGCCTTCGTAAATTCAAAGACCCTGCCCTCGTAATCACAGCTGAGACAGACGCAGGCGAAATCACCATCGGCAAAATAATCGCCGGCGAGGCAGGGGGCTGTTTCGCTCACATGCACGGTCGCCAGAACATCGACGTAGAAATCGCGAC
>JAIEPV010000189.1 GCA_019748215.1 Hyphomicrobium sp.
GCGCGGCGAAAGCGGCCCGCCCCGGGCGCCAAGAAATAGTGGGCCGTCGCCGCTCAGCGGATACGGGCACAACCGCACGTAGTTGGCGATTGCTGCAGAGACGATGGCCAGCGCCGGCACCATGCGCTCTTTGCCGCCTTTGCCCGAGATATGCATCACATCGCGGCCATCGAGCGGCGCCGATTTCAGCGTCAGCGAGAGCGCTTCGCTGATCCGCAATCCGCATCCATACAGCAGCAGCATCACGGCGCGATCGCGGGCTGCGATCCAGTCGTCACCGCCGCTTGCACCGCGAGCTGTCACCGCGGCCGCGTTCTCGACCGTCAGTGGCTTTGGCACCGAATGGGGAATTTTCGGCGACGTAATTTGATTTACCGCGCGATTTTTCAGCGTCTCTTCGCGTTCCATCCAGCGAAAGAACATGCGCAGCGCCGACAGCGATCGCGCCAGTGACCGCGACACTACCCCCGATTTGCGCCGGCTCGCCAAAAACGCCCGCAGCGTTTTCGCATCCAATCGGCCAAGATCACCCAGGCACGGCGGATGGCCGTTGTGGCGTTTCAGAAATCCGAGAAACTGCCGGAGGTCGCGCGTGTACGCCGTCAATGTCGCGTCACTTTGGCCGCGCTCTGCCGCCAGATGCGCCAGCCATCCGTCGATCGCATCGCGAAGGTCAGAGCCGAGAGCAAGCTCCGCGTCGCCCGCCAGGATGTCATCGATGGTTTCGCTCACAGCCGTCGTGTCCTCGATCAGCCGATGGTCTCAGCCCTCACGCGCACGATCAAATGCGCCGCGTTAACGAAGCGTTAACGATACGCTTACAGCAGTTTGCCGGGGTTCAAAATGCCGTTCGGATCGAGCGCGGTCTTGATCGCCCGCATCATGTCGAGTTCGACGGCGGATTTGGTGTGCAACAAAGCTTCGCGCTTCATTTGGCCAATGCCGTGCTCAGCCGAGATCGATCCGTCCATCGCCGCGACCAGGCCGTGCACGGCTGATGTCATCGTGTCCCACTGCGCCAGGTAATCTGCCTTGGCCATGCCGGCCGGTTGGCTGACGTTGTAGTGAACATTGCCGTCGCCGAAATGCCCGAACGGAACTGGTCGCGCGCCAGGACAGACGTGTTCAACCAACTCTGCAGCGCGCGACATGAACTCAGGAATACGCCCGACCGGAACTGAAATATCGTGTTTGATACTGCCGCCCGCACCCTTCTGCGCTTCTGAAAATCCTTCCCGCAGAGCCCAAAAGTCTCGCCGTTGTTGCAGCGATTGCGCAACCGCCGCATCGCGGATCATCCCGGCCTCGCTGGCACTGAGCAGCATCGCGTGCAGGTCAGCGTCGACGCGGCCGTCGGCGTAGCCGCTGGAGAGTTCGATCAGGGCATACCAAGGATGGCTGCCGGTGAATGGATCACGGGCGCCCGGCATGAAGCGCAAAGCAAAGTCATGAATGCCGGTTCCCCAGAATTCAAATGTCGTCAGCGCACCGCCCGCCAATGCTTCCGCATGCCGGAAAAAATTCAAAACCTTCTCAGGCGTGTCTAGTGCGACGATCGCCGTCGCCTGTTGCGCCGGTTTGGGAACGAGTTTCAAAGCCACCGCCGTGATAATGCCGAGCGTCCCTTCTGAGCCAATCAGCAAGTCGCGCAAATCATATCCGGTGTTGTCTTTTTTCAGACGGCGCAGGCCATGCCAAACGCGGCCATCAGCGAGCACCGCTTCCAAACCGAGGGTCAAATGCCGGGCGTTGCCGTAGGCCAGCACAGCCGTGCCGCCGGCATTCGTCGCGATAACGCCGCCGATGCGTGCGCTGCCTTCAGACGCCAAACTCAACGGAAACAATCGGCCGGCGTTATCTGCTGCCGCTTGAACGTCGGCTAGCGTCACCCCGGCTTCGACGATCATCGTGCCGCCCGCCGCATCGATGTCGCGCACGCGGTTCAATCGCTCGACCGACACTACGATTTGGCTGCCGTCGGCCGACGGGATCTGGCCACCGACGAGCCCTGTGTTTCCGGCTTGCGGCACAACGCCGATTCGCTCGGCATTGGCTAGTGCTAAAATCTTCGCCACTTCGTCCGTTGATCCAGGACGCAAAACGACAGCGG
Organism: Hyphomicrobium sp.; assembly: GCA_019748215.1. Classification (GTDB taxonomy): domain Bacteria; phylum Pseudomonadota; class Alphaproteobacteria; order Rhizobiales; family Hyphomicrobiaceae; genus Hyphomicrobium_B. The sequence continues at coordinate 2,111 of JAIEPV010000189.1, forward strand.
TTTTTCCAACATAGAGATCGCGCCACTCGCGCAAATATCCCGCTTGATCTTCCGGCCGCAGCAAGGCGTTTACCGCGCCGACAATCTCGACGAAGCGGGCAATCAACTGGGTCGAAATCGATGCAAGCGTCACTGCGTCAGGCCGTTTCTCGTCAAGCTGCGCGCCCCATCGCTCGCAGTTTTCACAGTTTGCCATGGCCGGCGCAGGCGGGGATAACTTCGCGAAAATAAACTTCGGTTAACGCCGGGACGCGCCGCCGTCAGACGATTTTCTGGCCGGTTTTCTTCCAATCGGCGACGAATGTCGCGAGCCCGGCATCGGTCAGTGGATGCTTCACCAGCGCCTTCAGGATCGCCGGCGGGATGGTCGCCACGTCGGCGCCGATCAGTGCTGCTTCCCTGACGTGCCCCACGGTGCGGATCGATGCTGCCAGAATGTCGGTCGTGAGATCGGGATAGTTGTCGTAGATGGTTCTGATCTCGCGGATCACATCCATGCCGTTCAAGCCGATGTCATCGAGCCGGCCGATGAACGGCGACACGAACGTCGCGCCGGCCTTCGCTGCCAGCAGCGCTTGATTGGCGGAAAAGCACAGCGTCACGTTCACCATCGTGCCGTCGCTGGTGAACGCCTTACAGGCCTTCAATCCGTCCATCGTCAGCGGCACTTTGATCGTCACGTTGTTGGCGATCTTGGCGAGCACGCGGCCCTCCATCATCATGCCGTCGTAATCGGTCGCGGCCACTTCCGCCGATACAGGCCCCGGCACAATCGCGCAGATCTCGGCGATGATTTCTTTGAAATCGCGACCCGCTTTGGCAATCAGCGTCGGGTTCGTCGTCACCCCGTCGAGCAGGCCCGTCGCCGCCAATTCCTTGATCTCGGCCACGTCCGCGGTATCGACGAAGAATTTCATTGAGGTCTCCTGAAAGCGTCCTTTAAGTCCCAACTTCGGTTCTCGAACGCCGGGCCGCAATCGCCTGCCTTTAGCACGCCCTGGTTGCGCGCCTACGCTGCAATGACGATTCGATGACATAGCTTCTAATCTGGCGGCCACTGCTTTGGAAAGTCTGCTCGACATCTTGGGAAACGGCGCCGAAAGCCCTGCCTCGGCGGGTGGCGCAACGGTGCCCGTGTTGATGCCGGTCGCGCTCGGCCAGACCTATGATTACCTCGTGCCCGAGGGACCTGGCATTGCGCCTGGTCAATTCGTTCTGGTGCCATTTGGCCCGCAAAGCCGCATCGGCATTGTCTGGGACGGCCCGCAGGGCGAGCAAAAACCGCTTGATCGCAAAAAGCTGAAAGCGTTGACCAGCGTGATCGACGCGCCGCCGCTGCCGCTCATCTC
>JAIEPV010000161.1 GCA_019748215.1 Hyphomicrobium sp.
GATTTCGCTGCCGAAGTTGCCAAGGTCGTCAGCGGCAGCCGCTAGGCGGAATCAGCAGCGTGCGATAGGTATCGGCTGGTCGGTGGTTGCCTGCCGGCCAGCTTTTTTGCGGCGCGAATGCCCACGATGCCTGTTGGAAAGCGAGCGAGTGGTGAAAGAAAGTAAACAGCCATGACGTCACCTCGCACGGGTCTGCGCTACAATCGGTTGATGCTGAAGCTGTCGGGCGAAGCGCTCATGGGCCAGCAGGCGTATGGCCTCGACATGAGCGTGGTTGACCGGCTGGCGAAAGATATCGCCGAAGCCTCGGCCGCCGGCGCGCAGATCGCCGTCGTCGTTGGTGGCGGCAACATTTTTCGCGGGCTGACGGGCGCGGCCAAGGGCATGGATCGCGCCACGGCTGATTACATGGGGATGCTGGCGACGGTCATGAACGCCCTGGCGTTTCAAAACGCGCTGCAGCGTATCGGTGTCCCGTCGCGCGTTCTCTCGGCCATCCCGATGCCGACGGTATGTGAAGCCTATGTGCGGCCGAAGGCGATCAGCTACATGGATAAGGGCGATGTGGTGGTGTTCGCCGCCGGGACCGGCAATCCGTTTTTTACGACCGATACGGCGGCAACGCTGCGCGCCATCGAGATGAACTGCGATGCGGTCGCCAAAGCGACGATGGTCGATGGGGTGTATTCGGCCGATCCCAAGAAGGATGCCACAGCCGTGCGCTATGACCGGCTGACCTATTCGGAGGTTTTGGCCAAGGATCTCAAGGTCATGGATGGCGCCGCGATCGCTCTTGCCCGCGACAACGGACTTCCGGTAATTGTGTTTTCCATCGAGGAGCCGGGCAGCTTTCTCAAAGTTCTGCGCGGCGAGGCGCGGCAAACGGTGATTGGCGGCTAAGCCTCAACCACGGCGCTCGCGGCTGTTCGTTGGCATCGATTGGCGCGTGTCGACAACGGCGGCGATGAAACTCAGCAGCTCCCAAGGCGGCAGCAGCAACGATAAGACAAGTGAAGGAGACGTCATGGCTGCGACCCACGACATCAAGGACATCGAAACCCGAATGCGGGCCTCGATCGATGCGCTGAAGCGAGAATTTTCGGGGCTGCGAACGGGCCGCGCCAGCGCCAACCTACTCGATCCGGTGCAGGTGATGGTTTACGGCTCGCGCATGCCGCTCAATCAGGTGGCGACGGTGTCGGTCCCTGAAGCACGCATGATCTCGGTTCAGGTTTGGGACCGCAGCAACGTCATGTCGGTCGACAAAGGCATCCGCGAAGCCAATCTCGGCTTGAACCCGATCATCGACGGGCAAGTCTTGCGCTTGCCGATCCCGTCGCTGACCTCCGACCGCCGCCAGGAACTGGTCAAGCTCGCGCACAAGTATGCCGAGCAATCGAAGGTGGCGATCCGCAACGTGCGGCGCGAAGCGATGGATGTGCTGAAGAAACTCGAAAAAGACGGAAAGATGAGCCAGGACGATCATCGTGGCCAGACTGAAAAGGTGCAGGAACTGACCGACCGGCTGATCAAAGACGTCGACATGACACTGGCAACGAAAGAGATCGAAATTCAGAAAGTGTGATAGCAACGCTGGTTGGCTGCGCGTCAGTCGGCTCGTTGGCGCAAAATAAGGCCCCATGTCGCAAGTTGCCTGCCCCCGGTTGATCGTCCCACCTTTCCGCCCCCCTTATCGCGATGGAAGGCCGCCTCGGTGACGCTGATGAGCAACAGAGCTGAGACCGGTGTCGCTGCGCCCGTAACAGCGCCGCGCCACGTCGCGATCATCATGGACGGCAACGGGCGCTGGGCCAAAGAGCGCGGACTGCCGCGCACGCTTGGCCATCGCCAAGGTGTCGAAGCCGTTCGCCGCGCGGTTCGCTCAGCGATCGAATTAAACATCACCTATTTGACCATCTTCAGTTTCTCATCTGAAAACTGGAAGCGCCCGAGCGAAGAGGTCGATGACCTCATGGGGCTGATGAAGCGCTTCATCCGCCGCGATCTGGCCGATTTGCACAATAACGGCGTCTGCATTCGCACCATCGGCGAACGCCAGCAGGTCGACAACGAATTGACGGCACTGATCGAAGAAGCGGTGGTTTTGACGCGTGGCAATTCGGTGCTGACGCTGGTCATCGCGTTCAACTACGGATCGCGCGGCGAGATCACCAAGGCGGCGCGCCGCTTGGCCGAGGAGGTTGCGGCGGGTGCGTTGCGGCCCGAGGCGATCACGACTGATCATCTGGCGGCGGCGCTCGATACGTCCGGCATCCCCGATCCCGACATGCTGATCCGCACCTCGGGTGAAATGCGCTTATCGAACTTTTTGCTGTGGCAGACCGCGTACACGGAATTCGTGTTTCTCGATTGTTATTGGCCGGATTTCGACAAAACCGCCTTTGAAAATGCCATCGCGGAATACCGTGCACGGGAGCGTCGCTTTGGCGGCCTCTCGAAACAGTCAACGGCGTGAGGCCCATCATGCCGGACGAAAACAATCGGCCGTTGAACGTTCCGCCGCCACTGCCAGCTAGCGGGTTGTTCGGGTTCGTGACGGCATTCGGCGCGTCGAATGAATTACAAAAGCGCACGGTTTCCGGGTTCATTGTCGCGGCGATCGCGCTGCTGATGGTTTACGTTCATCCGCTGGCTTTCGCCGCCCTCGCGTTCGTGCTGGCGGCATTGATGAGCTGGGAATGGGGACGCATGGTGCGCGGCGACGGCATCGACACGGCGACGGTGGTGCATGTGGTGGCCGTGCTGGCCGCTGCCGTGCTGACGGTCATGGGCTTGGCTGGGCTTGGCGTCGCTGCGGCTGCCATCGGGGCGATCACAGTCGGGTCGCTGGTCATTGGTAGCGGCAAGGCGCCGTTGTCGTTTGCCGGTGTGCTTTACACGGCCTTGCCGGTGGTGGCGCTGTGCTGGCTGCGTGGCGATGAGCCGTTGGGGTTCCTGGCGGCGGTCTTCGTGCTGCTCACCGTGGTCGTGACGGATACGGCCGCGTTTGCCGCCGGACGCAGCATCGGCGGGCCCAAACTTTGGCCAGCCATCTCGCCGAATAAAACCTGGGCCGGTCTCATCGGCGGCGTTAGTGCGGCGGCGCTGACCGGCGCGCTCTTCTCGTTCCTCACCCATAGCGGTTCTGCGATCTGGCTGGCGATCCTCGGCCTCCTGCTGGGACTCGTCGCGCAGGGCGGCGATCTGGCGGAATCGGCCCTGAAACGCGAATTCGACCTGAAAGACACCAGCGATTTGATCCCCGGGCACGGCGGCGCAATGGACCGCCTGGACGGCGTCGTCACCGCCAGTATCGCCGCCGCGCTGCTGGCGTTCGCCATCGATGCCTACGCGCCCGCCCGCGCGCTTCTGTACGGATCGTAAGCGGATGGCATCACGAGCAAGCGTGCCGATGGGCGCGACGGCGCAGCGCCGCCTGTCAAATTCGGCCAGCGGATTGACCGGACA
>JAIEPV010000117.1 GCA_019748215.1 Hyphomicrobium sp.
CGGCGCGGCATCAGTGAAGCGCTCCGCGCCATAGCGTTCCGTGACGCAGGTCGGGCTGCCTTGATAACGGCGTTGCGCGTTCGACGGATTGAGGAAGCGCTGCCACGTGCAGCCATATTGCGCGCAGAACGACGAACCGCCGGAGGTGTAGGCGCCATAGGTTGGCCCATTGGAGGCATTCAGTGCGTAATTGTTGGAGTCGATCACCGTGACTTGCCAAGCGGCATTAGCAGCGTTGTTGATTTGCGTCATGCCATTGACGCCGGTGATGTAGACGTACTGGTTAGTGGCGACGCCGTGGCCATTGGCGGTGACCACAACTTCGCAATTCGTGCGCACGCATCGTGTGACGTTGCCGCCGGAGGTGTAGTTGCTGAAGCCTGTGCCGTTAACGCCCTGCAGCGCGAATGTTGTCGGCGTCGCGAGTGCGACAGTGTAGGTGTTGTTGTTCAATTGCGTCATGCCGCCGACGCTACGGATGCGCACACGGTCGCCATTCGAAAATCCGTGACCGACGGAGGTTATGACAACCGGACTTGTACGCGTGGCCAGGGTGATGTTGCGTTGCGGGCTGCTGGCCCAGACGGCATTGCTGATCGAGCGCGAGCCGATGAGCGAGCCGCGAACTTGCGACGCATAAGGGCCAACGTTCACGCCCGCTGCAAACGGCACCAGGGCGACACGAGAGTAATATGGTTCCTGCTCGTCGCTCACGATGGTATCGACGAGATCGGTCGCGGCGGCGCGAAGGTCTGTGATCTTGCTGCCGGACATCGAACCGGTGGTGTCGAGCACGACGGCGACTTCGACGTCGACGCCGCCTTGCTCGGCCTCAGCCGATACGCGCACGGTCCAATCTTCGTTGCTGACGATTGAGGCTAACGTCATATGGACCGGCATGGTCACGTCGACGCGATGGCCGACGTCGCCAAGGTCAACGACGGTGAAGGTCACGCCGGTGGTGTCGATGCCTGCCATCTCGGCATCGAAGAACGCGCGCGCTGCATCGGTGCGCTCTTCGATCGTGAGGCCGTAGCTACGCTCGGCGACGAGCACCGCGCCGTCGGCGGCGTTCTGGATTTGGTTGCGCAGCGCCTGAGCGCGCGTGAAATCGACGGTGACACCAATGAGGCCGACCAGGACCGCGCCCATGAGCGCCCACATCATCGCGACGTTACCGCCTTTGGCGCGCCCGAAGGCTGCCAGCGACGAGCCAACGCTGAACGACCGGGAAACCATTTTCCGCCTCAAAATCGGACCCTTAGGGACAATCATGCGTACCGGAAGGCGCTTAATTTCAGATTTGGAAACCTGGTAAACACGTCGATTTGGCTTGCACGCTGCTGCTAAATGCTATTATTGTGATATCACTTTGATGGCATGAGAGGGTATGTCATGACCGCAGCCGCGCTAAATCTGACCAAAGAACGCAAAGCGAGCACCTCCGGCGGAGGGCTGATGTTGTTGCTCACACTTGCCGTGCTCGGCCTGATGATCTGGAGCATCATCGAACTCATCCGCGAGGAGAGCGGGCTCCATGGCATCGGCGTCCTCGTCTGGTCGCTCGTGTTCACCGGTCAGCTGATCGGCTTTTATTCGCTGCAGCCCAACGAGGCCGCCGCCATCACGCTGTTCGGAAACTATAAGGGCACCGACCGTACGCCTGGCTTGCGCTGGGTGCTGCCCTGGTACTCCAAGAAGAAGATCAGCCTGCGCGTTCGCAACGTCACCGGCGAGAAGCTGAAAGTTAACGATAAGCGCGGCAACCCGATTGAGATCGCCGCCGTTGTCGTCTGGCGCGTCACCGATACGGCCGCAGCCCTCTTCGACGTCGATGAGTATCAGACCTTCGTCGACATCCAGATCGAGACCGCCGTGCGCGAGATCGCCTCGCACTTCTCTTACGATCACGCCGAACACGATGAGCCGACTTTGCGCGGCGACGCCGACCAAGTCTCGACGTTGCTGCGCGAGAAGTTGCAAGAACGTGTCGCGGTTGCGGGTGTCGTGGTTGACGAAACCAAACTCAGCCACCTCGCATACGCGCCAGAAATCGCCAGCGCCATGCTGCGCCGTCAGCAGGCCGAGGCGGTACTCGCCGCGCGCCGCTACATCGTGCAAGGCGCCGTCGAAATGGTGCAGCACGCGCTCGAGCAACTCAGCGAACGCGACATCGTCAAGCTCGACGACGAGCGCCGCGCCACAATGGTGTCGAACCTCCTGGTCGTGCTGTGCGGCGATCGCGACGCTCAGCCCGTGGTCAACACCGGTTCTCTCTACCAGTAGCGCGGCCATGCCGACGGAACGCAAAGCCTTCGCGCTCAGGCTCGATCCGGCGCTGCACGATGCGATCGCCCGCCTGGCGAACGCCGAACTGCGCAGCGTCAACGCGGAAATCGAGTTCCTGCTGCGCGAAGCGCTGCGCGCACGCGGCGTCAAGGTCGAAACAAAAACGGAAGACAAGAACGGGGGTGAGTGATGTCAACGGCGACGAAATCGATCATCTATCTGGCGATCGCCTATGCAGTAACTTGGGGGATCGTCATCGCCGGCTGGAGCCAGGGCCTGCACCAAGGCGACCCACAAATCGCTGTAGCCGTTCTCGCCGTCTCAATGATCGGACCGACGGTCGCCGCCCTGATTTGCATGATCGCTTTTGAGAAAGGCCAGCGCGTCAAGGCGCTTGGGCTTGGCGGGCGATGGTCGTGGTGGTGGCCGATCGCATGGCTCGCGCCGATCGCGATTGGCGCGGGTTCGGTGGCGCTGACGTTTGCGCTCTCCGACCGCACTTACGTCGACATCGGCCAAGCCGCGGCAGCCGCCGCGGCGGCGCAAGGTCAAGACCTGTCGCAAGTGCCGGCGTTCGTCACCAGCGCGCCGTTCATTATCGGCGTCGGGATTGTTATCGGCAGCCTGATCAACTGGCTCATTCTCACCTTCACCGAAGAACTCGGCTGGCGCGGATACTTGCACCATCTGTGGCGACCAGCCGGCTTCTGGCGCGCTTCGCTTGGCACAGGCGCGGTTTGGGGCTTCTGGCACGCGCCAATGATCTACCTCTTCGGCCACAACTATCCCGATCCGGACGACCGAATCCTGGGCGTGGGCCTGTTCGTGATCTTCTGCATGCTGTTGTCGCCGATCATGACGCTCATCCGCGACCGCACGAATTCGGTGTGGAGCGCCGGTCTCTTCCACGGCACGTTCAACGCGGTGGGCGGTTTGACGCTCGCGGTGATCTCGAACCCCGTGTTTCCATGGAACGGTATTGTCGGTATCGGCGGCTACGCTGCGCTGGCGATCGGCGTCGTGATCGTCGCGCTCTTACAGCCTCACAAGGCGGCGCCCGCTCAGGCGGCCGCGACGACCTGACACTGAAACGAGCCCGCGCCGCCGCTGGTGCGGGCTTGTCCCTCCTCTCCGCTTGCCCTACTGACGCGCGATCCCCTCTGAGGATCGATTCCCAGGCCGCAAAAGCGGGCGGAGACGCATGCCGAAACGTACAGATATCAACTCGATCCTGATCATT
>JAIEPV010000176.1 GCA_019748215.1 Hyphomicrobium sp.
GTGCCCGTGGTCGATGGCGACGAACATTCAAATGATGGCCGTGCCGGTAAGGGTCGGCTGGTCGGCATCCTGACCAACCGCGATGTGCGCTTTGCGACGCACCTCGATCAGCCCGTGTCGGAGCTGATGACCAAAGACAAGCTGATCACGGTCAAACGCTCGGTGTCGCAAGAAGAGGCCAAACGGCTGCTGCACCAAAACCGCATCGAAAAGCTGATCGTCGTCGACGACGCCTATCACTGCATCGGCCTGATCACCGTGAACGACATCGAGAAGGCGGCGCGTCACCCGAATGCATCGAAGGACTCGCAGGGGCGCTTGCGCGTCGCCGCCGCGACCACAGTTGGCGACGACGGCCACGAGCGGACATCGCGACTGATCGAGGCCGGATGCGACGTCATCGTCGTTGATACGGCGCACGGCCATTCAGCGAAAGTCATCGAAGCCGTCGCGCGCATCAAAAAACAATCGAACAGCGTCCAGGTGATCGCCGGCAACGTCGCCACAGCGGATGCCACCAAGGCGCTGATCGAAGCCGGCGCGGACGCGGTGAAAGTCGGCATTGGTCCGGGCTCGATCTGCACCACGCGCATCGTTGCCGGTGTCGGCGTGCCGCAACTTACCGCCGTCATGGATTGTGCACGCGAAGCAGCTCGCTTCGGTGTGCCGATCATCGCCGATGGCGGCATTCGTTTCTCAGGTGACATTTCGAAAGCCATGGCCGCTGGCGCGTCGTGCGTGATGGTCGGGTCACTTCTTGCCGGCACCGATGAAGCTCCGGGTGAGACCTACCTCTACCAGGGCCGCACCTACAAGTCGTATCGCGGTATGGGCTCGGTCGGTGCCATGGCGCGCGGTTCGGCCGACCGCTATTTCCAAGCGGAAGTGCGCGATACATTGAAACTTGTTCCTGAAGGCATCGAGGGTCAGGTGCCCTATAAGGGACCGATGGAGGCCGTCGTCCATCAGCTGGTCGGCGGATTGCGCGCCGGCATGGGCTATCTCGGCGCCAGGACCATTCCCGAATTCCAGAAGCGCGCCAAGTTCGTGCGCATCTCGCCGGCCGGCATTCGCGAAAGCCATGCCCATGGCGTGCTGATCACGCGCGAAAGCCCAAACTACCCCGGCGGTGGGAGTTGATATCCCCGCCTGACCGTTTTCGTTTTACAGGACACCCCGACATATGACCGACGCGACGCTCCTCTATCCGGTTTTTGCGCTGATCGCACTGGCGGTGGTCTTGCACGCCATGATGGGTCGTGCCCGCGTCGGCAGCCTGAAGCGCGGCGAAGTGAAAATCCAAGACATCGCGCTCGGCCAGCCGAACTGGACGGCACGTGCGACCCAGATCGCCAACGCGTATCACAATCAGCTCCAACTGCCGGTGCTGTTCTATGTGCTTGTCGCGTTCATTCTGATCACCAGGGCCAACGACATTTTCTTCGTGGCACTGGCCTGGGTGTTCGTCCTCTTCCGCTATCTGCACGCCTACATCCACACCACCAGCAACGATCTGAACAAGCGCTTTCCCGCTTTCGCCGCTGGTGCTGCCGTCCTGCTTACGATGTGGATTTTGTTCGCCGTCAAAACCATCTTTGGCGTCGGCTTCTGAGATGCGACCCGGAGCCCGCATAGCCGCCGCGATCGAAATTCTGGACGATATGTTCGTGCACCACCGGCCGGTCGCGACGGCGCTGGCCGATTGGGGCAAAACCCATCGCTTCGCCGGCTCGGGTGATCGCAACGCCATCGGTCACATGGTCTATGACGGGCTTCGCCATAAGGCGGCCGCCGCGCACATCCTGCAATCCGAGAGTTCCCGCGCGATCGTCATCGGCGGCATGCGCGAGCAAGGCGTCAGCGCGTCCGACATTGCCGCGATGTGCACTGGCGGCGATCACACCCCCGAGCCGTTGAGCGATCACGAACGGGCGCGTCTTGAAACCGCCACCACGGCCGACGCGCCGTCATGGGTGACCGGCAATTATCCGCAATGGCTGCATCCATCCTTGAAGCGGGTGTTTGGCGACCGCTTGGAGATCGAAGGCCAAGCCTTGGCGCAACGCGCGTCCGCCGATCTGCGCGTGAATACGCTGCGCGCGACCCGCGACAAGGTGATGAAGTCCCTCAACGGCTATGGCGCGATCGAATTGCACATGGCGCCGCTCGGCATTCGCATTCCAGCGCCGGTCGGCGACACACGGATTCCCAACCTTCAGGCCGAAGCTGCCTATCAAGCCGGTTGGTGCGAAATTCAAGACGAAGGCAGTCAAATTGCTGCGGCGATGACGGGCGCTGGGCCGCGTTCGCAAGTGCTCGATCTGTGCGCGGGCGGCGGCGGCAAGACGCTGGCCATGGCCGCTAACATGCAGAATACCGGGCAAATTTACGCATTCGACGACGACCGCACGCGCCTCAAGCCGATTTTCGAACGCATCCGCCGGGCGGGCGTGCGCAATGTCCAAGTCCTCCGCGCCGGAGATCTTACGGCTCTGGACGAGATGGGCCCGCGCTTCGATATCGTGCTGGCCGACGCGCCATGCACCGGATCGGGAACGTGGCGCCGCAAACCCGATGCGAAGTGGCGGCTGAAGCCGGCGAATTTAGCCGAGCGGCAAAAAGAGCAGCAGGCGGTCTTAGACCAAGCGGTCAAATCGGTGCGTCCGGGTGGCCGGCTCATCTATGTGACGTGCTCCGTCCTCGCCGACGAAAACACCGATCAGATCGATGCCTTTCTGGAACGTCACCCGCAATTCCACGTTGTGCCCTATGCCGACGCGTGGCGTCAGGCGGTTCTGCCGGGTGAGCCACCAACGTCCGCAGACGGGCGCAGCGATACGTTGCTTTTAACGCCGGCTCTGCACGGCACGGACGGGTTCTATATCGCCGTTATGCAGAGCAGCGTGTAACGTCTTGCGGAATTGAATGTTGGGACAGATGAGCGGATGTCAAAAATGTGGTCGCTGGCAGCTTTCGTCGCTCTGGTTTTCATTGCTGCCGGATCGGGTGCCGTGTTTCAAACCGGGCCATGGTACGAAGCGCTGAATAAACCGTCATGGACACCGCCCAACTGGCTGTTCCCGGTCGCCTGGACGGTGCTCTACGTCATGATCGCCATCGCCGGCTGGCTTGTCTGGAAAGCCGGTGGCGGCTTTAGCGCGGCCATCGCCATCTGGGGCGTTGGCTTGGTGCTGAACGCCTTGTGGTCGTACATCATGTTCGGCCGTCACGATATCTCGCTGGCGCTTGTCGATGTCACCGGTCTTTGGCTCGCCACAGCAGCCTTCATCGTGGCGGCATGGGGGCTCGACCATCGGGCGGCCTACCTGTTCATGCCCTACCTCGTGTGGGTGACATTCGCCGCCGCCCTCAACTTCGAGGTCTGGCGCCTCAATCCGTAAAACGGCAAGCCGCAGAAAACTGGCTTCGTGTGCACGCGGCAATTCCGGCGACGCGCTGATGGCCCGCCTTGACGGTGTTCCAGGCGGGTGATCTATCCGGGCACTCAGCCACGCCAGCGTGGAGCATTCAGCGGGCCCG
>JAIEPV010000050.1 GCA_019748215.1 Hyphomicrobium sp.
CCGAGATCGCCACCGACGAACCAGTCGCCGCGATAAACCTCCAGCTCTTCGTCAGGGCGATTCCAATAGCCGAGCATCAGGCCGGGATCGCTGCGATGGACGGCGATCAGGCCGTCGTGTCCGGCCGACAGTTCATCATCGACACCGTCCGTCGGCAGAATGGCGATGCGGCGTCCGGCTTGCGGTTTACCGATTGTGCCGGGTTTGCGCGGCACGCTTGGGCTGGTCGAGATGTACGTCGACAGTTCGCTCATGCCCAGCGCCTCGTGCAACTCGGTGCCGGTGCGCTGACGCCACGCGTCGAACAGATCGTCGGGCGGGCGTTCTCCAGCGATCAAGCCGTGCCGAAGCCGGTGCACATCGAGCGGGCCGCTTGGCGCATATTTCAGAATTTGCCGCACGAGACTCGGGACGGCAGCGAACAGCGTGGCGTTGCAATGCCGGATGAGCGCCGGCCAGACCTCGGGTGATTTTTCGCCCGTGTAGATCAGACTGGTGGCACCGTTGGCCCAAGGATCGATCAGTCCCGTGCCGAGCGTGTAGGTCCAATTGAAGGCGCCGGCGTGCAGCATGCGATCATCGGGCGTGATAGCGTACCAGCCCTGATACATTGGCCGCCGGCCGAGCGCGACGCGGTGCGCATGGACGACGCCTTTGGGATGCGCAGTCGTGCCGGACGTATAGATGAGATAAGCCGGGTCGTTGGCGCGGGTTACGGCATAGCCGGCGCGAGGCGCTGCGCGCATCATCGTGCGAATGTCGTCTTCATGCAGCAGCGTGAGGCCGGGCGAAAGTTCGCCGCGTGGCAGGTGCGATGCCACGGCGACGGCCGACGCGCCGCTGTCGGCCAGCAGAAATTCCGCTTCAGCCGCTGTCAATTGCGAGGATGCGGGAATAGCAACGAGGCCGGCTGCGATGCAGCCAAGAAACAGGATCGGATAGGTGCTGGTATTATCGAGGCGGATGACGATGCGGTGGCCTCGTTTGAGCCCGCGCGCCAACAACCCGCCGGCGACGCGCAGCACGGCGTCTTCGATTGACTGGTAAGTCCAAGTCTCAGATGGCGTCGCATCGCTGAGATCGGCGACAACTTCGAGCGCGGATTTATTGGGCGTCGCTTGCGCTGCGCGGCGCAAGCAGTAATGCGCCAGATTGAACGCAGCATTGCTGGTGACGATGGCTTCGACGTCAATCGGTTCCGAGAGCGGCGCAAGCGTCATTTCCGCTCCTCGATCCACCACGTTTCGATGGCGTAGCCAAAAATTGGCGTCTTCTCGGGATGTTTGAGACGGGCCCAATGGGCGACCCACTGGCGCGGCCCATAGAACAGCGGAATGACATAGTCTTCAGACAGAAGCACGCGATCGAGCGCGCGCACGGCCGATACGAAGGCGGCCTCCGTCGGCGCTTTTAGCATGGCGTCGATCATCGCGTCGGCGGCGGGATTTGAAACGCCGGCAAAATTATACGACCCCTTGGCGTTGGCAGTGCTGGCCGACCAGCGGAACAATTGCTCGTTGCCCGGCGACAGCGACGACGCCCAAGTCGTTTGGATCATGTCGTAGTCGTAGCTTGAAAGTCGCTCTTGATACTGCGCGCCATCGACGACGCGGACCCTGACTGCAATGCCGAGCGCTTCGAGGCTGCGGGCGTAGGACAGCAAAAGTGCTTCTTGCGCATTGTTGTTGGCAAGGATCTCAAAACCAAGCTGCACGCCGGACGCGGCGTTGATCAGGCGACCGTCCTTGAAATCGTAGCCGGCATCGCGGAGGATTTGCAGCGCGGCCCTCTGGTTGGTGCGGTTTTGTCCAGAACCGTCGCTCGTCGGGAACTGATAAGCGCCGGCTAAGAACTCCGGCCGCACGCTGCCGGGAAGAGATGCCAGAAGACTACGCTCCGTCGCGTCCGCCGGCTTACCGGCCGACGATAAATAGGAGCGCTCAAAGAAACTTTGCGTGCGCTTGAAAAGCCCGTTGTAGAGCGTGCGGTTGATCCACTCGAAATCGAGCAGCATCATCAGGGCGTGACGAACGCGCCGGTCGGAAAAGATGCTGCGTCGTGTGTTAAAGACCAAAGCTGTCATGCCTGCGGGTAAAGCGATATCGAACTCCGTCTTGATCATGCGCCCGTCGCGAACAGCGGGGATAGAATAAGCGTCAGCCCAGCGTCCTGGATCTTCTTCCAGGCGGAAATCGATGCCGCCGCGCTTGAAGGTCTCGAGCAGCACCGAGCTGTCGCGGAAATAATCGAAGCGGATGTCATCGAAGTTGAAGCGGCCGCGATTGATCGGCAGATCACGGGCCCAATAGTCGGGATCGCGCTGATAGGTCAGCGAGCGGCCGGCGTCGATTTTTGCGATCGTGTACGGTCCGGAGCCGATCAACGGTGTCATCGAGGTGGCGTCGAAGACGTCGGCGGGCGTCGAGGCTTTCGAAAACACCGGCATCAGGCCAAGGATCAGCGGCAGCTCGCGGTCTTGGCCATCCTGAAACGTGAATTTGACCTGATCGGAGCCGACGGCCTCGGCCTTTACGACTTTGGCAAAATAGGTCCGGTGGTTGGGGCGGCCCTTGGTCTTCAATAAATCGAAAGCGTGCAGCACATCGGCCGGCGTGACGGCGGTGCGATTGGAAAAGGCCGCTTTCGGATTGAGCTTGAAGGTGACTGCCGTGCCGTCGGCTGCGACGTCGATCGTTTCGGCGATCAAGCCGTAGAGCGTGAACGGCTCGTCCAGGCTGCGCGCCATCAAGGTCTCGATGGTGAATTCGCGCACACCGGTCGCCGGCACACCTTTGACGATGAGCGGATTGAGGCTGTCGAACGATCCTTGCACACCGAACGTTGCGCGGCCGCCCTTGGGCGCCGTCGGGTTGACGTAGGGGAGGTGTGCGAAATCCGCTCCAAGCGCTGGCGTGCCGCGCAAGGCAATGGACGGTTTGGGCTCGGCACTGGCGGCGGCGCTATGCCCGATCACGATGGTCAGCGCCATCAGCAGTGCCAAACGAACCAAGGTGGCGTCTCTCCGGTTTTGCAGCGGTCTTTGCGTTAACACAGTTGGACGAATTGTTGCTCTTGCGGGCGGCGTTCTGATGACCGGATGGTCGCGTTGTTTCGGGTGAGTGAACGCTGGAGCGCTTTGCCATCTGATAGTCTCAGATCGGCGCTTTAGGATGATGCTTTGTCGCATTTTCTGACGACGAACCGGGATCCACTTCGTCGGAAAATGCTCTTGATGCTTTGTCGCATTTTCTAACTACGAACCGGCCTCCACTTCGTCGGAAAATGCTCTGGGCGCGCGTGTCGCAGTGGCAGCAAGGACACGTCCGAAGCATCGTCAACACCTCGGCCTGGAGCCGTTATGGAGCGGCCACGGGATTGCCGCAATCCGAGCCTTATTCGCAGCGTCTCGGCGCGCAGAGCGCCACAACCCATGCCGGCCCGTCAATTTGCGGTGGCCGAAAGGCGCGGGTTCGAGAGGGGTAGGGCTGACGCGGTCGGCCCATAAAAACGAGGATTCGTAGCTACATGAGACACGCAGGATTGCGCGCGAGCGGCACCACGCTGGTTTCTACTGCGGCGCTCACGCTTGCGGCGCTGAC
>JAIEPV010000234.1 GCA_019748215.1 Hyphomicrobium sp.
ACGACGCGCTCGTTCATCAAAATCGAGTCTTCGAAATTGTAGCCCATCCACGGCATGAACGCGACGAGCACGTTCTTGCCGAGAGCAAGTTCACCGAACTCGGTCGACGGACCATCGGCGATAATCTCGCCCGCCTTGACGCTGTCTCCGACGTTCACCAGCGGACGCTGATTGATGCAGGTGTTCTGGTTCGAGCGCTGGAATTTGCGCAGACGATAAATGTCGACGCCCGGCTTCGACGGATCGGTTTCAGCGGTGGCGCGGATGACGATACGCGTCGAATCCACCTGATCGACGATGCCGGTGCGGCGCGCCGCGATGGCAGCGCCTGAATCCTGTGCCACGCGATCTTCCATGCCGGTGCCGACCAGCGGCGCTTCGGCCTTGATCAGCGGTACGGCCTGGCGCTGCATGTTCGAGCCCATCAGAGCCCGGTTGGCGTCGTCATTCTCAAGGAACGGAATCAACGCTGCCGCAACCGAGACGAGCTGCTTGGGCGACACGTCGATGAAGTCGACCTTGTCCGGCGAGACCAAAAGCACATCGCCGTTGAAGCGGCAGGTGATCAGATCGCCGGTCAGCTTGCCCTTGGCGTCGACTTCGGCGTTGGCCTGGGCGACGTAGTGGCGCTCTTCTTCGGGTGCTGACAAATAGATGACTTCGTCCGTCACCTTGTTGTTCACGACCTTGCGATACGGGCTTTCGATGAAGCCGTACTTGTTGACGCGCGCAAATGTTGCGAGCGAGTTGATCAGACCGATGTTCGGACCTTCCGGCGTTTCAATCGGGCAGATGCGGCCGTAGTGCGTCGGATGCACGTCGCGGACTTCGAAGCCGGCGCGTTCGCGCGTCAAACCACCCGGGCCAAGCGCCGAGAGGCGGCGCTTGTGGGTGATTTCCGACAGTGGGTTGGTTTGGTCCATGAACTGCGAGAGCTGCGATGATCCAAAGAACTCGCGCACGGCGGCGGCCGCCGGCTTGGCGTTGATCAGATCCTGCGGCATGACGGTGTCGATATCGACCGAGCTCATGCGCTCCTTGATGGCGCGCTCCATGCGCAGCAAACCGACGCGATACTGATTTTCCATCAACTCGCCGACCGACCGCACACGGCGGTTGCCGAGGTTGTCGATGTCGTCGATCTGGCCCTTGCCATCCTTGAGATCGACCAGCGTTTTGACGACCGAAAGCACGTCTTCCCGGCGCAGCACGCGCATGGAATCCGGCGCATCGAGTTCAAGCCGCATGTTCATCTTGACGCGACCGACGGCCGAGAGATCGTAGCGTTCGCTGTCGAAGAACAGGCCATTGAACAACGCCGTCGCCGCTTCAATGGTCGGCGGCTCACCCGGACGCATGACGCGATAGACATCCATCAGCGCTTCCTGGCTGTTGGCGTTCTTATCGATGTTGAGCGTGTTGCGGATGAACGGCCCAACCGTGACGTAGTCGATGTCGAGGATGTGGAATTCCTTGACCTTCTGTTCCTTCAATTCAGCCAGAAGGTTGGCATCGAGTTCGTCGCCGGCTTCGGCGAAGATCTTGCCCGTTTCGAGATCGACGATGTCCTCCGCAATATAGCGGCCCGAAAGATCTTCGGCCGACACCAGGATTTCCTTCAAGCCGCTTTCGGCGAGTTCGCGAGCGCGCCGTGCCGTGACTTTTTCACCGGCGCGGGCGATGACTTCGCCAGTTTTCGCGTCTGCAATATCCGACTGCGGAGTGAGGCCGCGGAATTTGTCGGCGATGAACGGCATTTTCCAGCCGCGCTTCGATTCCTTGATGCCGATGTGCTTGTAGAAATGCGACAGGATCTGCTCATCATCGAGACCCAGCGCGTACAGCATCGTCGTCACTGGCAATTTGCGGCGACGGTCGATGCGCACATAAACAATGTCCTTGGCGTCGAATTCGAAGTCGAGCCACGAGCCGCGATACGGAATGATGCGGGCAGCAAACAGCAGCTTGCCCGATGAATGGGTTTTGCCGCGATCGTGATCGAAGAACACGCCCGGCGAGCGGTGCATCTGCGAGACGATGACGCGTTCCGTGCCATTGATGATGAAGGTGCCGTTCGACGTCATGAGCGGCATGTCGCCCATGTAGACGTCCTGCTCCTTGACGTCCTTGATCGACTTCGAGCCAGTCTCTTCGTTGATGTCGAACACGATCAAACGCAGCTTGACCTTCAACGGTGCCGCGTACGTCATGTCGCGTTGCATGCATTCGTCGGTATCGAATTTGGGCGCTTCGAATTCATAGCGCACGAACTCAAGCGTTGCCTTGCCGGCAAAATCCGAGATCGGGAAAACGCCTCTGAAGACCGACTGCAAACCGAAATCGTCGGGACGCCCGCCTGCGGGCTCCTTCACCATCAAGAAGTCTTCATACGATGCTTTCTGCACTTCGATGAGATTGGGCATTTCAGCGATCTCGCTGAGGGTGCCAAATTGCTTCCGGATACGCTTACGGCTTGTGAGGGTCTGAGCCATGTCCGCTCCCATGTTCGCGTTCGACGGGACGGGGGTCCCGCGATCAAATGAAATGAATCGTGAATTATCGCCAGCACAGCCGCGTGAGCACGTTACGCTCTACGAACGACTTACCGGAGAGTTCTCAGCGCAACGTCGGGCTGCGGAAAACTCTCCGGAAAAACGTTCTCTATATTTGCGCTCGGCTAGCTGTCGTTCCGAGAGCCGGCCGCCGAGCGCGGTAGTAGTATTTGCACCCGGCCGCTCCGTTTCGCGGAACCGCCGGGTGCAATAGAAATTACTTCAGCTCGACGACAGCGCCCTGATCTTCAAGCTGCTTCTTGAGCTTCTGGGCTTCGTCTTTGCTCACGCCTTCCTTGACGGTCTTGCCGCCGGCTTCGACCAGGTCTTTCGCTTCCTTCAGACCAAGACCAGTGATGGCGCGAACTTCCTTGATGACGTTGATCTTCTTGTCGCCACCTGACTTCAGGATGACGGCAAACTCCGTTTGTTCTTCGACGGCTGCGGCAGCGGCGGCCGGAGCGGCAGAGACAGCAACGGCAGCGGCAGCCGAAACGCCCCACTTCTCTTCGAGCATCTTGGCGAGGTCTGCGGCTTCGAGCACGGTGAGGCTCGACAGGTCGTCGACGATCTTTTCAAGCTTAGACATAGGAATTCTTCCTTCCGATTTGAACCTTTGACAGTGTCGCGGCCGTCGCGGCCGCCTATTGGATCGTGAGTGAGTTCGTTCGCCCTACCCGGGCGCCGCCCCACCGGCATGCTGTCACTCCGCTTGTGCCGCCTTCGCCTGGATGACGCGAGCAAGCTGACCGCCCGGCTCCTTGATCGTGCGCGCGATCTTGGTCGCGGGCGCATTCAAGAGGCCGATGATCTTGGCTCTCAGTTCATCGAGCGACGGCAACTCGGCGAGTGCTTTCACGCCCTTCGCGTCAAGGATGGTTTTGCCCATCGCGCCGCCGAGGATGACAAGTTTGTCGTTCCCCTTGGCGTATGAGACGGCCGCCTTTGCCGCCGCGATCGGGTCTTTCGAATAGGCCAGAATGGTTGGCCCCTTCATCAGTCCCGAAAGCTGCGACGCGTCGGTATCCTTGAGCGCGAGCTGCGCCAGC
>JAIEPV010000118.1 GCA_019748215.1 Hyphomicrobium sp.
TTGGTGCGCGTGAACACGATGACGCGCTGGGCTTCGGGATCCGCAAGGATCGTATGCAAGCGGCTCTGCTTTTCAGCCGTCCGAACGATCATGACCTTTTGGTCGATCCGGTCGACAACCATCGACTTGGTCGACAGGTCGACGCGATAAGGGTCTTGCAAAATATCATAAGCGAATTTCTTGATCTCGGTCGGCATGGTTGCCGAGAACAGCGCCGTGCGCCGCTTCATGGGGATCATCGAGACGATTTTCTTGATGTCGCGAATGAAGCCCATGTCAAACATGCGATCGGCTTCATCGAGCACCAGCGTGTGGACGCCGGAAAGATCGCAGCTGCGCATGTTGACGTGGTCGAGAAGACGGCCCGGGGTGGCGACGAGGATATGAACCCCGCGCTTGAGGGCGTTGATCTGCGGACCCTTGCTCACGCCGCCAAGCACGACCGCGCGGCGAATGTTCATGTTGCGCGAGAGGCTCGCGGCCTCAGCGTCAATTTGAATGGCGAGTTCACGCGTTGGCGCCAGGATCAGCGCTGAAACCTGCTTCCAGTTCAGCTCGACCGGATTGGCCGCCATTTTCTGCAAGATCGGAAGCAAAAATGTCGCCGTTTTGCCGGATCCGGTTTCGGCCAGTCCGAGCAGGTCGCGACCTTCGAGCTGTGGCGGTAAAGCCTGAACCTGGATCGGCGTAGGGGTTGCATAGCCGCACTGCGTGAGCGCGCGCGATAGCGGTTCAGCAAAGCCGAACGCCTCAAAAGTTTGGTCTGTCAACGTAAGTTTCCCAAGGGCTTCGAGGGCCGCGCACCATGTGCCGGGGGTCTCGTCCCATGGCCCACACCGGCGCTGTCGGGGTGTGGCCTTTTGCGTAAAAATTGATCAGGATGCAGGGTCGAGCGCGTTGGTTAGCAACGCTTATAAGTGGCACGAAGACCCGAGCGCCATCGAAGAGCAACGCCATGGCAATGGCGGTGTTCGCCTTCTAAGTCAAGGAAATAGCTGGTGCGCGCGCGGATGCCGCGCCTATGGCCGTCGCTTCATTGACCGTGGGTCCCGGCAAGCCAATGCGCCCCGCTTCGCCTGGTCAGCTCTGGTGCAATAACCGGCCCTCGATCTGCACCATGCAGCTGTCGAGATTAAACAGGATTTCATCGACGGCCGCCAAATCGGTCTCGATTTCGGCAAGGTCGCGTTTGGGCTTGCGGGCTTTAGCTTTGCCAAACAGGCGGCGAGCGACAGCGAATAAGCCAGTTTGTTTTTTTCGAGCCGATTGCCCCTCGGCGCGAACTGCGGCGTCGCGTGCCGCTTTCTGTTGAGACGAAAGGGCCCGGCGCCGCAGGATGAACTCTTTCTTTTTCTGGCGAAGTTCTTTTAAAGCGGTTTTCGCTTCATCATTCGATGTTGGAGTCGCGACGACTTCGGTGCCGACGATTGAAACGTAGCGCGCCGCAGACAACTGCATGAACGTCTCCAAACCAAAAACCGCTGAGCAATTCATATATGCGAAGCGTGGCCGGATTGACCGCAATCGGATAAAAAAATCAAGGCTCAGGGCCGCCGGATCGACCGGGGCTTTAATATATCGCCCCGAAGCACGTCGATTGACCGATATCAGCCTGAAATCTGCCAGACGCCGCTGGCCAGCCGGCAGGCGGTTGTTTCTGTTTTCTTGGTGAGATCGGTGCCATTTAGTATCACGACGATCGTTCGGCACACCGTGCCGTCTTGATCCTTGTGCGACCGCAGTGGTTTGACGATGCCCGACAGACGGCCGTGGCTGCGGTGCCAAACGTAGCTCGATCCATCGGCGACTTCGGTCAACGCGAACTGTACGCTTTGCAGCGCCGCGATCTCGTCGCTGGCATCGAGCGGCGGGGCTAGTCTCGTATAATTTGGCTTGGGGACAGCAGCGCCGACGCCGTCCGGGCAACTACAACCGGGAGATGCGACCGCGTCTGCAGCATGGGCAAAACTCGGCGCCATAAAAACGGCTGCGACAAGTGCGAAGGCTGTGCATCCGATAGTGGCCACGGGAAAAAATGATACACCCTGAGACATAACGCGTTACTCACTTTACAAAAACGCAACCGGCAAGTCGCCGCAAACACCGCGACACTGTGCGAGACTATGCCGGGCGAGGGTTACTAGGCGCTTAAAGCGTGCGTCAGGTGTCCCGAGGGTGACCGCGCGTTATGACGTGTTTGAGGATTGAGTGAAGAACCTATGACACCGACCGATATGCCAACTGATGCATCAGGCACCGCAGCCGACTTTACGCATGCAACTGATCCGTTCGCTCTGTTTGAAAGTTGGTTCGCGAAAGCGAGTGCGTCCGAAATCAACGACCCGAACGCCATGGCCGTTGCAACGGTCGATAGTGACGGATTGCCCAACGTCCGGATCGTTTTGTTGAAAGCACTCGATGCTGCGATCACGACCCCGCGCGGATTTGTTTTCTACACGAATTTTGAAGGCACAAAGGGCCGCGAGCTAGTGGCGCATCCCAAAGCGGCGCTGGTGTTTCACTGGAAGAGTCTTGAACGCCAAGTGCGCGTGCGCGGGCCGGTGACCGTTGTGGCCGACGGCGAGGCCGACGACTATTACGCGTCGCGTCCCCGGCAGAGCCAGATCGGCGCTTGGGCGTCACAGCAATCACGGCCGCTAGATGGCCGGGCAACGCTGGAAAACGCGGTTGAAAAGTACGCTGCAAAGTACGCGGACGTGGAGGTTCCGCGTCCGGCGCACTGGTCGGGTTTTCGTCTCATGCCGGTGGAAATAGAATTTTGGATGAGCCGCCCGTTTCGTTTGCATGACAGGATCGTGTTTCGCCGTGCTGGACTTGATCAATCATGGACGCGCACGCGACTGTATCCGTAGCGGTTCCGCGCGATGGAATGCGCTCGCTTACTCTCGTTTCTGACGGAATGAGCGCGATGGTCGTCGCAGTGCGGCGGTCGATTTTCTAAGACTGCAAAAACGGGAATGTCGGGCTTAACGTCATGGCGAAAGCAATCTACGCAGCCGACCAGCCGCCGTCGTTTCTTGCCGGCTGGACGAGCCGACTAGCGGTTTTTTGCGTCGTGCTTTTGGCCGTCACGCTTGTTCTCCACCGGTTGCTGTCGCTGCCGACCGCAATCGCGCTCAACATCGTCGCAGTCAGTCTAGCGGGTGCCGTGCTCTCGCTTGTCATGGCCGTGGTCGCCGGGCTCGACGTATGGATGACGGGGCGCCAAGGCACGCCTCGAATCGTCGTTGGCGCGACGCTGGCATTGGCCTTACTGGCAATTCCGGCCAGTCTTTTCGTGCTGAGCAAAGAGCATCCGCCGATCAACGACATCACGACCGACACCGACCGGCCGCCGGAGTTTGCTGCCACCGCGGCAAGCCGGTCAGCGGGCAGCAATCCGACGGCCTATCCTGGCGATAAGTTCGCCAATCTGCAGCATCGGTTCTATCCCGATATCAAGCCATTGGCCGTTCCGCGCCCGGCCGACGAAGCGTATGAAATCGTTTTGCAAGCCTTGGCCAAGCTGCACTACAAAATAAAAAGTTCGGATCCGCCGGGGACGAAAGACGAAACCTCGGGGACGATCGAATTCACCGATTACACGCT
>JAIEPV010000162.1 GCA_019748215.1 Hyphomicrobium sp.
GCCCTCATATTGGCCGCTTACAGCCTTTTGGCTGCGCGTTTGAAAACTCGTGAACAAAGTTTACCAAACTTCCCGGCCAGCAGCAGCGATACGCGTGCTGAAGGTTGACGGGGGCGATCCGCGCACCTAGGAACGGTGCAGAGCCGAGCCATATTTAGAATGGGTTGGACGCGCATTGATGACCAACGATCCGATTTATGACAGCGAAAGCATAGAAGACGCCCCCAAGGGTTCACGACGCGCCAACCCCATGGATGTTCATGTCGGCACCCGCGTCCGGCTTCGCCGCATGCTGCTCGGCATGAGCCAGGAAAAACTCGGCGAACAGCTCGGTTTGACATTTCAGCAAGTGCAGAAGTACGAAAAGGGCGTCAACCGTATTGGCGCCAGCCGCTTGTTCGATCTGGCCAAAGTGCTCGGCGTTCCGATCCAGTTTTTCTATGACGAAGCGCCCGTCGGCATGCATGGTTCACCCGATCTGTCTCTCGGCTTCGCCGATCGGCCTGGGGAAAGCTATGTCGTCGAATTTCTTGGCACGCGGGACGGCCTAGAGTTGAACAAGGCCTTCGCCCGCATCACGGATACGAAAATCCGCCGCGCCATTGTTGATCTGGTGCGCGCCATGTCGGGCGACGACGCCTGATCAATGAGGCGGTGCAAGCGGCGTTTTGCCGTGGCGCCAGTCCGGGAACACAGCTGCCGCTCGGCTTGACCCATTACCCAAAGGCTGCAACAAACCGGCGACTTTTTAAGGTTTCGCCGCTTTGCGTCGAGCCTTTGGCAATGCTGCAATTCAGCAGCCCATTGTCGAAATGTGGGGGCCAACGTGGCGCGACAATCGTTTCAATTTACCAGCGAATCCGTTTCCGAGGGCCACCCCGATAAAGTCTGCGATCGAATTTCGGATGAGGTCGTCGACGCCTTCTATCGCGAGGGTGCGAAAGAGCACCTCGATCCGTGGACTATTCGCGCTGCCTGCGAAACGATGGCAACGACCAATCGCGTCATCATCGCCGGCGAGTCACGCGGGCCAAAAGGTGTAACGGTCGCGGCCATTCAAGATTTGACCCGCGCTGCCATCCGCGACATCGGCTACGAGCAAGAAGGTTTTCACTGGGCGAACTGCAACATCGAAGTGCTTTTGCATTCGCAATCGGCCGACATCGCCGCCGGTGTCGACGCGCAGCAGCCGACCAACAAGGAAGAGGGCGCCGGCGATCAGGGCATCATGTTCGGCTATGCCTGCAATGAAACGCCGGAATTGCTGCCGGCCCCGATCTATTACGCCCACAAAATCCTCAAAGACTTGGCGATGGCGCGCAAGGCGCCAACAGGCGACGCCAGACAACTTGGTCCCGACGCAAAAAGCCAGGTCACCGTCCAGTACGAAAACGGCAAACCCGTCGGTGTCACGCAGATCGTGGTTTCGCATCAGCATATCGTCGAGGATCTGACATCGCGTCAGGTTCGCGACATCATCGAGCCTTTCGTTTTGAAGGCGCTGCCACAGGGCTGGATTTCGAAAGACACGATCTGGCACATCAACCCGACCGGAAAATTCTTTATCGGCGGACCGGACGGCGACTGCGGTCTGACCGGGCGCAAGATCATTGTCGACACCTATGGTGGTGCGGCTCCCCACGGCGGCGGCGCATTCTCCGGCAAGGATCCAACGAAGGTTGACCGCTCCGCCGCTTACGCATCGCGCTATCTGGCCAAGAACGTCGTGGCGGCGGGCATTGCCGACCGCTGCACAATTCAGTTGTCCTATGCCATCGGCGTTGCCAAGCCGTTGTCGATTTATGTCGATACGCACGGCACCGGCAAGGTCTCGGAAGCCGTCATCGAGAAGGCGCTGGGCGAAGTCATGGATTTAACTCCGCGCGGCATTCGCAGCCACCTGGATCTGAACAAGCCGATTTATGCGCGCACGTCGGCGTATGGCCATTTTGGTCACTCCGCCGAAGCCGATGGCGGCTTTTCTTGGGAAAGAACCGATCTCGCGGAGAAGATTTCACAAGCGGTTGCCTGACGCGCCGGAAGGGATGATGCGCAACCGAACCCGGCAGCGTCAGCGGCCGTTTTCATGTTTCGCGCCGTTCTACAGCCGGACAATAGGCCACTATGACGTCTGACACGCCGCACGGTGATCTGCGATCTTTTGGCCGCAGACGCGGCCGCAAGCCGACAAACCGTCAGGCGGCTTTGCTTCGCGATGTGCTGCCGCGCGTCGCGCTGGACCTTTCAGCGCCGCGCGACCGGCTGGCTGCCGGTGACACGCAGGCGCCAAACGAAACTTGGCTTGAAATCGGCTTTGGCGGTGGTGAGCATCTCCTTTGGCAAGCCGAGCGCCATCCGGCCGTCAGCTTCATCGGCTGCGAACCGTTCGAAGATGGCGTCATCAAGGTGCTGGACGCGATCGAACACCAGCGGCTGACGAACATCCGCGTTCACATGGGCGATGCCCGCGACGTGCTGCGGGCACTGCCAGACGGAAGCCTATCGCGTGCTTTCATTCTGTTTCCCGACCCGTGGCCAAAACGAAAGCAAGCCAAGCGCCGCTTGGTTAATGCGACGACGCTGGATCTGCTGGCGCGCGCCATGCGTCCCGGCGCGATCCTCAGGCTTGGCACTGATATCGGCGATTACGCCCGCACGACGCTTGAGGCGCTCGAACGTCAGCCTCGTTTCGTGTGGCTTGCCGAAAGCCCCGCCGATTGGCGCATTAGGCCGCCAGACTGGCCCGAGACCCGCTATGAGGCCAAAGCTGCAGCCGCTGGACGCCAGCGCTACTATTTCAGTTTTCGCCGCCTCTAAAATCTCGGGTACGCCTTGCGTTGTCGGCAAAATTCGCCTATGTGACGGTCATCCTGATAACAAAAGACGACTTGCCGAGTGGACCCGCAGGGCCCGCTCCCAAGGCTCTTTATCCGATAGACTGATCCACTCTTGATAACCGCCGAAGATCAGCCCCAGAAGGCATCTGCCAAGCCCGATACCGCGCGGTTCATGCGCGAGACCGGGCTTGCCGCGGAAGTCGCCAACGTTGTCGAGCCGGTGCTGGTCGATCTTGGGTTCCGCTTGGTGCGCGTGTCGGTGCTTGGGGCGACGGATCGAACGGTCCAGATCATGGCCGAGCGGCCCGATGGCTCGATCTCGGTCGATGATTGCGAAACGATTTCGCGCGGGCTTTCGCCGGTCCTCGACGTCGCCGAACCGATGCCTGGCAAATATCGCCTGGAGATTTCGTCGCCCGGCATTGATCGCCCTCTGGTTCGCCCGAGCGATTTTGAAGATTGGGCCGGCCACGAAGTGAAGCTCGAATTGAAAGAGCCGATCGACGGGCGCAAACGCTACAAAGGGATGCTCGAAGGTTTTGAAGACGGCGAAGTGCGGGTTGCGGCCGACGCCGGCAAGCTCGGCCGCCAGCATCTTGGTTTTCCCGTTTCGCTCATCGCCGATGCGAAGCTGGTGCTGACCGACGAATTGATCCGCGAAGCTCTGGCCCGCGCCAAGCTGCGCCACTCTGACCGCCCCGGCGACGGGGCTGAACTCGACGAAGACGACTTGGAGGATTGACCTATGGCTATGGCAGGCATCAGTGCCAACCGGCT
>JAIEPV010000169.1 GCA_019748215.1 Hyphomicrobium sp.
GTATCGCCCGAGAAGTTCGAGATCACGAAGAGGCTGTAGTCATATCAAGCATAGCACTGCAGACGCGCTGCTTCAGCCAAGCCACAATGGAATGCGTCACCGCGAGTCGCCAAGCGCGACTGCGCCGCCGGGCGAAAAGCCCGCCCTGTCGGAGCGCGATGAGCGCGTGAGACAAAGAATGGCGCTCCCTAGGGGAGTCGAACCCCTCTTTCAAGAATGAAAATCTCGCGTCCTAACCGATAGACGAAGGGAGCGGCCGAGCGCGGCCTGCGCTCGCACCGTATAGTCAGTTTTGGTGGGGTTTGGCAAGCGCGGCCAGCGCCTGAAGACTATGGCCGCCTGGGCCGTCAATCGTTAGCATTTCAAGTGCATTTTCTCGGATCGGCGGCGTCGTCGATCTGGAGTTCGATTTTGTCGCGCCCGCCCCACGTGTCGCGGCGCAATTGCCCGGCCACGTGCAGCGGCATACCGCCCGCATTAAGCAGCAAATCGCCCAGCGGCTGGCCAACAGCGCGAAAAGCGATGGCATCGAGCCGCGCGCCGTCACCGCCTTCCAACATCACACGCACATGGGCGTCGCCAACAACCTTGGCAAATTTCACGCGGTGGGCCGGCAGCACGAAGCGCGGTTGCACATTGCCTTGGCCGTAGGGTCCGGCGCGATCGATCAGATCCAGCAAGTCGGTGGTCGCGCCCGCCGCCACGAGCGCTGCATCGATGTCGAGGGTTGGTGCGGCGCGCGCAGCCAACGATGCCGCCGTCAACTCGCGCGCGAAGTATGCGTGGAGGTCTTGCAAGCGATCGCGCTTCACTGTCAAGCCCGCGGCCATGGCGTGGCCGCCGCCCTTCACGAGCAAGCCATCGCCGACAGCGCTGCGCACCACGGAGCCAAGATCGACGCCGGCCACCGAGCGCAGCGATGCGGTGCCCTCGCCGCTCGTTGCGTCACCGGCTGATGCATCGGCCGATTTATCCCAGGCGATCACGCACGCCGGGCGATGGAATCGCTCGACCAAGCGGCTTGCGACCAATCCGACGATGCCTTTGTGCCAAGCCTCAGAGCCGACGACAACGATGGCGCGATCTGGATTTTCGCTCACCTGGCTGTCGGCGATGGCGAGGGCTTCTTCGAGCATCACCGTTTCGATCTGCTTGCGCTCTTTGTTGAGGCGGTCGAGCAGTTCAGCGATGCGTTGCGCTTCGATGGCGTCATCGGTCGACAGCAGTTTCGCGCCGAGCGCCGCGTCCCCGATGCGGCCACCGGCGTTGATGCGTGGGCCATAGATGAAACCCAAATGATAGGGCGTCGGCGCTTGCTTCAATGCAGCTGTATCAGCGAGCGCGGTGAGGCCAGGGTTTTGGCGCGCGCGCATCACGGCGAGGCCTTTCTTCACATAGGCGCGGTTGAGGCCGACGAGCGGCACGACGTCGGCGACGGTTGCCAGCGCCACGATGTCGAGGAGCGCCAGTAGATCCGGCGGTTGCACGTCGGCATAATGATTGCGCGCGCGCAGCTCGCGCACCACGGCGACGAGGACGAGAAAGACGACGCCCGCTGCACAGAGCGCACCGAGGCCCGACACATCGTCCTGCCGGTTCGGATTGACGATGGCCGTCACGTCCGGCAGGCGCACGTCGGCTTGGTGGTGATCGATGACGACGACATCGGTGGTCATGCGTTTGGCGACGGCGAGTGGCTCGAAGCTCGTCGTCCCGCAGTCGACGGTGATGATCAGGCGCGCGCCTTCGGTAACGAGCATCTCAATGGCGGCCGCGTTCGGGCCGTAGCCTTCGAAGATGCGATCGGGAATGTAGATACGCGACGGCGTTTCGTGATGGGCGAGAAAGCGAGCGAGGAGTGCCGACGACGAGGCGCCATCGACGTCGTAGTCGCCGAAAATGGCGACGGGGGCTTTGGCGACGATCGCGTCAGCGATGCGCTTTGCTGCCGTGTCCATGTCGCGCACGCTGCTCGGGTCCGGCATCAAGGCTTTGAGCGAGGGTTCAAGGAACACCGGCACATCGTCGAGCGCCACATCGCGCGCAGCGAGCACGCGGCCGATCAAATCCGGCACACCGTGGCGTTGGCTGATGGCGGTCGCGAGCGCGTGGCGCTCAGGTGCCAAGCGCTCACGCCAGGCGCATCCGCGCGCCGATGCCGTAACGCCGAGAAACGCCGAACTCGGCGTCGCATCTGCGAGGCCTTGTCTCGCCGCGTGTTTTGCTTTCGGCACCGCGACCATTGTGTCTCCTGGTTGTCGGCGACGAGTTTTAGGTCGATTCGGTTCGGCCACTGCGGCCAAGCGCGCGCTTTTCCCAAGCTTTCGGCCGCAGGCTTTCATACTACATCGCGAGCTGTTTGCGTCCCCCGGATCTCGTCGCGCGCTTTCGTTGCCCGTCGACGACGCGGAACAGCAACAGCGCTGCCACGATGCCGGCATAGATCAAAGGCTCGGGCGGCCACGCCTTGACCAGCATGATGAAGTGCAGCGCGGCAGCGGCGGCGGCCAGATAAACCCAGCGGTGAAGCTTCTGCCAGGTGGCAGCCCCGAGGCGCTTGATCATCGCCGTATTCGACGTCAGCGCCAGCGGGATGAGGATCGTGAAGGCCAGCAGTCCGACGGTGATGTAGGGGCGCTTGACGATGTCTTTCCAGATGGCGGCCGCATCGAGGGCTTGATCGAGCCAGAGATAGACAGCGACGTGCAAGGCGGCATTGAAAAACGCGAGCAAGCCGATGGCGCGGCGATAGCGCACGAGGTTTAGCCCAGTGATGCGGCGCAGCGGCGTGATGGCAAGCCCGATGACGAGATAGCGCAGCGACCACAGCCCGAGCGTGCGTTCGAGCACGTTGAGCGGATCGGCGCCGAGCTGATCGGTGAACGCGAGGTAAAACACCCACGCGGCTGGAGCCATGCCACCGATATAAATCGCCGGACTGAGGAGGTGGTGCCACACAACAGGCTTGCCGGCAGGTTTGGCGCGATTGGTGCTGATGGCGTTGGATGAGTTCATCTTAGAAGTTCGCCCGCAGATCCATGCCGGAATAAAGGCTCGCCACTTGATCTGCATAGCCGTTGAACATCAGCGTCGGCCGGCGTCGGACGAACACCCCGCCCTCACCGAGGCGGCGCTCCGTCGCCTGACTCCAGCGCGGATGATCGACGGCGGGATTGACGTTCGAATAGAACCCGTACTCGCCAGCGTTCTGCAAATTCCAGGATGTCGGCGGCTGTTTGTCCAGCAGGCTGATGCGAACGATCGACTTCACCGATTTGAATCCATACTTCCACGGCACCACGAGACGCAGCGGCGCGCCGTTCTGATTGGGCAAGGTCTCGCCATACATACCGGTCGCCAGAATGGTCAGCGGATGCATGGCTTCGTCGATGCGCAGACCCTCGACATAGGGCCACGGCAATGCAGGAAGAAGAGCGCGCTGGCCCGGCATCTCTTCGGGCCGCACGATGGTTTCGAAGGCCACATACTTTGCACTGCTCAGCGGCTCAACACGGCGCAGCAACTCGGCCAGCGAAAAGCCGACCCACGGAATGACCATCGACCAGCCTTCAACGCAGCGCATGCGATAAATGCGCTCTTCGAGTGAAACGCCTTTTAAAATGTCTTCGAGCGCGATCTGGCCCGGCTTG
>JAIEPV010000119.1 GCA_019748215.1 Hyphomicrobium sp.
CGCGATGGCTTCGGTAATTTCACGCAGCTTTGCGTTTGCACCGGCAACCACAGCGAAGTGCTGATCATCGCCAAAGGCGTTGTCGAAACTGAGGATCGCGCTGGCGTCGTCAAAGGCATCATCGAAGCCGCGCCGCCGCGAATTTTCCTGCGTGACACCGAAAAAACGCGTGCCAGTCCCGGCCTTGCCGATCTCGCTACGTCAGCACGCGCCGACGGGACGCTCGCCGGGATGCATCGGTTGATGGCAGCCGTTGCCGAGGCCGTGATCTACAAAATCGGTTCGACGACAGCGCACACGAGCGCCGCCGAAGCGCTCGCCGCCGGCGAAGGCGTTTGTCAGGATCACGCCCATGTCTTCATCGCCGCGGCGCGAACGCTCGGCGTCCCGGCGCGCTATGTCTGTGGATATTTTTATGCGGGTGGCGACGAGCCGTCCGAAGCCCATCATGCCTGGGCTGAAGTTTGGATCGATGGCCTCGGCTGGGTTGGCTTCGATCCGGCCAACGGTATGTGCCCGACAGAACGTTATGTCAGGCTTGCGACAGGGCTCGATGCGATGTCGGCTGCGCCGATTCGCGGTGCGCGCCGTGGATCATCGCACGAAGAGCTTGACGTGATCGTCGAAGTTCAGCAGCAGAACTCTCAGCAATAGCAGACTGCAGCGAGGACTGGCGATGACGTACGGCGTAGCGATGAGGCTGGAGCGCGGATTGGTGTTCGCAGCCGACACCCGAACCAACGCTGGCGTCGACAATATCGCTCAATACCGCAAGCTTCAGTTCTGGCGCCAGCCGGGTGATCGCGTCCTCGTACTTGTCAGCGCCGGCAATCTGGCCATCACCCAATCGGTGCTGAGTTTGCTCAACGAGCAGCTGACAGCCAACGACGACGGCGCGACGCATCTCTACAACGCACCCAACATGTACCGCGCGGCCCGCGTTGTCGGCGATGCGGTGCGCGAAGTTCGCGGCATCGACGGCCCCGCGCTCGAGGCGAGCAAGCTCTCCTCTTCGACGACACTCATCTTCGGCGGCCAAATCGGCAGTGAACGGCCGCGCTTGTTTCACATTTACGCCGAAGGAAATTTTATCGAAGCGACCGACGATACGCCCTTTTTCCAAATCGGCGAGCACAAGTACGGAAAGCCAATTCTCGACCGTGTGGCGCGCGCTGACATGCGGTTGGGCGAGGCGGCGAAACTGATGCTTCTGTCGTTCGATTCGACGCTGCGCTCAAATCTGTCCGTCGGAATGCCGATCGATATTCTGATCTACGAGCGCGATTCGCTCGACGTCAAACGCGAGAAACGCATTTTCGCCGACGACGAATATTTCAAGAGCCTCTCGAGCGCCTGGTCGGATGCGTTGCGTCAGGCGTTCGCTAAGATCGATGAGTTTAAAGTTTAACTGGCTCACAGCTCCGGCGATTTGAAAACGCCATGTCGATAGCTGAAAAAACTGACGAACATCGATCCGCCTGTTGCAATGACGAAGGCCAGCAGCGGAGACGTGCCGGGATCAAACATCAGGATCGCGGCATAGATCGCGTAGTTCAGCACCGAAACGCTGGCGGCGACGCCGGCGAAGCGCAGAAACTGCGCAACTGACGGCGGCTCGTTCACCGCGAATGTCAGTGTTCTGTGGGCGAAGTACGCGACCACCATGGCGACGGCAATCGCAACGATCCGCGCCGAATAGGGGTCAACGCCGGCAAGCTCGGTCAATGTCGTCAGCACGGCGCCGTCGACCGCGAACGCAATGCCGCCAGCAACGATGAATCGAGCCCCTTGCTTCAGGTTGGCGCTCACGCGAGTTTGCCTCTTCGGAAGTTTGGTCTAGCGATCATCAGGTCCAGCGAGTCATCGCCACGCCAGAGCCTGTCATCTCGTCGCATCGAAAGGTGGCTGAGCCAGCGACGGCGTCATGGCGTTCAGCGGGAAGCCGATTTCATCACGCACCAAAAATAGTGGACGCGCTTTCACCTCTTCGTAGACGCGTCCGAGATATGAGCCAAGGATACCGAGAAATATCAGCTGAATGCCGGCGAAAAACAGCACCGTGACCATCAAGGTCGGATAGCCGCGGACATCATCGCCAAACACCAACGTTTTTATCATCACGGCCACCATCGCGACGAACCCGACCATCGAGATGATCAATCCAGCGATCGACGCGAGCCGCAGCGGTACTGTCGAAAAAGTCGCGATACCATCCACCGCGAAATGCAAAAGTTTGAATGGCAGCCAGCGCGATCCTTCACCACTGGCGCGCGGTGCGGTGTTGAACGGAATACCGACCGCCGGAAAACCGATCCAGGCGAACAAGCCATTATTATAGCGAACGCGCTCGCCGATCCGATTGACCGCATCGACGGCGCGGCGGCTCAGCAGTCGGAAATCACAGGAATTCTCTTGCAGCGGCGTGCCTGAAAGCGCGTGAAATGTTTTGTAGAAAATACGCGCTCCCGCGCGCCGCCAGGCGGCGTCTGATTGCCGGTCCATCCGTTGGCCGAATACGACGTCGAAACCTTCGCGCCATTTCTCGACAAACGACGGGATCAATTCGGGCGGATGTTGAAGATCGGCATCCATGAGCACGACAGCATCTCCAGGTGCGTAGCGCAGCCCGGCGGCTAATGCCGTTTCCTTGCCGAAGTTGCGGCTCAGCGCCACCGCCTTAATGCGATTGTCGCGACGATTGTGGGTCCGCAACACCGACAGCGTGGCATCGGTCGAGCCATCATCGACGAAGACGATCGTCCACGACAGGCGCGTGGCGTTCAGGGCCGCTTCAAGACGTGGCAACAACAGCGCCAAGCTGGCGGCTTCGTTCAGGACGGGAATAACAACCGACAAGTGCAGCGGTGAGGGCGGCGTATCGGAGGGCACGGTCATGCAGCTAATATCGTGTCACGGGTGGCGGTGATGAGGCGCAAGGCGCGCCACAGGCGGAAACACGACTTAAGCCCAAACGATGTTGCGTGCAATCGTCAGCGCTCCTTGAAGGCCTTGGCGAACTGATCTTCAATCGGTTTGACGAGGTACGACAACGCCGTTCGCGGATCGGTTTTGATCTGCAGCTCGGCCGGCATGCCGGGAACCAATTTCAAGCCGTTCAGCTTTTCATTTTCACCGTCATTCAACTCCACCTGCGCAACGTAGTACGTCGCGCCCGTCTGCGGCTCTCGTGTCAGGTCAGCCGCGATGTTGGAAATATGGCCTTCAAGGACAGGCGTCGTGCGCTGGTTGAATGCCGGGAAGCGAACGAACGCGGCGCTATGGCTCCGGGCCTGATCGATGTCCTGCGGCGCGATGCGAGCTTCAATCATCAGCTTCTGGTGCTCAGGCACAATCAGCATCAGCGGCTCGCTGCTGTTGATCACACCGCCAACGGTAAACACCGACAATTGATGAACGAGGCCCTCGCCCGGGCTCTTGATGTCGATGCGGCGGAGTTGATCGTCGGCTGCGGTGCGGCGTTCAGAAAGTTCAACAAGCGTTCCTTCCGTTTCGCGAAGCTCCTTGACGATGTCGCTTTTCGCTTCGCTCTCAAGACTGATCTTCTGCACTTCGATTTCAGCGATACGACCCCGCGTTTGGCCAGCGGCTGCCTGCAGCTGCGCCCGCTCGCCATCGAGACGCGCGCCTTCGCGACGGAGTGCCATGAGCTTACTGGTGGTGACGAGCTGTTTGGCTTCGAGCGCCTGAAGTC
>JAIEPV010000256.1 GCA_019748215.1 Hyphomicrobium sp.
ACCTTTGCCGCCGTGATGGATCGCTGGGTGCCGCTGGTGCTGGCGATGAACACGCTGAGCCGCAGCCTAGGGCATACAGATTTTTATCCATTCGTCATTCCGGCGGCGGCGTACGCCAAGCTGGAATTCGTGCATCGCGCCATTCGGCGCATTACCCAGCCGAGTCCGCAGCCCGCTGCCCGCGAGCCGATCGCGCCGGCAGCCACTTAGCGCGGCGGTTCGACGGGTTGCCCACCGATCATCGTGCGACGGCAGAATGGCACCGCCAGCAACCCTATGGCTGTCAAAACAGCGATCATCAGCCACGCTTCATTGCAAGCTTGTGCCAGCGCGGCGCGTTCCACGAAGCCCTTCACGATCACCTCTTGCTTGCTGGTGATGCCCTCCACCAACCCACGCGCAAACTGATCCGCCGGAATGCCGACTTGCGCGGCAGCGGCCGTGTCGCCTGCCTTCAAGCGCGCAATCAACTCGGTGCCATGGGTCGCGGCGCGCCCGAACAGAACGGTGTCGATCAGCGCCAAGCCGATGGCGCCGCCGAGATTGCGCATCAGGTTGAACAGGCCACTCGCATCCGGCACCCGGTCCGGCGCGAGTGCGCCGAGCGCCAGGCGCGTTGGCGGCAGCAGACAAAACATGAAAGCAGCGCCGCGCACCACTTGCGGTGCGATCATTTCGTTGAAATCGGTCTGGATCGTCTGATGCGTGCTCAAAGCGAAGCCGACGACGAGCAGTGCAAAGCCAAAACCGGTCAATAGCCGAGCGTCGACGCGCCGCTCCAAAGCAACGGCGATCGGCGCTGTCAAGAGTTGCGCCAGTCCAGTCACCAGCATCACCTGCCCCGTTTCAAAGGCATCGTGGCCGCGCACGAACGCGAGGAAAACCGGCAAGAGATAGACGGAGCCATAGAGCCCGATGCCGAGCATAAAGCTGAGAAAGCAGCCGATGGCGAAGTCGCGGTTCGAGAACGTCGTCACATCGACGATGGCTGGCAGGCGCGTCACCGAGCGGCACACGAACAGCGCGCCGAGAACGAACGCCGTTGCGAAAAGTCCAAGGCTCACGAGCGACAGCCAGCCTTGCGCGGGTGCTTCCTTCAGCCCGATTTCGAGCGCTGCCAAAGCGATGGCAATCGCCGCCAGCGCCACGCCGTCGATGCTTCGCAACAGCGATAGCTTGGGCGTGTCACGGGGCAAAACCAACGGCGCCAAGGCCAATGCGATCAGGCCAGCCGGCAGGTTTATTAAAAACAGCCATGGCCACGAGTACGTCGATGTAATCCAGCCACCGAGCATCGGTCCGACGGTCGGCGCCATCACCGCCAGCACACCACCGATCGTCGTTGCCAGCGCCTGCGAACGCCGTGGAAACATCAGGAAAACCGACGTGAACACGGTCGGAATTAAGGTGCCGCCAGCGAAGCCTTGCAGCACGCGCCACGATACCAGTTGCGTGAACGACGTGCTGAACGCGCAGCCTGCCGACGCGATCGAAAATAATGCGATGGCCGAGACAAACAGCCAGCGCATGCTCAGCGCCCGCGTCAACAGGCCGGTCAATGGAATGGCGATCACTTCAGCGATCAGGTACACGGTCTGCACCCAGCTCATCTGGGTCTTGCCGATGCCCAGCCCTTCCTCGATTTCTGGCAGCGAGGTCGCGACAATCTGGATGTCGAGGATGGCCATGAACATGCCGAGGCACAAAATGCCAAAGCCGATCCACGCTCTCAGCGTTACGGGAACATCAGTTGGTGGAGCGCCCATTTGTCGAGTGCCCGTTTGTAGATTGCCCGTTTGTGGACTGCTTGTGTCTTGCATCGTGGGTCCCCGTCGGCACGGAGGCCAATGCGGCGGACTCAGCGCGGATGCGAATATACAGCACCGCAGCGTTTAGCAGCGTGAAAATGCCGGCGATATCATAAAGTCCAAAGGCCACGGGAAGCACCGCGATTTCACCCGCGACGACGCAATAATTCGGATGCGACAAAAAGCGGTAGGGGCCTTGCCTCACCAAACTTTCGCCGGGCATCACGATGATCCGCGTCGTCCAGCGGCGGCCAAGCGTCGCGAGGATCCAAACGCGGCCGAGCTGCAGCAGCACGAAGATTGCGAGCCAGCCGAGGCTAACGTCAAGCCCTGGGGCCAGCCACCACAACGCCGCGAGCCACGCCGTATGCACCGCGACGATGAGCGGATAGTGCTCAGGCGCAACCTCATAGCCACCGGCCGCAAGAAGCCGCGCGGTATTGCGCCGAGCGATCACGAGTTCACTCAAGCGCTGCAGCGTCACGAATGCCAAAACGATGGCGGCGATGCTCATGCCGCTTGCTCCAGCACAGCGCAACTGGCGGTGAAGCCCGGCCCCATTGCGATCAATGCGGAACGCGGGGGCAAGCCGGCCGTGCGCATGCGTTCCAGCACGAAC
This sequence comes from Hyphomicrobium sp., assembly GCA_019748215.1. Taxonomy (GTDB): domain Bacteria; phylum Pseudomonadota; class Alphaproteobacteria; order Rhizobiales; family Hyphomicrobiaceae; genus Hyphomicrobium_B. The sequence goes on from JAIEPV010000256.1 coordinate 2,428, forward strand.
AGCACTGTTGGCGCCGACATGTTGCCGTACTCGGCGAGGATGTCGCGTTCATGGTCGAGACTGTTTGGAACGAGGCTCAGCGTTTCTTCGAACGCATCGACAACGCGCGCGCCGCCAGGATGGCAGATGAAGCGGTCGATATCGCCGGTCGAAAGTCCTCCTGCATCGAGGATCGATGCCACGGCCGGTCCCATGTTTTTGCGGGCGAAGGGCGGGATGGAGCGCGCAAAGATCACGCCGAAGCCGCCAGCATCAACGTTCCAACCCATCAAATCGATGGTGTCTGGCCACGCGTGTTCGCCCGTCACCGTAAAAGCGTGCGCATTGGCTGGGGCATCGCCGGCGCGCAAAACGCAGGCCGCGGCTCCATCACCAAACAGCGCGCTTGCGACAATGTTGGCTTTCGTCAATTCATCGAGGCGGAAGGCGAGCGTGCAGACTTCGACGGCAACCAGCAGGACGTTGCGACCCGGCCGTCCGCGCGCGATATCGGCGGCGATTGCCAGGCCTGAAACTCCGCCGGCGCATCCCAAGCCAAAAACCGGAATGCGCCGCGTTGTGGCACGAAACCCCATCGTTTCATAGGTTCGTACATCAAGGGCCGGCGTCGCGATGCCGGTCGATGAAACCGTAACGATGCTGTCGATATCAGCCGCGGACAGATCCGCGTCAGCCAGAGCTTTAGTGGCGGCTTCGACGAACAATGCTCCCGCGCCTTCGAGGTAAGCCGCCGTGCGTTCCGGCCAGCCGCGAGGTGTTTGATACCAATCGAGCGGGCAAACGGCGTGCCGTTTTTTGATACCCGAAGTTTCGAACACGCCTGCCAAGCGATCGTAATCTGGATAGTGTTCGGCAAACACCGAACGTGCGATGGAAGCCGCTTCACTTTGATGGAGGATCACCGGTGGAACGGCCGTGCCGAGACCCAAAAGTGTCACTGCGGGGTCGTCGGGACTACGCTTTGGTTGCATCAATTCTATACGTCCAGGCGAACCGATTAGTTTCAATTTGGCGACAGCCGCGATGGCACGAGAGCACCGAAAAATGGGGCTTGTCGCTCAGGGCCGGTGGGCGAAACTGCGCGGATGAATTTGCTGGTGTCTTCGTAGTCGCCAAAGCCTGCGCAATTGCGGCGCGAGCGTGTCACGCGCGCCGACAGCGGCGGCGGCCTTACACCGATGCGGCACCAATAATTAGCAGCGTGCTCGGCCAGAGTGATGTCACGGCGAGAGTGATGTCACGGAGCAACCTCGCGCGTTTTGCTCCGCGCGCGTGTATCGCCCGAGAAGTTCGAGATCACGAAGAGGCTGTAGTCATATCAAGCATAGCACTGCAGACGCGCTGCTTCAGC
>JAIEPV010000109.1 GCA_019748215.1 Hyphomicrobium sp.
CGACGTCGACCATGCCGATGGCGACCGCAGCCGCATCTCAGAAACCATGGCCGTCGTCGGCCGAGATTTGACCTCGCGCATCGAAACCGAGAATTCAGACCTCAATCGGCCGGTGAGTTTTGGCGTGCTAAAGGCCGTCGCAGCGCTGGTGCTGCTGCCGCTGCTGGGCTGGCTGGGATATCACTGGTTTGGTGAATTGACCGAATACACCGTTCGCCGAAACGCGGAAAGCGCTGTTGCCGGGCTGCCGAACATGACTGGCTACCCGGTGACGATTGATGTCGGTCCGCGCGGCCGCGTCGTGACAGTTTCCGGTTTGACACCGAACGCCGAAACCAAATCTGCGCTGGTTGAAACACTGACCAGCCGGCTGCGGCAGACCTCAATTGCAAACCGCCTCAGCGTTATCCCAGGCCCGGGCCAAAAACCACCGGATCTGCGGCCCGATCTCGCCAACATCCGAAAAGATTTGTCCTCGCTTGAAACGTCACTGCTCCGCGAAATGCTGGCTCGCGCCTCCGCGCGTGGCGCCGACCGCCTGCACCACGCTGGCACCGATCTGGCGGCTGCCGTTGCTTTGGCGCGAAGTGAGGATCGGCGGTCTGCACTGCGTGCGGCCGAGACCTCGATCCAAGCCATCGTCCCCGACTTGGCCAAATTGAAAGCCGACTTAGGCGATGAGACGAATGGCGCCCGGTTGGACGGCCTGAACGAGCGGTTCGTATCGATCATTGCCGCACTGAGGGCCGCGGCCGGTGACGTGGCGACCGCCGGTGGCGCATTGACCATTGCGATTGCAGGCGGCAACGATCGGACCGGCCCTCTGACCGCTGCGGCAAGCTTGCCTCATCTCGCCGATCAATTGACCACGTATGCCGAACGAATCGCCGGTGGCGCGTCGACGGTCTTGCTCGCAACGTCGCTCGAACCGCCGCCATTGCCGCCACCACCGCCACCGCAGATCATCCAACAAATCGTCGCGCCACCGGCGCCAAGCGCGCGCCAAGTGCTGGAGTTGGCTGCACGCGCAAAGGCGGTGTTTTTCAGCTCCGGCATCGAGTATCGCGACGGCGCGGCGGCCAGCGAAACGCTGCAAGCGCTTGTGCCGGTCATAACCAATGCCGGAATTCTTGTTCGCGTCGTCGGCTATACCGATGATCCGGGCGGTCAATCGATCAATGTGCCGCTGGCGCAGCAGCGGGCTGAGACGGTGCGCGCCGACTTGATCGCGCGTGGCGTGCCAGCCGATCTCTTGGTCGCGATCGGTCGCAAAACGCCGCTCGATATCAGCCCGTTGACCGGAGCTGCGAGCCCCAACCGCCGAGTCGAATTTGAAATCGGCTTCGATGGCGAAGCGCAGCCATGACGGCGCGAAAGGTTATGCTGCTCGGAGAAATCGGCGTCGGGAAATCGTCGTTGGCGCGCCGGCTGGTGTTTGGAAAATTTGAGTTCGACTACAAACCGACCATCGGTGTCGACGTCTATCGCTACGATGTGCCGGATGCCCCGTCCCGTCCCCAGATGTCACTCATTCTCTGGGACACGGACGGAAACTTCGGCGACGCCATCTTCAAGCACATCTACATGAAGGAGGCGTCGGCAGCGCTCATTATCGCCGACCTGACGCGGCAGCAGACACTCGACACTCAGCGAAGCCTGGCCGCCGGATTTAGCGCTGCATTTCCGGGCCGCCACATCGGCTACGTGATCAACAAAATCGATCTCGTCGAGAACAGCGACGCTATGGTGCTCCCACCACATCTCGGCGCGCCGGGGGTTTCGCTCACGCGCACCAGCGCCAAAACCGGCGCTCACGTTCAATCCGCTTTCATCAGTGCTGCCGATGCCATCGCCCGCCGCTCCGCCTGACGCCGCCGGCGTGTCGCCGCAAAGCCTCCTGGCAGCCGTCTCGATCATCGAAGAGTTCGGCCATTTCGGGTTGATATGGCTCGACCGTGAGCTGGTGGTCACAAAAACCTTTGGCCGGGCTGCGGAGTTCGTTGCTGTCGGCCGGCCACTCACCGACAGCGTTCTCGCGGTGTACGGCCTGGAAAGCGAAATCGCAGGCTTGGAAAGCGGTGCGCCGCGGCGCCTTGAGTTGCCGGCAGTTGCTGCGGCAGCGGCTGACGGTGACGCGAGTAAGCGGAATTTTTCGTTCTTTTGGAATTCGCAAACGTCTGCGCCGATGGCGTTCGTCCATCGAACGGACGCGCAATCCGCCATGGAACTCGAATTGAGCAAGCAGATCCGCGCTCGTTTGATGGCTGAAGCCGAGACGGACGCCCGCTCCAGGGACTTGGCTCGCGCCAACAGCGATCTGGAAAGCTTCGCCGCAATTGTCTCGCACGATCTGAAAGCGCCTCTGCGGCACATGCGTCTTGCCGCCGAGGCCGCGATGGAAAGCCTTAAAGACGACAGCGCATCACGTGTGCACGGCGCACTCACCGCGATTGCCGCCGAGGCTCATCAAATGTCGCGAATGCTGACTGACCTATTCGACTATTCGAGTCTCGGGCGAAAATATGAAGCCCTCGAAGTCGTCGATATGGCGAACTTGATCGATGCGTTGGCGCAACCGTGGCGCGCTCTTGGTCATGCGGTCGAAATCAGCGGGCTGTGGCCGACGCTGACAACTCTAAAAGCCCCACTCGACCTCGTGCTGCGCAACCTTTTGGGCAACGCCGTCCAACACAACGATCGCGCCGTGACGCGACTTCAAGTCGATTGCAGAACGTCCGAATTGCAGATGAGGCTCACAATTCGAGATGACGGCCCCGGCATCGACACGCGCCACCACGAAACCATCTTTCTGCCTTTTCGAAGTCTGACCACCGTCGTTCATGGCACCTCGACAGGCATCGGCTTGGCAATGGTGAGGAAAGCTGTAGAAGCCGTGGGTGGTCGTGTTTCGGTTTCATCGGACCCGTCGCAAGGCCGCGGCACCTGTTTCACGGTCGTTTGGCCCATGACGATCGACTCTTTTTAACGATGACACGTCATGGCGCTTTGGCCCATACCGGCAAATGATCAAATCATGCAGCGCTCGGCGTTGCGCGATCGCACATGGCGCGACGTTGGAATTTGAACTGCAAAGAGTAAAACACGATGACGTCGAGTTCTGGTGGAGATTTTCTGTCGAAGAAAAGTCGGCTGATGCGCGATCAGTCGGAGATGTTACGCGTGCTCGACGCGTTGGTCGTCGATGACGAGCCACGTGACTCCGACCGCATGTTGGCGACGTTACGCGTGATGTACGGATATGACGTCTCGGTCCGCCGGGCCGCGACCATCGCGGCAGCGTTGGCTCATATCGCGACCAAGCATCCCGATCTGATTTTGCTCGATGACATTTTGAAACCAAGTGACAACGGCGAAACAACGCTGCCGCTCATTCGTCAAACGGGGTTCATAGGCCCGGTGATCGTCATCAGCGGGCAAGTGACACGGACGCGCCGACCGATTCTCATCGCCGCAGGTGCCACCGACGTGATCCACAAAGACGATGTCGACAGCGTTCGACTAGCGGAATCGCTTAAGCTCATTTTCGCTGGCAAATACGTTTGATCGTCAGCGACCAAAAAAATGCGCCGCTCTGTGATGAACGGCGCATTCGCAAATACATTTGAAACTGTCGGCTACGCCGCGACGGCCTTCGCCGGGCTCGCGGTTTCCGTCAGGTAGCTCATCGCCGCCGCAACGCCGCCCCCCCTGTGCGGAACGCCAGCCAATTCAAAACCCATTTCAACGCCGGTCAACGCGCCCATGATGGTCAATTCGTTGGTGTC
>JAIEPV010000099.1 GCA_019748215.1 Hyphomicrobium sp.
CCGTCATCCCGGCGAAGGCCGGGATCTACGGCACGTTTCCACGAGACGAATGATGATCGTTCGCACGACTTTTGCCGTGCATCCGAGCAGACAGCACAATTGCCCGAGTTGAAGCCTGTCGTGGATCCCGGCCTTCGCCGGGATGACGTTGCTGGCTGGGACGACCCCAATGGATGCCATGACGCCAGTGGGTAGGATGACGTCCGTGAGTGGGTTGAAAAAGCGGAGCACCATCACCCAACACTACCTTCCAAACTGATCCCGATCAGCTTTTGCGTTTCGGCCATGAACTCCATCGGCAGGTGTTGCAGCACGTCGCGCACAAAGCCGTTGACGACGAGGGCCACCGCTTCTTCCGCCGACAGCCCGCGTTGACGGCAGTAGAACAGCGTATCGTCGGAAATCTTCGACGTTGTCGCTTCATGCTCGAAGTGGGCCGAATTATTCTTGGCTTCGATATAGGGCACAGTGTGCGCGCCGCACTTGTCGCCGATCAGAAGTGAATCGCAGTTGGTGAAATTGCGCACGCCGGTCGCCTTGCGATGTGCCGAGACGATGCCGCGATAGGTATTCTGTGAACGTCCAGCCGCGATGCCCTTCGAGATAATTCGGCTCGATGAATTCTTGCCGAGATGGATCATCTTGGTGCCGCTATCGACCTGCTGATAGCCGTTCGAAACCGCGATCGAATAGAATTCGCCGCGTGAATAGTCGCCGCGCAGAATGCAGCTTGGATATTTCCAGGTGATGGCGGACCCGGTTTCGACCTGCGTCCACGAGATTTTCGAGTGATGGCCACGGCAATCGCCGCGCTTGGTCACGAAGTTGTAAATCCCGCCCTTGCCGTTCTTGTCGCCCGGGTACCAGTTCTGCACGGTCGAGTATTTGATTTCGGCGTCATCCAAAGCGACGAGCTCGACGACGGCGGCGTGCAACTGGTTTTCGTCGCGCATCGGCGCGGTGCAGCCTTCGAGATACGACACGTAGGCGCCGCGATCGGCGATGATCAGCGTGCGCTCGAACTGGCCAGTGTTTTTCTCGTTGATGCGGAAGTAGGTCGACAGTTCCATCGGGCAGCGCACGCCCTCCGGAATGTAGACGAACGAGCCGTCCGAGAAAACGGCCGAGTTCAGCGTCGCGTAATAGTTGTCAGACTGCGGCACAACGGAGCCGAGGTACTTCTTCACGAGGTCTGGATGCTCGCGCACGGCTTCTGAGAACGAGCAGAAGATGACGCCGGCTTTTTTGAGTTCGTCCTTGAACGTCGTCACGACGGAGACGCTATCGAACACGGCGTCGACGGCCACGCGCGACGACGTGACGCCGGCAAGAATTTCCTGCTCTTTGAGCGGAATGCCAAGCTTCTTGTAGGTTTCGAGCAATTGCGGATCGACGTCGTCGAGGCTCGTCGGTCCGTTCGTCGATTTCGGCGCCGAATAATAATACTGATCCTGGAAGTCGATCTTGGGATAGTGGACTTTGGCCCACGTCGGCTCGGTCATCGCCTGCCAACGCGTGAACGCGTCGAGCCGCCAATCGAGCATCCACTGCGGCTCGCCTTTTTGCGCCGAGATGTAGCGCACGGTCGATTCATCGAGACCCTTGGGCGCCTTGACGCTCTCGATGTCGGTTTCAAAACCGTATTTATATTGATCGACATCAAGCTCTTTGACCTGAGCGATCGTCTCTTTAACTGCGGCCATTTTAACTGCTGTCTCCAACTCGGACCGGCGAACGATCCTGACTGTTATCTCATTACGCGGCGAGCGCGGGATGGCTCACAAATGTTTTCCAAGCGGCGACAAATGCCGCGAGGTCGTTGTCGGTCGTGCCAAAGCCAAGGCTGATGCGAATGGCGCCTTTCGCGAGGTCCGGCCCAAGCCCCATGGCTTCGAGCACGTGACTGGCGCCGACTTTGCCCGATGAGCACGCAGCCCCCGCACTGATGGCGATGCCGGCGAGATCGAGTTTGATCACGAGGGTTTCAGCCGAGCGCCCCGGCACGACGATCGACGACGTGTTGGCGAGGCGCGGACTTTCCGCCCCGATGATGATGGCGTCGGGCGTCGCTTCGCGCAGCAAAGCTTCAAGCCGATCTCGCAAGGCGGCGATACGCGGCATCGCCGCAACTTCTAATCGAGCGGCCTCGGCGGCAGCGCCAAAGCCTGCAATGGCTGCAAGATTTTCAGTTCCGGCACGCCGACGGCGCTCCTGGCCACCGCCGCGCAGCAGTGGCGCCAGATCCAGGTGATCGCGAATGATCAGCGCGCCGATGCCTTTTGGACCGCCGAGTTTGTGGGCTGACAGACTCAGCAAATCGAGACCGAGGTGAGCGAAATCAATGGGCACGCGGCCGGCGGCTTGAACCGCGTCGGTATGCAATAAAACACCATGCTCGCGCGCCAGCCCGGCGATGTCGGCGATCGGCTGGAGCACTCCGGTTTCATTGTTGGCAGCTTGCACCGTGAGCAACGCCCGCCCAAGCGGCAGGCCTGACGCGATGCGAGAGATCATCGCATCGAAACCGATGATGCCATCTCGGCCGGTCGTAAGCGGAACGATTTCTGCGGCGCTGGCAGCCGTCGCGGCTAAAACGGAATCGTGCTCGACGCCGGCGACGAAGATGGTCGGCCACGGCTGCGCCATGACCCAGGTGTTCGCTTCCGTGGCGCCGCTCGTGAAAACGACTTCGGATGGTTTGGCGCCGACGAGAGCTGCGACCTTGGCGCGGGCCGCTTCTATGATGGCGCGTGCGGCGCGGCCCTCGGCGTGCACCGATGATGGATTTCCAGCGACATCCATCGCCGCGATCATGGCCGCGCGGGCGGCGGGGCGCAACGGCGATGTGGCGTTGTAATCGAAATAAATGCGGTGCGATGGAACTGACTTTGCCGCGACCGGGGCAGGGGCGCGAAATGGCGTACCGGCGATCACATCGGCCAGCGTCACGTTCTGGAAAAACGACGAGGTGACATCGCTGAGTTGCTGCCAAAGACCATGCGTGATGCACGGCGTATCGCCAGAGCAGCGCGGGTCCTCGCCAGAGCAGCGGGTGAAGTGGGTGTCTTCTTCAACCGCCGCCATGATGTCGGCAATGGAGATTTCGGCGGCACTGCGCGCCAAGCGATAACCGCCGGTGCGGCCGCGCGCGCTCTCAACAAGACCTGCCCGGCGCAGCGGCACGAACAGCTGTTCGAGATAGGCGAGCGACAGTCTCTGGCGTTCGGCGATCTGCGATAGAGGTACCGCTGACGGACCCTCAGCCGCGACCTCAACGGCCGCCGTTTGATGGCTTGGCAAAACCTCTGATGACGCACGCGATGCCGCATGGCTGGCTAGATCCGCCATCGCCATCACGCCATACCTGCCTTTCGTCGTCAGCTCCACGTCACTCCGCTCCGGATCTATCGCCGCCTCTAAGGGCAGCTTCGCCAAATACCGCCAATGGTGCGTCGTTGGCACAGTGGCGCTCGCAGCGCGCGTGCATCACTCTTGCTTTTGCCACCCCGGACCGTGCTATGAGAGCCGGCCTGCACCGCGCATGGCGACATGCTTATAAAAACATAACGCACCATTCTTTCGAACGGTTCTAAACTAGTTATGGAAATCCCGATCCCAGGAGTCAAGGATTGAGATTTAGAACCACGAAGATGTGACCTTGCGCCCCGCATTATCACCCGGCTGGCGCAGAGCAATGGACCCGGCCCAGACGAGCGGGGCTGCCCCTAACCCTTCAGATTTCGAGACCATTCCCATATGCCTGAATTGATCATCAATGGCCCTGGCGGGCGCATCGAAGCCCGCTACCATCA
>JAIEPV010000222.1 GCA_019748215.1 Hyphomicrobium sp.
TCGGTCGGCTCGATCGCGCATCTCGAAATCACATCGAAGCTGCGCGGTGCGGCGGCTGGATATTCGTTGAGTGTCGTGCGCGGCGCCAAGCAGGACATAAAGCCGGCGGCCATCAATGGCGGTACGGCAATCTGCGTCCGCGATTTGTTTGCAGCAACGCCGGCGCGGCTTAAATTCATGAAATCTGAACGCGCAGAAGTGATGGCCATCACCGACACGGTCCGGCGCCTGGCGATGGCGCATCCGCGCATCGGGTTCATGTTGCAGACGGGTGAAAAAAAGCCGCTGCAGATTGTCCGTGAAGCCGACACCGCCGCGGGTCTGTTGTCGCGGCTCGGCGCCATCATGGGCCGGGCCTTCATGGACGATGCGCTCGAAATTTCGGGTCTCGCCGACGGCGGCAGTGGGCGCCGCCCGATGCGGGGGTTTGGTTTCGCCGGGTTGCCGACGTTGCACCGGCCGGATGCATCGCTGCAATTTTTGTTCGTCAACGGCCGCCCGGTGCGTGACAGAGTGCTGATCGGCGCGGTGAAAGCCGCTTACGGAGATCTCATTCCGCGCGGGCGCTCGCCGCTGCTGGCGCTGTTCGTCGATGTCGAGCCCGGTGATGTCGATGTCAACGTCCATCCCACGAAGGCGGAAGTTCGCTTTCGTGATCCCGGTGCGGTGCGGGCGCTGCTGGTCCGTGCCTTGCGGGAGACATTGGCCGCGGCAGGGCATCGCGCTTCGGCGCTTGGCGGCAGGGCGACGATTGAGACGTTCGAGGCGAACGTGGTGCCGCAGACTTGGGCCGGCGTTTCGCGGCAAGGTTTCAACATGCCAAAGGGCTTTGGCGAGGCGATGCAAGCGCCTTTCGACAGCATGGATGCGCCGAGCGCGCGGATGCCGGCCAGCGCAAATGTTGCCACGGACGGCGACCTCCATTTCCCGCTCGGCGCGGTGAGGGCGCAGGTGCATGAGAACTACATCGTGGCGCAAACCAGCGACGGCCTCGTCATCGTAGATCAGCACGCGGCGCACGAAAGGATCGTCTATGAAAAGTTGAAAACGGCACTGGCGAGCGGCCGCGTGGCGACGCAAGGCTTGCTGATTCCAGCGATCATCTCGCTCGATGATGACGACGCTCACTCGTTAATCTCAAAAGCTGACGAACTGGCTGAGCTGGGTCTGGTCATCGAGGGATTTGGTGACGGCGCGGTTGCGGTGCGTGAAACGCCGGCGCTGCTTGGCGATACCGATATCGAAGGCTTAGTCCGCGATCTCGCCGCCGAGATCACACGAGAGGGCAGCGCGCGGGCGTTAAAGGACCGATTGGAGGCCGTTGCGTCGCGCATGGCGTGTCATGGCAGCGTCCGATCGGGGCGCCGGCTGACAGGTGATGAAATGAACGCGTTGCTGAGGGAGATGGAAGCGACGCCTTATTCGGGTCAATGCAACCACGGCCGCCCGACTTATATCGCGTTGAAGCTTGCCGATATCGAGCGCTTGTTTGGGCGGCGTTAACTTCACGTGGCGGTGCGTGCGTGTTGGCCGCACGCCTTGTGGTACAAATTTAGCGTTAGTATGTTTTTTGATATAGCCATTTTTTGTCGCTGCCTCGCAAACTGCCCAGCAATTGCAGAAACAACGTTGCGGCGGATTTTCACGGATGACGGTCATCACAATTTCAAACGATGATGGGCAGTCCCGGCCCGACAGTGACTTCATCGAGCCCGATGCAGCTCTGCCGCCGATGGGTTCGAATTTCTGGTTGTTGACGGATGCGATGCCGCAGATGGTTTGGTCCACCCTGCCGGATGGATATCACGACTATTTCAATGCGCGCTGGTACGAATTCACGGGCGTGCCCCATGGCTCGACCGATGGCGAAGCTTGGGCGGGCATCGTCCATGAAGAGGATGAGCCGCGCACCTGGGAGACGTGGCGCCACAGCCTGGCAACGGGCGAGCCCTACGAGGTGGAATATCGGCTTCGCCACCGCAGCGGGGAATATCGCTGGGCGATCGGGCGGGCTATGCCGATCCGAGATGGCAACGGCAAAATTGTCCGCTGGATCGGGACCTGCACCGATTTCGACCGCGCCAAAAAGCAAGCCGAACAAAATGAATTGCTGAGTCACGAACTCAGTCATCGCATCAAGAACATCTTCGCTGTCGTTGGCGGTCTGATCGGGCTGTCGGCGCGCGATCATCCCGGGGCTGCGGACTATGCGCGCGAGTTGCGCCAACGGATCGCAGCGCTTGGCCGGGCGCATGAGTTCGTCCGGCCGCATTCGGAATACTCGGCGCCGATGGTCGGCGACACCGGACTGCAGCCGATGTTGAACGATCTGCTCGCCGCGTATCCAGCGATGGCGCAGGGACGGCTCACGATCATGGGTGATAATCCGCGCATCGATGATCGCAGTGCCACGCCGATCGCTTTGACGTTCCATGAGCTGGCGACCAACTCAGCCAAGTATGGCGCGCTGGCATCGCCGACAGGTAGCGTCGCCATCGAGGCGACTGAAATCGGCGATGCACTGTCCATTGCGTGGCGCGAAGCTGGCGGTCCGCCAGTTCTCCAGGCACCGGCACGACATGGCTTTGGAACGCGCTTGGTCGATCTGAGTATCGAACAGCAATTGGATGGCAAAATCGAAAGGGCGTGGAATAGCTCCGGCTTGATTGTCGCCATCACCATTCCGATCCGTAATTTGACCAGAGTTCCTTTGGTCTAAGCCGACGCAAACAACTGCAGGCCGCGTGGCGCGACAATTCGATTGCCGCTCGACGGGTGGCTGGTGACGTCCGTCGAGCGGCGGCGCATGCGCGTCTGCAAAGCGAAATTTACCACTGGTTCAACCAAGTCATCCTGCATCGGTTTGGGAACGACGCCGAGAACGCCCTCAACTCCATCGGCAACGATGCGGGGGTTGGCTGTCATGAACACGACAGTAATTCCGAACGTGTCAGCCAATTTTTTGCCGATTTCCGGTCCAGTCAAGCCATCGCGCAGATTCAAATCAACCAGCGCGATATCAGCGCCTTTTTCGGCGAGGACCATGGCAGTTGCGGCGTCTGGGGCGATGCCGGTGACGGATACGCCCATGTCGTCAAGAACGGCCTCAAGATTGGCCGCGACGACGATTTCGTCTTCGACGATCAAAACTCTTGGTGGCATGGAAATTGGCCCTCCATAAAATTGCTGGTCTTGGTGCGAAGTTCGAAATCACTTCGCAGACGGATCATATCCCCGCAGCGCTTGGGCATTTGGTCGCAGTTGCAGCACTTGGTTCGCGAACTTTCGCCAGTGACTTCGCTGTTTTCGGCTATCCCTGTGGGGCTAACGCGGGTGACTCGACCCCGTTCCACCTGCGGATAAATTCGAGGCTGGAGTTCGGTCACAATCCGGTGAGCCCATGCCTGGGCTGCTTTGCGCCAAGACAGGATGGCCGGCAACCTCATGATCGTTGAGGTAATAAGCCACCTAAATGGTTAGTGATCGTCCGACTTATCGGCACTGTCGGATTGCAGCAGGCCGTAATTTTCGACGCCGATTTTCGCCATCAGATCCAGTTGGGTTTCGAGGAAATCGATGTGGCCTTCCTCGTCCTGCAGGAGTTTTTCGAAGATCTGCATGGTGACGTAATCGTTGAGGTCGCGGCAGATGTCGCGTGATTTCGAGTAGCTTTCCCGCGCGATGTATTCGCCTTTCAGGTCGCATTCGAGCACTTCTTTGAGGTTTTGGCCGATCAGCAACGGTGCGACATACTGCAAGTTCGGGAAGCCTTCGAGAAAGATGATGCGATCGACGATTTTGTCGGCGTGCTCCATTTCCTCGATCGATTCCTTGC
>JAIEPV010000003.1 GCA_019748215.1 Hyphomicrobium sp.
CCCTGGCGTTGAAGTCAGCGGTTCAATCGACGACCAACGAGTTCCGGGCTGAAAGAGGTGCTGGTCGATGATGATCACTCGCCTCAGACGTGCCTGACGTCATGGACCGTCTCGATTTTTCGACTGATGGCCGGGATTGGCCAAACCGAGCACACAGCCGTTTCGTCCAGGCGGCGGGCTTCACGTGGCATGTGCAGTGCTTTGGTTCAGGACCACCGTTGCTGCTGCTGCATGGCACCGGCGCTTCGACACACTCCTGGCGGCAAATTGCACCATTGCTGACGCCGCATTTCAGTCTCGTCATCCCTGATCTTCCAGGTCACGGCTTCACGCAAACGCCGCCGGCCGACGCGTTTACATTGCCCGGCATGGCGGCGGCCGTCGCGGCCCTCTTGAAAGAACTGGGGATCGAACCGGCACTCGTAGCCGGTCATTCTGCGGGCGCTGCCGTTTTAATTCGCATGTCGCTGAACAAACTCATCGCACCGAAATCAATTGTCAGCGTCAATGGCGCGCTCCTGCCGTTCCAAGGTCTCGCGGGACAATTTTTTTCACCACTGGCAAAGTTGCTGTTTCTCAATCCATTGGTTCCGCGCTTCTTTGCGTGGCGTGCGTCGGATCGCACGGCGGTCGCGCGATTGTTGGCCGACACCGGATCGGTCGTCACAACCGAGGATGTCGAGTTCTACGCCCGCCTTTTCGCGTCACCCGCCCACTGCGCGGCTGCGCTGGCGATGATGGCGCGGTGGGACCTGTCAGCGCTCGAACGCGATTTGCCAAAACTGACGCCGCCGCTGCTCTTGATCGCCGGCGAGACCGATCGCGCGATCCGGCCGGCCGACGCCGATCGGGTTGCGAGGCTTTTGCGCACGGCGCGCGTTGTTCGTATCGCCGGGGCAGGGCATCTGGCGCACGAAGAACGCCCCGCCGCCGTGGCTGATGTCATTTTGGACAATCGCGACGGCGGCAGTTCGCTGCCCTAGCTCCAACGCTCGTTTAAAATACTTGCCCGATTGGTGCCGGCTGAAGCAGGAGACACTTGCGTCCGTCAAACCGACATTGTTAAATGTAAGTCTAAGTTGACACTTGAAGGTGCCGACACGCGTCACACCGGGCACAAAATTGTTTTCCGGGGCGATGGGGCAGCCCAACCACTCACGAGCCGAGTGGTCGTCGGGGCATGCGCTCGAGACAGCCACGACTGGCAAGCAGGGAGCCTAACATTCAATGCGATACGCGGCCAATCAGAGCTTTGAAACCGATTTGACGGCGTGCCGGAAATTGCTCAGTACCGGGTCTCGAACGTTTTATGCTGCCTCGTTTCTGTTGCCCAAACGGGTCCGTGATCCCGCGACCGCGCTCTACGCTTTCTGTCGATTGGCCGATGATGTGATCGACCTCGGCGGCAACGCGCGCGATGGTCTGGCTGAATTAGAAGACCGGCTGGACCGAGCCTATGCCGGCCGCCCGTTGGATATCGCTGCCGACCGCGCTTTTGCCGTGACAGTTGAACGCTATGGTATTCCAAGAGCGATCCCCTCCGCGCTTTTGGAAGGCTTCGCGTGGGATGCCGGCGGCGAACAGTATGAGACGTTGGGTGATCTGCAAGCTTATGCGGCCCGCGTGGCCGGCACGGTTGGGGCGATGATGGCCCTGTTGATGGACCGCCGGTCGCCAGAGGATGTGGCGCGGGCCACCGACCTCGGCATCGCAATGCAACTAACCAACATTGCCCGCGATGTCGGCGAGGATGCACGTGCCGGACGCCTCTATCTACCGCGCCAATGGCTGCGCGAAGCCGATATCGATCCCGATACATGGCTCGCTCACCCGCAATTCAATGCGAAAATAGCCATCGTCGTCGATCGCTTGCTGACAGTTGCAGAAGTCCTATACCAACGCGCCAGCCTCGGCATCGCGCGGCTTCCGGCTGATTGCCGGCCTGGCATTTATGCCGCCCGGTATCTCTATGCCGGCATTGGTCACGAGGTCATGCGGCAGGGCTGCGATTCCGTTTCGCAGCGTGCCGTCGTGCCGACGAGCCGCAAACTCAAGTTGCTCGGGTACGCCATAGCGGCGACGCCTGTGCGCCGGCCGGTGACACGCGCGCTTACCGTGACCGAGGCCGCGTTCCTTGTCACGGCTGCGACCGGCGCACCGCCTGTGAGGTTGCCCCAGGGCGTTCTCATTCCCGACGCACCGTGGTGGGATATTCATGCCAAAGCAGTTGTATTCGTTGATCTTCTGCATCAGCTCGAACAGCGCGAACGCGCCTTGCGTGAGGCCCGCATCCTTGACCATCAGCGCACTTCACCGCGGTTTGGTGTAGAGGCACAAACATGATGTATTGGATTGCCATTCTTGTGACGCCTCTGGCAATAGGGCTCTTTATGTCAGCGAGAGCGCACCGTGCCCGCGTTCTCGCGGCACGTAGCGATGCCATTCGGTGCGGCTATCCAGCGGAGCGCGCGGTAGATCCCGAGTCGATCGCAGCGCTTGGTGAAATCGTCACGCCAATCGTGCTATGCGCAATCGCCTATTTGGCGCTGAAGACGTGTTTTGCATTTTACATGCTGAATAACGGCGCGTTGTCGATTTTTGATCTGGCCGGGACCTTACTGCTCATGGGAGCCTACGGAACTTGGTTGAAAATCAAGACGAGTTACCGGATGCCGAGTTCGAACACGGTTGGGCTGAACGCGGAGGCCGCAACTAAGTCTGACCTGGCTGGGATAAAAACCAAAACGTCTGGCCAAGCACAGCCGCTGGTTCGCCAACGAGTCGGCGCTCGCGTGCAAATGCCGCCGGCACGACCCAATGCTACTGCCGCCGCCCATCGCGACGCGCAGCCAACTTTTGCTCCGGAGTAATTGCGATGAACGCGCAAACGTCCACCCCCGTTCTCCCGTCACGACCCTTGCTCGACCGTGTCGTGACACCGGACGACTTGCGCAAGCTGCCGCAAACGGATTTGCGCCAACTGGCCGACGAATTACGCGGTGAACTCATCGACGCGGTGTCGGTCACCGGTGGGCATCTTGGCGCTGGCCTCGGCGTCGTCGAGCTGACAGTTGCGATCCACTATTTATTCGATACGCCGCGCGATCGTCTCATTTGGGACGTTGGCCATCAGGCGTATCCCCATAAAATTCTAACCGGCCGTCGCGATCGTATTCGCACCCTGCGTCAAGGCGGCGGTCTCTCGGGCTTCACCAAGAGAGCGGAAAGTGAATACGATCCGTTCGGTGCCGCGCATTCGTCGACCTCGATCTCTGCCGGTCTCGGAATGGCGGTTGCTCGGGATTTGAAGGGCGGCAGCAACAACGTCATTTGCGTCATCGGCGACGGCGCAATGAGTGCCGGCATGGCCTATGAGGCCATGAATAACGCCGGCGCGCGTGATGAACGGCTCATCGTCATTTTGAACGACAACGATATGTCGATCGCGCCGCCAACCGGCGCCTTATCGAAGTATCTGGCGCGTGTCACATCGAGTACGACCTATCTCAGTCTTCGCGAGCACGCCAAGCAGCTCGCCAAAATGCTGCCGAAAAAGTGGGAACGTCGCGCCGCACGCGTCGAAGAGATGTCACGGACCGCGTGGTCGGGCGGTATGTGGTTCGAAGAACTGGGCTTCTATTACGTTGGCCCAATCGACGGACACGATCTCGATCAACTCTTGCCGGTCTTAAAAAACGTTCGCGATAGTGATCAGGCGCCGGTGCTTGTTCACGTCAAAACGAAAAAGGGCAAAGGTTACGGCCCCGCCGAAGAGTCCGACGATAAATATCACGGCGTCACCAAGTTCAATGTGTTGACCGGCGCGCAAGTCAAGCCCAAGCCCGCCGCACCGGCTTATACGCGCGTGTTCGCCGACAGCCTCATCGCCGAAGC
>JAIEPV010000028.1 GCA_019748215.1 Hyphomicrobium sp.
AAGAACGTGCTCGTCGCGTTCATGCCGTGGATGGGCTACAATTTCGAAGACTCGATTTTGATGAACGAGCGCGTCGTCTCTGAAGACGTGTTCACGTCGATCCACATCGAAGAATTCGAAGTGATGGCGCGCGATACGAAGCTCGGCCCGGAAGAAATCACCCGCGATATTCCCAACGTTTCCGAAGAAGCACTGAAGAACCTCGATGAAGCCGGCATCGTCTACATCGGTGCCGAAGTGCATCCAGGCGATATCCTCGTCGGCAAGATCACGCCGAAGGGCGAAAGCCCGATGACGCCGGAAGAAAAGCTTCTGCGCGCCATCTTCGGTGAAAAAGCCTCCGACGTTCGCGATACGTCGCTGCGTCTTCCGCCAGGCGTGTCCGGCACCATCGTCGAGGTTCGCGTTTTCAATCGTCACGGCGTCGAAAAAGACGAGCGTGCGATGGCCATCGAGCGCGAAGAGATCGAACGTCTCGCGAAAGACCGCGACGACGAAATGCAGATCCTCGATCGCAACGTCTATGCCCGTCTCAAAGACGCTTTGATGGGCAAGGACGTTGCGAAGGGTCCGAAAGGTGCCAAGAAGGGCGCCACCGTTGACATGGAAATCCTCGACGATATTCCGCGCAGCCAATGGTGGGAAATCGGCCTGACCAACGAAAAGGCGCAGGCCGAAGTCGAAGCCATTCAGAAGCAGTATGAAGAAGCCAAGAAAGGCCTAGGCCTGCGCTTTGCCGACAAGGTCGACAAACTGCAGCGCGGCGATGAGTTGCCGCCCGGCGTCATGAAGATGGTCAAGGTCTTCGTCGCCGTGAAGCGCAAGATCCAGCCGGGCGACAAGATGGCCGGACGGCATGGCAACAAGGGCGTCGTGTCGATGATCGTGCCGTCGCAGGATATGCCATTCCTCGAGGATGGTACGCCGGTCGACGTGGTGCTCAATCCGCTTGGCGTTCCAAGCCGCATGAACGTCGGGCAAATCCTTGAAACGCACATGGGCTGGGCGTGCCGAGGTTTGGGTCGCATCATCGATGAAGCGTTGCAGCAGTACCATGAAAGTGGGCAGGGCAAACTGCTGCGCGATCACATGACCAAGATCTACCAGAACAACGAGTTCAAGGCCTCGATCAAGGACGATGAACTGGCGGCGCTGGCTGAGAATCTTCGTGCCGGCGTGCCGATCGCGACACCGGTATTCGATGGTGCGCGCGAGAAGGACATCGTCGAGATGTTGCAAATGGCCGGGTTCGATTCATCGGGTCAGGTGACGCTGTTCGATGGGCGTACCGGCGAGCCGTTCGATCGGAAAGTCACCGTCGGCTACAAGTACGTGCTGAAGCTGCACCATCTTGTCGACGACAAGATCCATGCGCGTTCGATCGGTCCCTACTCGCTTGTCACGCAGCAGCCGCTGGGTGGTAAGGCGCAGTTCGGTGGCCAGCGCTTCGGCGAAATGGAAGTCTGGGCCTTGGAAGCCTATGGCGCCGCTTACACGCTGCAGGAAATGCTCACCGTCAAATCGGACGATGTCGCGGGCCGCACCAAGGTCTACGAGGCGATCGTACGTGGCGACGATGCGTTCGAAGCCGGCGTGCCGGAAAGCTTCAACGTGCTCGTCAAGGAAATGCGCGCGCTGGGGCTCAACGTCGAACTGCTCAACACCGAGCTTCCACCGCCCGACAACGAAACCGAAGAGGCGCCACCGCAGGCACAACTGCCGCCGGCCGCCGAGTAAAACCTTTGTGCCTGCCCCGTGCGCGATCGCGGGGCAAGCAATCGTTTCACTTATTGAATTCCACGGGACTGCACGCACCCCTCCAGTCCCTCGAGGAGATAGCCGATGAACGAGATTTCAAACATCTTCAAAGCGCAAGCCCCGGTTCCGACGTTCGATCAGATCAAGATCTCGATCGCGTCGCCGGAAGACATTCAGTCGTGGTCGTTCGGCGAAATCAAAAAGCCGGAAACGATCAACTATCGCACGTTCAAGCCAGAGCGCGACGGGCTGTTCTGCGCGCGCATCTTCGGGCCGATCAAGGATTACGAATGCTTGTGCGGCAAGTACAAGCGCATGAAGTACAAGGGCCTGATCTGCGAAAAGTGCGGCGTGGAAGTGACGCTCGCCAAGGTTCGCCGCGAACGCATGGGCCACATCGAGTTGGCCGCGCCCGTTGCGCACATCTGGTTCTTGAAATCGCTGCCAAGCCGCATCGGCTTGCTGCTCGACATGGCGTTGAAAGACCTCGAGCGCGTTCTGTATTTCGAAAACTACATCGTCATTGAACCGGGCGTGACCCCGTTCAAAGAACGCCAGTTGCTGTCGGAAGAGCAATACAACGCCGCGATTGAAGAATACGGCGCCGATAGCTTCACGGCCGGCATCGGCGCGGAAGCCATCCGCGAAATCATGTCGGCAATGGATTTGGCGACAATCGCCGTCAATCTGCGCCAGGAAATCGCGGAATCGACCACCGAGCTGAAGCCAAAGAAACTCGGCAAGCGCTTGAAGGTCATCGAGGCGTTCATGGAGTCGGGCAACCGGCCGGAGTGGATGATCCTGACGCACGTACCGGTCATCCCGCCGGAACTGCGCCCGCTCGTGCCGCTCGATGGCGGCCGCTTTGCGACGTCGGATTTGAATGATTTGTATCGCCGCGTCATCAACCGCAACAACCGCTTGAAGCGGCTGATGGAGCTGCGCGCGCCTGACATCATCATTCGTAACGAAAAGCGCATGCTGCAGGAAGCGGTCGACGCGCTGTTCGACAACGGCCGTCGTGGACGTGTCATCACGGGCGCCAACAAGCGTCCGCTGAAGTCGCTCGCCGATATGCTCAAGGGCAAGCAGGGCCGCTTCCGCCAGAACTTGCTCGGCAAGCGCGTCGATTATTCGGGCCGCTCGGTCATCGTGGTCGGTCCAGAACTCAAGCTGCATCAGTGCGGGTTGCCCAAGAAGATGGCGCTCGAACTCTTCAAGCCGTTTATCTATGCGCGCTTGCAGGTGCTCGGTCAGGCCGCGACCGTCAAGCAGGCAAAGAAGCTGGTTGAAAAGGAAAAGCCGGAAGTCTGGGACGTGCTCGATGAAGTCATTCGCGAGCATCCCGTCCTGCTCAACCGCGCGCCGACGCTGCATCGCCTTGGCATTCAAGCGTTCGAACCACAACTGATCGAAGGCAAGGCGATCCAGCTGCATCCGCTGGTGTGCGCGGCCTTCAACGCCGACTTCGACGGTGACCAGATGGCGGTGCACGTTCCGCTGTCGCTTGAAGCGCAGTTGGAAGCGCGCGTGCTGATGATGTCGACGAACAACATTTTGCATCCCGCCAACGGCCAGCCGATCATCGTGCCGTCGCAGGACATCGTGCTTGGCCTCTACTACCTGTCGATCATGCGCGACAAGGAGCCGGGCGAAGGCATGGTATTTGGCTCGATCGCCGAAGTGCAGCATGCGCTCGAAGCGAAAGCTGTGTCGTTGCACGCCAAGATCAGGGGCCGTTTCCGCGCCGTCGATGAAAACGGCGAGCAAGTCGTCGAGATCCACGAGACGACGCCGGGCCGCTTGTTGCTCGGCGAAAATTTGCCGAAGAAGCCGGGCGTGAAATTCTCGCTCGTCAATCAGCTTTTGACCAAGAAGAACATCTCCGGCCTGATCGACGCGGTCTACCGCAACTGCGGTCAGAAGGAGACAGTGATCTTCTGCGACCGGATCATGTCGCTCGGGTTCCACCATGCGTTCAAGGCCGGTATCTCGTTTGGCAAAGACGACATGCAGATCCCGGAATCGAAAGAAAAGATCGTCGAAAAGACCAACAACGAAGTGCGCGATTTCGAGCAGCAGTATCAGGATGGCCTGATCACGCAGCTCGAAAAGTACAACAAGGTCGTCGACGCCTGGTCGAAGTGCACCGACTTGATCGCCAAGGA
>JAIEPV010000097.1 GCA_019748215.1 Hyphomicrobium sp.
CACGGCGTCAAGCTTGGCTTCATGGGCTTGTTCGTCAAAGCCTGTATCCAAGCTCTACGCGACATTCCCGCCGTCAACGCCGAGATCGACGGCGAAGAGCTGATCTATAAAAACTATTATCACGTCGGCGTCGCCGTCGGCACCGACAAAGGACTCGTCGTGCCGGTCGTGCGTGACGCCGATCGCTTGAGCCTGGCTGAAATCGAACAGAAGATCACCGAATACGGCCGCCGTGCCCGCGACGGAAAACTCACCATCGAAGACATGCAGGGCGGCACTTTCACAATCTCGAACGGCGGCGTCTACGGCTCGATGATGTCGACACCGATCCTCAACGCCCCGCAATCCGGCATCCTTGGCATGCACCGCATCGAGGAGCGCCCCGTCGTCCGCGCTGGGCAAATCGTCGTCCGGCCGATGATGTATCTCGCTTTGTCGTATGATCACCGTGTCGTTGACGGCAAGGAAGCGGTGACCTTCCTGGTGCGCGTCAAGGAGTGCCTCGAAGACCCGCAGCGGTTTATTTTGGAACTCTAGCGCTCATGTCTGACTCATATGATCTCATCGTCATCGGGACCGGCCCGGGCGGATATGTCTGCGCCATTCGCGCAGCGCAACTCGGCCTCAGCGTCGCGGTCGTCGAGAAACGATCTACCCATGGCGGCACCTGTCTCAACGTCGGCTGCATCCCATCGAAAGCTCTGCTGCACGCTTCTGAGGCTTTCGACGACGCCAGCCACCATTTCGCGACCATGGGCATCGACGTCGCGCCGAAGCTCGATCTCACAAAAATGCAGGCCTTCAAGCGCGATGGCGTTAAGGGCAACGTCGATGGCGTCGCCTTCCTGCTGAAGAAAAACAAAGTCGCGAGCTACCACGGCATCGGCCGCATCGCTGGCAATGGCCAGGTCGCGGTCACCGCCGACAACGGCGAAACCCAAACACTCACCGCCAAGTCGATCGTCATCGCCACCGGGTCCGATGTCGCGCGGCTGCCCGGCATCGCCATTGACGAAAAGCGCATCGTCTCATCCACCGGCGCGCTCGAACTCCCCCAAGTTCCGGCCAAACTTCTGGTCATCGGCGCCGGCGTCATCGGCCTTGAACTTGGCTCAGTGTGGCGGCGGCTCGGCTCGGAAGTGCTGGTCATCGAATATCTCGATCGCATCCTGCCCGGCATGGATGCCGACGTCGCCAAATCATTCCAACGCATCTTGGAGAAGCAAGGCATCGCTTTCCGCCTTGGCAGCAAGGTCACCAGCGTCGATCTTGCGAACACCGGAACGGGCATCGTCGCCCACGTCGAACCGGCGTCAGGCGGCCCGTCTGAAACCATCACCGCCGACGTTGTCCTCGTCGCCGTCGGCCGCACGCCCTACACCGATGGTCTCGGGCTCGCCGAAGCCGGCGTCGCGCTCGACGCCAAAAAGCGCATCCTCGTCGACGGTCATTACCAGACCAACGTGTCGGGCATTTTCGCCATCGGCGACGTCATCGCCGGCCCCATGCTGGCGCACAAAGCCGAAGACGAAGGCATCGCCGTCGCCGAGGTGCTCGCCGGCCAAGCCGGTCACGTCAACTACGATGTCATTCCCAACGTCATTTACACGGCGCCCGAAGTGGCGACGGTCGGCAAGTCCGAGGACGAGCTGAAAACGGCCAGCATCGTCTACACGGTCGGCAAGTTCCCGTTCAGTGCCAACGGCCGCGCCAAGGTCAACCGCACCACGGACGGGTTCGTGAAAGTCCTCGCCGATGCTGCAACCGATCGCATTCTCGGCGTCCATATCATTGGCCCGCACGCCGGCGAGATGATCGCCGAAGCTGCCGTCATCATGGAATTCGGCGGTTCTGCCGAAGACCTCGCCCGCACCTGCCACGCCCATCCGACCCTGACGGAAGCCGTCAAAGAGGCAGCCCTTGCCGTCGGCAAGCGCGCGATCCACATGTGAGCATCACCTCGCCAATGCGCCGCTCCGCGAACCATATTCGTCCCGCGCGCGTTGAAAACGGTAGCGTCAGAGCGTATTTCGCTTTGACTGAGGCCACCACCAAAGCAATCACCCGGAGACTGCTGCCATGAAACTGCTCATCCCCTACCTTGCGACGGTCGTATTCTTCTTCGCCGTCGACTTGGTATGGCTGGGCTTCGTCGCGAAGGATTTTTACCGCAACGGCATCGGTCACCTGATGGGTGACGGGTTCAATATTCCAGCCGCGATCGTTTTCTATCTCGTCTACGTCGTTGGCGTGTTTTTCTTCGCCGTCAATCCGGCGATCGAAGCTGGCGACTGGCAACGCGCGGCTTTCCTGGGCACGGCCTTCGGCTTTTTCGCTTACGCCACCTACGATCTGACCAATCTCGCAACCTTACGCGACTGGCCGCTCGGCGTTGCGCTTGCCGATATGGCCTGGGGATCGCTGCTGACGGGCGCCGCCGCTGTCTTCGGATATTCCGTCGCCACACGCTTGTGAGGATCGGCGTCGCCGTCCAGCTTTCTACTCGACAGCCGTCACGGTGAACCCCGCGTCGCGCAGCAGCGACACCAATCCGGTCGGCCCCGGCAAATGCAGCGCGCCGATGGCGATGAAAACTGCTCCTTCATCAAGCAACAGCTTGGCCGCGTCCCGCATCTTGGCGTTGCGGTCGACGAGAAGCGATGTCTTGAAGCCGTCGAAGGCGCTTGCCGGTACGCCCTGCTCCGCCGCCAATGCGATCTGGAACGGCATGGCCGCTCCAAGCTGGCGTTTGATGTAAAGCTGGACCAGCGTCTCCATCATGTCGTCGGCGCGGTCCGCGTATTTCAGACCCACCTTCAGCATTTGGATTTGCTGATCATCCGGCACTTTCGCCAGCGCGCCGAGTTGCTGATCGATGCTTTCAAGGCCGATGACTTTCGCACCGTTCTTTTGTGCTTCTTCCGCCACCCGCATATCTAAAACCTGCGCGCCGGCCGCCATCTTCTTGCGCTCGCAATCAGACAGCGCCAGCAGCATATTCACTAGCCACGGCTTGAACATGCCGGCGAATTCGCCCGGCATTCCAGATTTCTGAACGATGGCCTGAACCGTCGCATACTCCTGCGGCGTCAGTTTGTTTTGCAGCGTTTGGCCGTCCTTATAAACGATGAGATCGGCGGCCTTGCTCATCGCCGTCGTCATCGCACTGTCAGAGAGATCTGCCACTTCGAGCGCCAGCGTTTTGGTTTGGCGGATGGCGTCTTTGACGCCGGTCGATAGCGTTGTCAGGCGCGTATCGCTGA
Source organism: Hyphomicrobium sp. (assembly GCA_019748215.1). Taxonomy (GTDB): domain Bacteria; phylum Pseudomonadota; class Alphaproteobacteria; order Rhizobiales; family Hyphomicrobiaceae; genus Hyphomicrobium_B. The sequence continues at coordinate 3,264 of JAIEPV010000097.1, forward strand.
GATGCATCGTGCCGAACAGGTACGACGTTGGAGCTCCCGGTTTCTCGATTTTCCAAAGCACGGCATCGGTGTTGCCGAGTGCGCGGCCCTCGTCGACAACGCGGCGATAGACGTCGGGCGATTTCGCCGCCAGTTCGACCAGCATGTCGTGGCCCTGACATTGCGTGGCAGGTGAAGCTTTGGCGTCCGCCTCAGCCGCGCCCGCCGCGCGCGATGGTGATATGAGGGCGAGGATCGCCGCGACCGTCATCACTAAATGCGAACGAAGCTTGAGCATCATGGTCCTTCAACGGCTGATCAGGCCCCTGGCCAACACCGCGCGCGGAGCATTCTCCGGACAAGCGTTCTAGCGTGGGGCCGCGCGCGGGTGCGCTGTATCATAAACGGCTAACAGCCTGTCCCGGTCCACTTCCGTATAGAGCTGGGTTGTCGAGAGCGAGGCGTGCCCCAAAAGCTCCTGAATTTGCCGCAGATCAGCGCCCGCCGACAGTAAATGTGTCGCAAATGAATGGCGTAGCGCATGCGGCGTGGCGGTGTCGGGCAGGCCGAGGTCGTGGCGCAGTGCTGCCATGGCGAGCTGGATCAAGCGCGGCGAAAGCGGCCCGCCCCGGGCGCCAAGAAATAGTGGGCCGTCGCCGCTCAGCGGATACGGGCACAACCGCA
>JAIEPV010000178.1 GCA_019748215.1 Hyphomicrobium sp.
CCGAAAAATCGGCCATCCGGTGACTTGGATCGGTGCGCTCATCTCGTGGCTTGATGCGACACTCAACAAGCCTGCCTGGAGTTTCGCCGCCCGGCGCTTGAGCGGCGTGGTCGCCTTGGTGGCATTGATCGCGATACCGGCCGGCGTCACGATCGCCTTAAGCGCAATGGTGCCGGATACGCCGCTCGGCGCGGCGGCGATCGGCGTGATAGGCGCGACGCTGATCGCCGCGCGAAGCCTCCAAGATCATGTTCGCGACGTTGCCGCGGCACTTCGCGACGGCGGTTTGAGTGCTGGTCGCCTCGCGGTTGCAAAGATCGTTGGGCGCGATCCGGACAAGCTGGACGAGCATGGCGTCGCCCGCTCCGCAATCGAAAGCTTGGCTGAAAATGCGTCCGATGGCGTGGTCGCACCTGCGTTCTGGTTTGCGGTCCTCGGACTTCCGGGGCTCGTTGCCTACAAGGCCGTCAATACTGCCGACAGCATGATCGGGCATCGCTCGGAAAAGTATTTGGCGTTTGGCTGGGCCGCCGCCCGTTTCGATGATCTGATCAATCTACCGGCTTCGCGATTGACCGGGCTCTTGTTTGCCGCCGCCGCACCCGTCGTTCCAGGCGGATCGGCATTACGATCTCTGCGCGCGATGGGGCGGGACGCGTCTAGCCACCGCTCGCCGAATGCCGGATGGCCGGAGAGCGCCTTGGCCGGTGCGATGGATTTGCGGCTGGCAGGTCCACGACACTATGGCGGCAAGCTGGTCGACGATGCGACGATGGGAGATGGCCGACGCGATGCGACAGCCGACGATATCCGTCGGAGTTTGCAGCTTGCGCGCGTCGCGTGGAGTATTTTAACGGTAACGCTTGCGCTCGTCGCAGTCGTTCTACTCAGCGCGCGAACTTGAACATCGCATCAATATCGATGTGGCGCGCGAGATGCTCGGCGATTTCGTCGAGAGCTGAGTCAACAGACGCTTCATAGTCGTCGCCTGTGGTCGTCGCGCCGAGCGATTGCAGGATCGCTGCACGGGCTGAATTAGCGGTAAACAGTCCGTGCACATAACAACCGCTAACGAGACCGTTCTTAGATCGAGCGCCGTCGTCGCGTCCATCCGACAGCCGCAGCATCGGGCGCGTGGTATCTGGGCCGATTGTGCGGCCGATATGCATTTCATAACCCCGAAATGCTGCACCGGAGCCTGCCATCGTGCCCGTCACGTCGCAAAGTTTTTTATCGCCGCCAAACTCCGTCTCGATATCAAGCAAACCCAACCCGTCGACCGATCGCACCGCGCCTTCAATGCCAAGCGGATCGCTGATGCGGCGGCCGAGCATCTGATATCCGCCGCACAGACCCATCACGCGACGACCGCGACGCACATGCGACGCGATGTCGATATCCCAGCCCTCAGCGCGCAGCGCAACGAGATCGTCGATGGTCGATTTCGAGCCCGGCAGCAGGATCAGATCGGCATCGGTTGGCAGCACGCGGCCCCGCTCGACGAGATCGATAGTCACGTCCGGCTCAAGGCGTAGCGGGTCGAGATCGTCGAAGTTCGATATGCGCGGCAACACAGGCACGACGATTTTGAATTTTCCGTGCTGCTGAGGTTTGTCTTGGATCAAATCAGCGAGACCGAGGGCATCTTCGGCCGGCAAGCGCCGAGCCGCATCGTGCATCGGAACTAAGCCCAGCGCCGCCCAACCGGTCATAGCTGAAATAGCCGACATGCCGTCCGCAAACAGTGTCGGGTCGCCGCGCATTTTGTTGACGATGAAGCCACAGATCATCGCCGCGTCGGCTGGATCGACCACGGATTTTGTCCCGACGAGACTGGCGATGACGCCGCCGCGATTGATGTCGCCGATCAGGACGACGGGCACATCGGCTGCCCGGGCAAAGCCCATGTTGGCGATATCGTTGGCACGCAGGTTGATCTCGGAGGCGCTGCCGGCGCCCTCGATCAAGACGAGATCAGCGTCGCGCCGAAGTCGCTCGAAACTCTCCAGCACCGCCGACATCAGACCGGGTTTGATCGCTTGAAATTCGCGCGCTTTGGCAGTGCCGTGCATGCGCCCTTGCACGACGATCTGCGCGCCCGTTTCGCTTTGCGGCTTCAAGAGTACCGGGTTCATGTGCACGCTCGGCGCGACGCGGGCGGCGCGCGCCTGCAAGGCTTGGGCCCGGCCAATTTCGCCGCCGTCCGACGTAACAGCGGCGTTGTTCGACATGTTTTGCGGCTTGAACGGCACAACGCGGATGCCGCGATTCGACGTCAACCTGCACAACCCGGCGACGATGAGCGATTTGCCGACATCGGAGCCCGTTCCCATGAACATCAGCGCGCGGGCGGGCATGGGCGACTAAAACTCGATGCCGGCTTGGGCTTTGACGCCGGATGCGAAGTGATGCTTGACCGCGCCCATTTCGGTGACGCCATCGGCCAACGCGATCATTTCGGACTTGGCGTTGCGACCGGTGACAACGACATTCAGATTAGCCCGGCGCGCGGCGAGCACCGAGATCACCTCATCGAGCGGCAGGTAGTCGTAGCGGAGCGCGATGTTCAACTCGTCAAGGATCAGCAGCCTGATGGTCGGATCGGCCATCAACTCTTGAGCCTTGTCGAAAGCGCGACGCGCCGCCGCGATATCGCGTGCCTTATCCTGCGTTTCCCAGGTGAAGCCTTCACCCATCGTGTGCCAAGACATCTGGTCGCCGAAGCGCTGAAACGCGCTTTTTTCGCCCGTCTCCCAAGCGCCTTTGACGAATTGCACGACGCCAACGCGCCAACCGTGACCCAGCGCCCGGAGCGCCAAACCAAAAGCCGCAGTCGACTTGCCCTTGCCGGGCCCGGTGTGAACCAGAAGAATACCCTTCTCGACGGTCTTGGACGCGACTTCGGCGTCTTGGACCGCTTTGCGTTTCGCCATTTTGGCTTTGTGCCGCGCGGCGTCGTCAAGCTGCGGCGCAGGGTCGTTGATTTCGCTCATGGCTTCACCATCATCGGCAGACCTGCGACCACGAATACGACGCGATCGGCGATCGCCGAAATTTTCTGATGCAAGCGGCCGGCGTGATCGCGGAATACCCGTGCCAGCGCATTGTCCGGCACGATGCCAAGGCCGACTTCGTTCGAGACCATCACGCAGGGGCCGGGTAGGTCTTTCAATCCATCCACCAGCTGATCGATTTCGGCGGTGACCGGTTTGTCAGCGAGCATGATGTTGGTGAGCCAAAGGGTCAAGCAATCAACGAGCATTGGCTGATGGCTTGGGCCCGACTGGAGCGCCGCAAGCAAGTTAAGCGGCGCGTCGATCGTCTCCCAACCGGCGCTGCGGCGGCCCCGGTGCTCGGCGATCCGATCCGCCATCTCAGCATCGAAAGACTGCGCCGTCGCCAGATAGCGCCATGGTGCGGGATATGCGGTCACAAGTCCCTCCGCATAGCGACTCTTGCCGGATCGGGCACCGCCAAGCACGAGCGTGAGTTTAGCTGGGTTTTCGAGCGCCATCACGTGCGATTGAGATTGACGGGGACAAGCGTCCGCTCTTATGGGTTGAGGCACGGTTCCCCGCAAGGGGATTAAAAGGGAATGCGGTGCTGGGCGACCCTTCGATTTGAGGGCTCGCTTGGAAGCCGCAGCTGCCCCCGCAACTGTCAGCGGCGAGTTGAAGGCGTAATCACCACTGGATCGTTCGAACCGCCTCACAGCGGCTTAGAATGGCCTGGGAAGGTGGCCTTAAACACTGACCCGCGAGCCAGGAGACCTGCCGTCCGATTAACCACAATGCCGCCGGGTGGGCGGACAGGAGGCTTTTAATGACGAACCATACTTTATCGTCCCCAGTGACAACGGTGCAGACCGGACGCCACGTTGCCGCGAGCGTTCGCGCGACCTGCGCCGCCGTCTTTCTGTTCGGTGCCGGGCTTGT
>JAIEPV010000177.1 GCA_019748215.1 Hyphomicrobium sp.
ACATGGCCACCGCCCTGAAGCCCGCCGAAACGATCCGTGACCGCTGCTCGCCAGAGGAATGGCAGGCCCGGGTCGATCTGGCCGCTGCTTACCGGCTGGTCGCCATGTATGGCTGGGATGATTTGATCTTTACGCATCTGTCGGCGCGGGTGCCGGGGCCAGAGCATCATTTCCTGATCAACCCCTATACGCATATGTTTGAGGAAATGACCGCCTCGGCGCTGGTCAAGATCGATGTCGAGGGCAACAAGGTTGACGATACGCCTGCGCCGGTGAACCGCGCTGGTTTCGTCATCCATTCGGCGATCCACATGGCGCGCGAGGATGCCGCATCGGTCATGCATCTCCACACGCCTTATGGTCAGGCGGTGTCGGCGATGTCGGATGGGCTGTTGCCGCACACCCAAACATCAATGATTGCAGGGCACGATGTCGCCTATCACGAATATGAAGGCATCGCGACCGAGCTTGAGGAGCGCGAGCGGCTGGTCGAGGATCTCGGCACCAAGCACACGATGATTCTGCGCAACCACGGTACGTTGGCCGTGGGAGAGACGGTGGCACAGGCATTTCTGCGGCTCTATTTCTTGGAACGCGCCTGCGAAGCGCAGGTCCATATGCTGAGCGCTGGGCGCAGCGGTCTGCACAACCCGCCGCAGGGGGTGGAGCACAAGGTCGAGGAACAATCGAGCGGCGCGGGGATGGCGATGCTCGCACAGGGGCTGGCATGGCCGGCGCTGCTCAGGAAGCTGGACCGGCATAATCCGGGCTATGCGGAGTAGGGGTTAGGCTGGATAGTGTCTTGAAAGTGCTTCATGATTATCACTTCGAAGATCGCGCTCGCTAAATCTTCGTGTGACTTCCGATGCAATGTACTGGGCTCCCATTAGTATGTGCCCAGTTTCAACAGAGCTTGGCGTTGGTAAGTTATAACGACTGTCAACGAAGTTGGGAAATTTCGCTAGCGTTCTGCAAACGCGATCAACATCAAAATCCTGTTTCAATTTTCCCAATTTTTTCGCCGCCAGATTTAGGTTATGGCCAATATACTTAAGTTCGTTGTCGGTCGTTCCCATCGCGGCCAACCCAGCCTTCAGCGCAAGTTCGGTGCCCAAAAGAGAACTCTGTATCGTTCCGTGATAAGTCGAACCATTGGTAGCCGTAGTTGCGGCTGCTTCAAGCTGTGCGTGCGCCCTCCAAATCAGATCATTTCCCCGTGGGTCGAGATTTGAATGATGACCAAACTCTTGCCAACCATAACCGAAATCGAGCACGTCAGTTGCCTGATCAATAAGGCAAGCCAAATCTGATTCAGACGACGCAAGCCATTGTTTTTGAATATCTGTAAGGTCGACCATCTGCCAAATGTCGATTTTGGTCGTGCCGAATGCAATTGGAGCATAAACTTGGCAAAACATATCTCTATAAAGATATGCGCCGGTATGCATCACTCCCCCAAGCAACGCTTGCGGTATGAATAGCGAATCATTCAGTCTTTTTGCTCGTGTTACGATAGTTGGAGCGTTCGATCCCATGAGAACAAACGATTCGATGCCGAACGTCGTTAACGCACGACCGATGTTCATGATACTGCGAGCCGATGGAGACTCGCCCGCTGTCAAACCATCGTCATCTGCGCGTTTCAGCGCTTCAAGCAGATCATGGTCGGATATGGCCGCGTGCGGGTCGGGACCATCCTTGTAACTACCGCAGCAATTCTTGAACCGCTCGCCGCTTCCGCAGCTGCATGCTCCATTTCGACGTCTCATCGAAGACGATCTCCCCATTTAGGGCATCAAAACCACCCGCCCGACCGCCTGCCGGCTCTCGATATAGGCATGCGCCTCTGCCGCTTCCGACAGCGCAAAGCGGCGGTCGATCACCACTTCGAGCTTGCCCGCCGCGACATCCTCGATCAGCCCCTGGATCATGTCGTGCACCCGGTCGGTCATGATTTCGGCGCCCAGGAACACGCCGCTTAAGGACCGGTTGCCGCCCATTAGCGATCCGACATCGACCTTCATCGCCTCGCGACCGGCCGCGCCGACCATCGACAGTCGCCCGCGATAGGCGAGCGCGTCGATTGATCCTTGCAAGGTCGTCCCGCCGACCGGATCGACGACAACATCGGCGCCCTTGCCGCCGGTGAGGCGCCGCACTTCGGCTGCAACCTCGTCGCGTTTGTAGTTGATGCCGTGATCGAGCCCGTACGCCTTCAGCCGATCGAGCCGCTCGTCGCTCGATGCGGTGGCGATCACCGTCGCGCCCGCCTGCTGCGCCAGCTGGATTGCAGCGATGCCGACGCCGCTTGCGCCCGCTTGGATCAGCGCGACCTCGCCCGATTTCAACTGGCCGCGCCCGAACAGGCATTCATGCGCGGTCCCGAACGCAACGGGCACGACGGCCGCCTTGGCAGGATCGAGCCCGGCGGGGATCGGCCAGCAATTGCGCGCCGGCACCGGGCGCAATTCGGCATGCGATCCAAACGCGTCAACCGTCGCGACGCGCATCCCCATTTTCAAATGGGTGACTTCGGCGCCGACTTCCACGATCTCGCCCGCTGCCTGATAGCCAACGATATGCGGCGTGGTGACAAGGGGGCCGCGCCAGCGGTTGAGCGTGTCGCCGCCCTCGATGCTGACCGCCTCGACGCGGATGATGACGCCCTTGGGGTGGCAGACGGGATCGGCGACGTCTTCGTAGACGAGTACGCTGGGGTCGCCGTTGCTGTAATAGACCGCTGCTTTCATCGATCGTCTCCCGTTTTATGAATTTTCGAGGTTGTGACGCAGTTTGCGGCAGTCGTCACCCCAGCGTTAAACGAACGTCGCTGTGCAGTCCGCCGTGTCGCATGTGCAGATCAAAATTTGCGGCACGATGGGCGTCAATGATACGCAAAAAAGTCGTGCAACCGCTTGTCTTATATGGGGTTCGCCGGTTATCGTTTGATAATTCACTACTGCCAGGGTCCATCACCGCAGACGGCAACAAACGACCGGCAAGGAAATCGCCATGACCGATGACGAATACCGTATCAAACCAACCTACGCCAAAAACCTAGCACTGTTGCTGATCACCGCAGCTACATTTGTCCTCAGTTTTTATAACCTACAAGCGGGCAGGATGCCGTTGTTCATCGTGATCTTTTTCGCTCAGATAGCGGCAATGTACGCCGTGATGACATTCGGGGAGCCGAAAAGACCGCGTAACGGCGGTCCCCACTAGTCGGCGAGATCAACGAACATTATCCGCCCATTGCCGCCGCCAACTCGACCAAGCTGCCGGCCGACCATTCCCAATCCTGCGCCATAGGAGCATCCGGCGCGGTCGCGCCGCCATATTCCATCGGCCGGTCGATATAGGCGCATGTCAAGCCACAGCCTCGCGCCGCCGCCAGATCGCTGTGATGCGCCGCCACCAAACACAGCGCTTCCGGTGCAATGCCGAGCAGATCAGCGGTGCGCAGATAGGCCGCTGGCATCGGCTTGAACGCGTGCACGGCTTCTGCCCCCAAAATCGCATCGAAGGTCATGCCGGCACGCCGCGCGATCTCCATCGTCAGCGCGATATTGCCGTTGGAAAGCGTGACGACCGGATAGCGCGCTTTTAGCCGCGCGAGCCCTTCGACGACATCGGGCCAGGGATCGAGCCTGCGCCACGCAAAGGCCAAATCCTGCGCCGCCGCGTTGTCCAACTCCACATGATGAGCCGCCAGCAGCACATCCAGCGTCTCGCGATTGAGCACGTCGAGCCGCGTAAAGGGCCGCTTGCCAGATCGCACCGCCTCCATTGCGGGTTGATACAGCCCCCGCCAGGCATCGGCGAACCCGGCTGGATCGATGTCATCGCGCCCGACGCGCGCAAACACCGCCTGTGTTTCGCGTGCAATGCTCGTCCGCCAATCGACCAGCGTGCCGAACACATCGAACGCCAGCATCTTGACCTTGGCCATG
>JAIEPV010000038.1 GCA_019748215.1 Hyphomicrobium sp.
GGCGGCGATCTGGTGGTGTCGGTGCTGCAGCAGTTCAGAGAGAATTTGCCGGTGACGAAAGTCAGAGCGACACGCGGTAAGTGGGTTCGCGCCGAGCCGGTGGCGGCGCTGTACGCGGAGGGCCGCGTGGCGCACGCCGGGCGGTTCGAGCATTTAGAAGATCAGATGTGTGCGTTCGGCGCCGATGGGTTGGCCGGCGGTCGAAGTCCGGACCGGGTCGACGCATTGGTCTGGGCGATTACGGATTTGCTGTTGAGCGAGACAGCGCGGCCGTCGATCCGGCGGTTGTGACGGCGGAGATGCGGGATATTTTTTGAGCCTTCGGCAAATTTTACGCTGGATCCCCGACCATCGACGCGCGTGTCGCGCGCTCGGTCGAGGATGACGTGATCGGTCTTTTTATTACGTCATGGCCGGGCCTGACCCGGCCATCCAGAATGGCTTGGGCGAGTGGTGTCGCGTGTGGCCCTGGATGACCGCCTCGGAGGGCGGCCATGACGTGGGGAAGATGCGCGTGCCACGCGCTCGGTCGAGGATGACGTGATTGGCACCCACTTCGTCATCCTCGGTCAAGTGACCCCGTATGAAATACGGGGAACGCCGGCCGGGGATCCAGCGCAAAAAGCGTCGCAGACACGAGATTTTTGAGCCTTACGGCAGTGTTTGCGCTGGATCCCCGACCATCGACGCGCGTGTCGCGCGTTCGGTCGGGGATGACGTGTTGAGTGTGAGGCCTGCGCGCTCAGTCGAGGATGACGGGCGAACTGTGCGCGATCGGTTCGCGCCGGCGTGATCGAAGCGATCAAGACAAAGGATACATGAATGTCGCGGTTCGCAAGTTTGTTGCAGAGCGTTCGCTCGGGCTGGAGTCCGGTGCCGCCGCTGCCGGTGGCGCCTGACGGGCTCACTGCGAAAGGAAGTGCGACAGGGACGCTGATCGCCGTCGAGAAACTCGGCCAGCCGGTGTGGAGCCCGCGCGATTATGGCTCCTTCGCGCGCGAAGGCTTCATGCAAAATGCGATCGTCTATCGCAGCGTGCGCATGGTGGCGGAGGCGGCGGCGTCCATTCCTCTGCTGGTTTATGAAGGCGGCCGTGAGGTCGAGACGCATCCGCTGCTCGATCTGTTGCGGCGGCCGAGTAACGATACGACCGGCATCGATTTGCTCGAGGCCTGGTACGGCTTTTTGCTGGTCGCGGGAAACGCCTACATCGAGGCGGTGGCGCTCGATGGCAGACTGCGCGAACTGCATGTGCTGCGGCCCGATCGCATGAAGGTGCTGCCGGGCGCGGATGGATGGCCGGAAGGGTATGAATACACGGCTGCTGGCCGATCGGTCCGCTTTGGCGATGAGCCGGTGCCGGGTGTGCGGCCGATTTTGCATGTGCGCTTGTTTCATCCCGCCAACGATCATTATGGCATGAGCCCAATCGAGGCGGCGGCAACGGCGATCGATATTCACAACACGGCGTCGAATTGGAACAAGGCGCTGCTCGACAACTCGGCGCGGCCGAGTGGAGCGCTGGTCTATGCGGCGGCCAACGGTCAGATGACGAGCGAGCAATTCGAACGCTTGCGATCCGAGCTCGAGACGAATTTTCAAGGTGCCGCGCAAGCCGGGCGTCCGCTGTTGCTCGAAGGCGGTCTCGACTGGAAGCCGCTGTCGCTGACGCCGAAGGACATGGATTTCATCGAAGCCAAGAATGCGGCCGCGCGCGAGATCGCGCTGGCGATTGGCGTGCCGCCGATGCTGCTCGGGATTCCCGGCGACAATACGTATTCGAATTATCAAGAAGCGACGCGGGTGTTTTGGCGCCAGACGGTGCTGCCGCTTGTGGCGCGCACGGCGAAGGCCTTGAGCGGATGGTTGGAGCCGGCGTTTCTCATGGCGCCGGACGAGCGGGCGCGCTCGCCTGGTGGCAATACGGCACGCGATAGACCGCCCGACGCGCGGCTTGAGCTTCGTCCCGACCTCGATCAGGTCGAAGCGCTCAGCGGCGAACGCGAGGCGCTGTGGCGGCGGTTGCAGGGCGTCAGCTTTTTGACCGACGACGAAAAGCGCGCGGCGATTGGCTACGGCGCGAAAGCGGAGGCCGGCCAGGGGAGCCCCCGCCCTTTTGATGCGGCGGACGACGACGAAAAATTTTGGGCCGAGAAATATCGGCCCGATCAACCGCGCGTGCCAGCGGGCAGCGCCGAAGGCGGGCGTTGGACGGATGGGGGTGGAACGGGGGGGAGTGGAGCCGATGACAATAGCGTCCGCGTGGCGCAGGCCAGCGGCGGGCGCGGATCAAACATCGCGCGCATTGGCGGGCGCATGTTTGAGGCGACACCGGCGCAAACTGTCCGATTGTCAATTGCAAGCCGCGCGGCTGGTAGAGCCATTGAGAGGGTTCGCGAAATCGACCCGACATGGCGCGCTACGCCGAGCATCTATGAAACGATTGAGGGCGCGATCCTTGCCCGCGAAGCAGAGGCTGCGCAGGCGGCAGCACGATTCATAGAACTTCGCCGTGATGCGATACCGAACACGAGTCATCGGTGGGGCGTCACTCGCCTAAAGAAAGAACTCTATTCTCGAAACTTTAGATTGCTACAAGCAGCCAGAGGTGAAGGCTTCATTTATAGGAGTTCGGTAACGGGCGAGGAAGTGCGCATCATGTCGAGACCAAAGCGTCGCTTTCGAACCGATAGTTCGCAAAAGCACGAGAACAATTATTACTATCGATATAAAGAGCCGATGCAACAGGAAGGCCAGCACATTACAATCATCGATAAGGTCAGCGAGGGAAAATCTGATGATCACCGTGAGCGAGATGATGGCGAGGGTTTTGGCGTATATGGAGGAAGCTGGCTGTGAACGCTTGAATCCGCTCATCAACACCGTCCTTGACCCCACCGGGGCGCCCGAAGAGGTTGAAATTTTTCACCAGGCACTTGAGGAGCTTGTGCGGTCGGATTTGATTTTGATTTTTCTCACCTCCATGGATGCACCGCGCGACTTGCTTGATCGCAATGGCGAATTACAAGCGCTTGCGGCCCTGCCGGCGTATTATAAGTATCTTCCAGACAAAAGGTGGTGGCACGATATCCGCTGCTCCGGCCCCCCGTATTTTGTAAATCCTGAACCGGAAGCCGAGCTAACGGATGCAGGCATGGAGCGCGCGGTCGAACTGCTGGAAGAACACGGCGTTGAGTGGTGGCATCCCGGCCGCTACACGTCGTCGAACGCAGGGCATTGACGATTGACGGAGAGATGGCGCTGTCGAAGATTGACCAGACACGTCTCGATGGACACGGTCAAACCGTGGCGCACTATGTCGAAACGCTGCCCTACTTCTTGGACTCCGATGGCGTTGGGTTGTGGGTGATCGTGCCAGCGGGCAAGTATTTCAAGTTTGAAGGTGATGACCTCATCGAGTTTGTTCGTCTTTGTGTGCGACGCTTGCTCGATGTCGGCGGCGTCGCCGTTCGCCACGTGTCTACGGATGATCCGCCGCTGTTGTGGATCGAGCAGACGCACTACGGCACGGAGCCAAGCGAAATCGTCGAGGGCGTGATCGCTGAGTGGCTGGCGGCTGGCGGCAAAAATCCCGAATGGGACTGGCTGTGGTTCGTCACTCGCGATATCCTTGAGACGGAGCCGAATTTCAAAAAAGGGTGAGCGCAAGTTGCGCCGCCGCTGCTGACTGATCTAGAAATATCAGCGCGCCAATAGCAAAGCACGGTTTCATGTCGAAGATTGACCAAACACAAGTTGATGGGCGCGGCCAGACCGTCACGCACTATGTGGAAACACTGCCCTACTTCTTGGACTCCGATGGCGTTGGGTTGTGGGTGATCGTGCCAGCGGGGAAGTTTTTTAATTTTGAAGGTGACGACCTCATCGAGTTCGTTCGTCTTTGTGTGCGACGCTTGCTCGATGTCGGCGGCGTCGCCGTTCGCCACGTGTCTACGGATGATCCGCCGCT
>JAIEPV010000103.1 GCA_019748215.1 Hyphomicrobium sp.
ATCGGACGCGCCATCCTGACGCTCGATGCGCCGGCTCCGGGCCGGTTCCACGTCGTCGAGATGTCGTCGTACCAGATCGATCTGACGCCCACCATCGACGCGACGGTTGGCGTGCAGTTGAACGTCACGCCAGACCACCTCGATCGCCACGGTACTATTGAAAATTATGCCGGCGTCAAAGAGCGGCTGGTCGCTGGAGCGCGCATCGCCTGCGTCAGCATCGACGACGACATGTCGTTTGAAATGCTCAAGCGCAAGACGCAGACCGGGCGCGCTTGCGCTATGAGCGTGCGCCAAACCATTGCGCCGGGGTATTGTTTGCTTGGCAGCGAGATTGTTTGCGCCAATCGCGAAGGCGTTGCCGTCAAGCTCGGAAATTTGGCGGGGATTCGGACTTTGCGCGGCAGCCATAACGCGCAGAACGCCATCGCGGCTGTCGCTGCCGTGCGCGAATGTCTGCATCAACTCGGCAAATCATCCGACCTGGATTGGCAGGGTGCGCTGGCATCGTTCCCTGGCCTGCCGCACCGATTGGAAGAAATCGGCCGCATTGGCCGCGTCATCTTCGTCAACGACAGCAAGGCGACCAACGCAGACTCGACGGAAAAAGCGCTGCTGGCTTTCCCAAGTGACGTTTATTGGATCGTCGGCGGCAAAGCGAAAGATGGCGGCATCGAAAGCCTTCGTGCCTACTTCTCAGGGATCAGTCGCGCCTATCTGATCGGTGCAGCGACGGAGAAATTCTCCAAAACGCTCGATGGCGACGTGGCCGTCATTCCATGTGGAACGCTGGAGGTCGCTGTCGTCAGGGCCGCTGCGGATGCAGCGATGAGCCCAGCCGCGGAGCCGGTTGTCCTGTTATCGCCGGCGTGTGCGAGCTTTGATCAATTCAGAAATTTCGAAGTGCGCGGTGATGCGTTTCGTGCGGCGGCGATGGCGTTGCCGAATTTTGCAGCGAGGGGCGAGGCATGAGATTGTCGCGCGCCGATCGCAGCCGTTTTGCCGTGTGGTCTTTTACTGTCGATCATGCGCTGTTGACAGCCTTCGCGACATTGATGGTGCTCGGCGTCGTGTTGTCGCTCGCCGCATCGCCGGCCGTGGCGCTGAAAAAAGGCTTCTCGACATATTATTTCGTTGAGCGGCATGTGGTGTTTGCCGTGCTGAGCGGCTTCGTCATGCTGGTGATTTCGTTTTTTTCTCCATCAGGCGTGCGCCGCTTGGCGCTTGGCCTACTTGTTGTTTCATTTGCCGCAATGCTGATCGTCGTCGTCCACAGCGCGGAAATGAACGGCGCACAGCGCTGGCTTTCGATCGGTGGGTATTCGTTGCAACCGTCGGAATTTGCCAAGCCGGCGTTCATTGTCGTGCTGGCTTGGCTGTTTGCGGAGGCTGGTGAACGCCGCGACATGCCGGCCGCGCCGTTGGCTTTTGTGATCTGGATCGTATTCGCCGGTCTGCTGGTGGCGCAGCCCGATGTCGGCCAGACGGCGTTGATCAGTGCTACCGCCGGGCTGATGTATGTGCTTGCCGGATTGTCGCTCTTGGGCGCGGGCCTTTTGATCGCGGTTGGTGGCGCCGGCGTGTGGCTGGCGTATGCCAACTTCGCCCACGTGCATCAGCGCGTTGATCGGTTTTTCAATCCGATGCCAATGGAGAACTTTCAAGTCGACCGCGCCATGCAGTCATTCAGCGAAGGCGGATTGTTTGGACGTGGCCCGGGCGAAGGCACGATCAAGTCGATCCTGCCGGACGCCCACACCGATTTTATTTTTGCGGTGGTGGCGGAAGAGTATGGCGTCATCGCGTGCCTCATCGTGCTGGGCATTTTTGCGTTCATTGTCTTGCGCGCGCTGGGCACGGCTGGGCAAGAACTCGACGCGCGCAACCGTCTGGCCGTGCAGGGCTTGGCGATCGTGTTCGGCCTGCAGGCCCTGATCAACATGGGCGTGAATATCGGCGTGCTACCGCCGAAAGGTATGACGCTGCCGTTCATTTCGGCGGGCGGGTCGTCGATGCTGGCGCTGGCTGTGACGGCTGGCATGCTGCTGGCGCTGACGCGACGGCGAGCCGACCCGCAGCGCCTCAAAAAACCGCGATTGGTGCCGACCATCGAGGCCGTTGAAAGCGTGGGGCGTGTGGCGACCAAATGAGCGAAATGTTTTCCGTCATGCTGGCTGCGGGCGGCACGGGTGGCCATCTCTTTCCAGCGTATGCCTTGGCGGAAGAACTGCAACGGCGCGACATCGCCGTCGATCTGATCACCGATCTGAGGGGCGATCGCTACGGCTCGGGATTTCCGGCACGAACCGTCTATCAGGTGCCGTCTGCAACACTCGCCAGCAAAGCCGCGGGCGACATCGCCAAGACGACGCTGGCGCTGGCACGCGGCACGAAGGCCGCATTTTCAATTCTCGGAAAAGTCAAACCGCGCGCCGTAATCGGCTTCGGCGGCTACCCAACATACCCGCCGCTGGTGGCGGCACGCCTGCGTGGCATTCCGACGGCCGTGCACGAGCAGAACGCTGTGCTCGGCCGGGCTAACCGTTTGCTGGCCAAGCGTGTGACAGCGATTGCAACGTCTTTTGAAAACACCAAATATCTCGACGGCGGCTTGATCGCAAAGGCAACGCTGACCGGAAATCCGGTGCGCCAGATCGTCGTCGATGCGGCGGCGCGCGTTTATGCAGCGCCATCGTCCGACGGGCCGATTTATATTCTCGTCTTCGGCGGCAGTCAGGGAGCGCGCTATTTTTCGGACGCTGTGCCGCCAGCTTTGATCGCGCTGCCGGATGCGCTGCGCGCACGCCTGCACGTCACGCAGCAAGCGAGGGAAGAAGACGTGCAGAGGGTCAGCGACGCCTATGGCGAGCACGGAATTGCCGCTGAGATCGCGCCGTTCTTCAAAGATTTGCCCGAGCGGATGGCGGCGGCGCATCTGGTGATTGGCCGGGCTGGCGCATCGACGGTTGCGGAGTTGACGGTGATGGGCCGTCCGTCGATCCTGGTGCCGCTGCCGCACGCCCTCGATAACGATCAGCTCAATAACGCCCGCCGCCTTGCCGAATCGGGTGGTGGCTGGTGTATCGAACAGCGAAATCTGACGTCAGAGCGGCTGGCTGACGAAATCGAGCGCTTAGTTGCCGCGCCAGCGACACTTGCGGCGGCGGCGGCGGCGGCTAAAACAGCCGGGCGTCCGGATGCGGTCTCTCGGCTCGCTGACTTCGTCGTCGCGCTCGCCGAGGGCACGGTGTCCGAGCGCCAAGTGACGACGGCCTGATTGCCACGACGGCGCGCCGCGCTTTACACGACCAGTCGAGGACCACCACGACCATGCAGTTGCCGCGCGATATCGGCCCCTTCCACATCATCGGCATCGGCGGCATTGGCATGAGCGCCATCGCCGAGATTCTGGTTGCGAAAGGCTACAGCGTTCAGGGGAGTGATCAGAAAGAAAGCGCCAACGTCACGCGGCTGCGCGCGAAAGGCATTCGCGTTTTCGTCGGCCATGATGCGGTCAATCTCATCGGCGCGCGCTACGTCGTGATCTCAACGGCTGTGAAGGCGAGCAATCCCGAACTTGCCGCCGCGCGCGAACGGGGCCTCACCGTCATTCGACGGGCTGAAATGCTGGCCGAACTGATGCGGCTATATTCGACGGTGTCGGTGACGGGCACGCACGGCAAGACAACGACGACCTCTCTGCTGTCACACATTTTTACCGAAGCCGGATTGGAGCCGACCGTGATCACCGGCGGCATCATCAACGCCTGGGGCTCGAATGCGCGGCTCGGGCAAGGCAAGTGGATGATCGTCGAGGCCGACGAGAGCGACGGCACGTTCACGCGGTTGCCGACGGAAATCGGCATCGTCACAAACATCGATCCCGAGCATCTCGATTACTTTGGGTCGGTCGAGGCGATGCATCGCGAATATGAAGCGTTTTTGAAGAACATTCCGTTCTTCGGGTTGACGGTCGCCTGTATCGATCACCCGGTTGTGGCGGACATGCTGGCGCGGCTCAATTTGCGTTCGGA
>JAIEPV010000009.1 GCA_019748215.1 Hyphomicrobium sp.
GGCAGCGACAGCAACGACGGGCTGAGCGACACGGCGGGCGGCGCGTTTTTGACGCCACAAAAAGCTGCCGATACGGTCATGGGGCTCGATTTCAACGGCTTCATTGTCAACATTCGCCTCAACGGCGCGTTCACGAGCGGTTTTCTATTCGATCGCGTCCTCGTCGGCGCGCCTTACGACGATCCGGTGATCATCACTGGCGACGACGTTACGCCGTCGAATGTCACGATTGCACGCACCAGTGGCGACTGTCTGACGGTTTGGAATGGCGCGCGCGTGCGCATTCGCGGCGTCAAGCTGAGCAACACCACCGGCAATGGCATCAACGTCGCCTACAGTGGCTACGTCGCCTTCGACGCCATCGACTTTGGCTACTGCGGCGGAGATCAGATCGTCGCCCCCGTCGCTGGACAATTCAGAGCGCTCGGCGCGGTCACGCTGTCGGGCGGCGCGGGCGGTCACTTCCTGCATGTGATCGACGGTTCACAGGCGAATATGGCGAGTTTCACGCTGACGTTCGCCGGAACGCCCGCCTACGCCGGACGCTTCATTGGCATCAACTACGCCAAACTCCGTTGGGAGGCGGTGACCGTTGTCGGAAGCTGTACGGGCATTCGTTTCCTGGTGCATCGCGATGGACTGCTCGATACCGCGGGCGCGCTGCCAACGGTCATTCCGGGGTCGCTGCCAGGCATCCGCGCGACGGGTGGACAATTTCTTGGAACGGATTCGACCGATGCCAAATTCAAAAACCGCTTGGTCAATGGCGCCATGCAGGTCAACCAGCGCGCACCCGCAACCAATGCTGACGCGACGTTTGCGCACGATCGCTGGCGCATTCTAACGCAAACCGGCGCGGTCGCCGTGACGACGGCGCTGGATCTCGCCGACGGTCTGCCGCAGGCTATGCGCATCACGCAAAGCCAAGCGACCGCTCAACGGATCGGCATCTCGCAGGCGATCGAAAGCGTGCAGTGCCGAGACCTCAGAAATGGGCAGGCGGCGTTTTCAGCGTGGGTTCGCTGCTCGGTGGCGGCGGCCGTTCGAATGACGATCCTGTCGCGCACCGACGCCAACGATGTCGTCCCCGCCGACGTGATTGCAGATTGGACCAGCGGCGCGTACACGCCCGGAAACTTTTTTGTCAGTGGCACGACCGCCGTCGTGGCGACGACGTCATTGGCGCTTGCGGCAAACAACACGGGAATTTTATCGTGTTCGGGCACCGTGCCGAGCGGCATGCGGAACTTGATTTGCGTGATTACGGTCGACGGCGTGATGGCGCAGAACGTCACGTTAGACATCGGAAACTGCCAACTTGAGCGCGGCAGCTCGGTGACGGACTTCCAGACCATGGACGCCGGCGAAAATCTGGAGGCATGCAGGCGCTATTATCAGGAAATCGGCTACGCAAACGGAAGCGTCAAGGACTTCGGATTGTTCACCGCAACGAGCACGATGAACGCCCGCGCCGTGATCACCTATCCGACCGCGATGCGGGCAACACCGACCTGCGCCCTCAAAAGCGGCGCCTCGGCCGGCAATTTTCTGGTGACCGCCCCGGTCGGTGGCGGCGCCGCCAGTGCCTTCGCCCCAGCCGTGCTCAGCGACACGTGCGCGACGCTCGACTTTACGACGACGGGCATGACGGCGGGGCAATGCGGCTGGGTGCGGGCCAACGCCGCGACGGGCTTGATTACGTTCTTGGCGGAAATGTAGAGCGCGCCGGCGCGCTTCGGCAAGCGCTCTCATTTCTCGTGCTTCTTTTCGGAAAACCGGTGCCCACTTTTCCGGAAGCACTCTCGCTCTTTTTTTTCGTGCTTCTTTTCGGAAAACCGGTTCCCACTTTTCCGGAAGCACTCATTTTTGTCGTGCTTCTATTCGGAAAACCGGTTCCCACTTTTCCGGAAGCACTCTAGCGCTTGACGAAGTACGCCTTGGTCAAATTGGGCCCCTCGTCGCCCAATCGAACGTGCCAGAGAAGTTCCGGCTTATCGGCCAGAAACGTATCGATCGCTTGGCGTGCCATTGGAAAGTCGATCGAATGATAGTCATCGAAGAAGATGATGCCGCCGGACAGCATGCGCGGGTAAAAATAGTCGAGACATTCGAGGTGCGGCTCATAGAGATCGCAATCGATGTTGACGAAAAAATAGCGATGCTCCGGCAGCGTCGGCAGCGTCTCGCTGAAAAATCCTGGAACGATATCGACGCGACTTTTGCCGAGCACGGGCGCGACGGTGGCTTGAACTTTTTCGACCGAGGTCGCGTCGAAGAATTTCCGGTTGCGATAGGGCGCGCGTTCCGGGGCAAGTTCGAGATCGCGTTGCGACAGCGGCGGCAAGCCCTGGAAGCTGTCGAGCGCCAAAAACTGCACGGGCAGATTGGACTGCTCTGCGATTTCAAGACATGCGGCCAGTGAAAAGCCTTGATAGCAACCACATTCGGCAGCGATGGCGACGGGTTTCTGATCGCCGCCGTCGAGACGCAGGTTTTGCCCAATGCCGTGCGATTGCGACGAGACTGACCGCTGGAGCCATGACAAACAGGCACGTTCGAAGATTTGGACGAGCGGGGCGCGCTCGCGATTATCGGCCAGTGCCTGTTCGGTAATGCCAAACGGCCGTTCCGAAATGGGAAGACCGCGCGGCCGCGTCAATATCGGCTGAGCGCCATGCTCCGGCGCAGCGCCAGAATGCCCGCCTGCTCCGTGCTGCATCACCGTTGCACCGCGCGCCACGCGATCGCTTTCGCTCATGATTTTTCCGCTTGCAATCGAAACCAGCTGGAACCGCTTCAGTGCTCGCGTCTGTCGCCTTGCTGATCACTTGAAACTGTAATGTCGAGATCAACGTCCATAAAGCCAACCTGGGCGAGTGTCTCGACCACATCCAGGCGAAACGACTGTATGCACAGGATTGTGGGCGTTCCAATGGCATCACCGGCAGCCTCGAAAGCCGTGAGTTCGGCAAAGTAGGTTCCACGCAACAATCGTTGCTCAAAACTGAGGACGATCGGCGTCGAAGTTCCTGGCTGGAAAGGCGTTTTCTCGCCGATCGGAAACGCCGGGAGACGCAACAGGACGATGCCGGTGGCGGCTTTGATGGTTAAACCGACAGCGAGCCGTGTGACAGGGTGCTGCGGCGTGAAGACGAAGCGTAGCAATCCGGTTTTGCCGAACTCACCATCCGTCTCGGTCGTGAATTTGACCTTGGTGATGCTCGCCGTCGACACCGAGGCGGAGGCTCCCAGCGATCGGGCTGAACCGCCATGCTTGTCGGCCGCTTCGCGGATTTCGCCGTAGGCCTGCATGGCCGCGCGCGGCGGACCATCGAAGACGAGACGGCCGGCATCCAACACCAAGCCGCGCGTACACATACGGGCAAGCAGCGGCGGACTATGGGTGACCAACAGAAATGTCCGGCCTTGACCTTGCAGCGACATGATCGCCGCCTCGCACTTCTCACGGAAGACCGCGTCGCCGACCGACAGAGTTTCGTCGATGATATAGGTCTCGGCCTTGACTTCGAGCGCCGCGGCAAAGGCAACGCGCGCCACCATGCCGGACGAGTATGTCCAGATCGGCACATCGAAGTGATGACCGATGTCGGCGAATGCCTCGATGGCCGCCAAGCGCTGACGCGCCGCAGCGCGCGGCACGCCCATCATGATGAGATAGAGTTCAGCGTTGTCGCGGCCGCTGAGATCGGCGATGAAACTGGTCCCGACGCCGAGCAGCGGCAAGATGCTGCCATGTCTCGCGATGCTGCCGGATGTGGCATTGAGAACGCCGCCGAGGATGGCCAGCAGCGTCGTCTTGCCGGCGCCGTTGGCGCCAAGAATGCCAACGGTTTCGCCAGCCATAATATCGATGGTGACGCCGTCCAGCGACGGCCGCCCGGTCTGCGGCGGTGGGTCGGAACGGCCCAAAATATGCCGCCAAAGCTCGGACACGACGCCGGTATCGTAGATTTTGGTCAAGCCGCGCGCTTCGATGACCGGCCTAGACGACATCGCGCACCGCGTGAGCTACGCGCTGAT
>JAIEPV010000054.1 GCA_019748215.1 Hyphomicrobium sp.
AGCTCAGCCTGGTAGAGCATCTGCTTTGGGAGCAGAGGGTCGCGTGTTCGAATCATGTCGCCCCGACCAATCTTCGCAGTGTCCGCCGTTGCCAGTCGCAAATGTCTAAAGCGACGCCGCGTCACATCAGAAAAATTTGAGCACCCTTCCATGGCCGCACGAATTTACAAGCCCGCGAAATCCGCCATGCAGTCTGGCGAAGGCCGCACCAAGGAATGGCTGCTGGAATTCGAGCCGCAAGCCCGGCGTGAGCCGGAGCCGCTGATGGGCTGGGTCAGTTCTGCAGACACCCAAGCGCAGGTCCATCTAGACTTCGCGAGCAAGGAAGAAGCCATCGCGTACGCGACCCGCGCTGGCCTTGCCTATACGGTCGTCGAACCCAAACCCCGCAAGCCGATCCGCAAATCCTACGCCGACAACTTCCGTTTCGGCCGCATCGGCAGCTGGACGCACTGACGCCTGGCGCACGGCGCGTGCGCTGCGGAGAGCCCGCTAGAAGCCCGGGCTTGTCGTGGCTGCCTTTCCTGACCATTTCTGCCAAGTGGGTTCTGCCCTCCAGTTCGACTTCTGCGTCGTCCGGAGAATGCGGGTCGGACGCGCCAGCAAAAACCCGACCAGGAAAAGGCACGATGCCGTCACGCACCCTCAATCGCGTTCTGTGGGTCGGCGTGCTTGTGCTGATTGCAGTCCTCGCAGTTAAAAGCCGAGACACCTTCGATAACGTTTTTATGGGTGTCGGAAAACTCGATGTCCGCGACGCTCCCGACAGCGACACCGTGGTGCTGACGTGGCGCGGTCAGATCGAAGCGCCGATGGCGAGGCGGATCGGTGATGCCGTCGAGCGCTACGCGAGCGAGCGGCGCACGTTCGTGCTGTCGCTCTCGTCGCCGGGAGGGTCGCTGGCTCACGGCGCCGAGGTCGTGCGGCTGTTGCAAAAAATTGGCGAAGCGCACAGTCTCGAGACACGCGTTGAAGCCGGACGGCTATGCGCGTCGATGTGCGTGCCGGTCTACCTGCAGGGCCAGCGCCGCACGGCATCGCCTGATGCCAAGTTTATGTTCCACGAGGTCAGCTTCCGCGACTTTTTCGCCAAAGACGGCAGCGAGATTTCGGACGCGGCCAAAGGCTCGGCGACGGATCGCTTGTTCGCCAAATACTTCACGCCGGCGGGCGTGCCGGATGCGTGGATTCGTAAGGTGCGCGCCGACATGGCAGGTGGCAACGACGTTTGGAAGACCGCGCGCGAACTCATCGCCGAGAATGCGAACATCGTGCAAGCGGCTCGCGAACTAAAAAATCCCTAAGCAAAGAGTCCGACGGCTTTTTGCACGGTCTTCCAAACACCCCATGCCAGCGGCACGCCAACGAGCAGCCAGAACGGCAGCGCCTTGGCGTCGAGCCCGCCCTTGCCGATGCCGAACGAGCCCGAGGTCGCGCTCGCGCCAACTGGGCGTAGCTTCGCCTGCTCGGCACTGACTTCGGCTTCTGACATATGCCATTTCGGACCGACCGGGCGAACCAGTAGGTTGGCAACGAAGCCAACGGCCAGCATGCCAGCAAGGATATAGAAGATCGGCGCGTAGATTTGATCGGCGGCGACGCCAGATCCGGCGCGCGTGTCATGCAAGTAGTTGACGATCACCGGTCCGACGATGCCAGCCGTTGACCACGCCGTCAGCAGGCGTCCGTGGATGGCGCCCACGAATTGCGTGCCGAACATGTCGGCAAGATAGGCCGGAATGGTCGCGAAACCGCCGCCGTACATCGAAGCGATAATGCAGAAGCAGGCTACAAAAATCGCCAGTGACTTCATGTCTGCGCCATAGGACGCCAACACATACAGCGCGGCTCCGAGCGTGAAGAAAATAAAATACGTGGCTTTGCGGCCGAGCTTGTCCGACGACGACGCCCACACAAATCGGCCGAAAATGTTGAACAGCGAGATGAGGCCAACGAAGCCGGCGCCGACGGCGGCGGCAGCGGCGGCAAGGGCGGCATCCTTCTTCATGTCGCCATAACCAAGGTCAGGGCTGCCGACCAAGGCGCCACCAAAGGTCTCCTGCAACATCGGCGACGCAGCACCGATTATGCCGATGCCGGCGGAAACGTTCATGCACAGCACCAGCCACAGCAGCCAAAACTGCGGAGTTTTGTGCGCATCTTTCAAGTGCACGTGCTTTGATGAAATCATGGCGTTGGCGACGGCCGGCGCCGTCCAGCCGTCAGGCTTCCATCCAGCCGGCGGCAATCGATAATTGAAGGCGCCAATCAGCATGAAGACGCTGTAGATCGCCGCCATGGTGAGAAACGTCTGCCACACGCCGGGGTCGGTTGGGGTTTTGAAAATGTCCATCAGCAGCGTCGCCAGTGGCGAGCCGATCATGGCACCGCCGCCGAACCCCATGATGGCCATCCCAGTCGCCATGCCGCGCCGGTCCGGAAACCACTTGATCAGCGTCGAAACCGGCGAAATGTAGCCAAGTCCCAGACCAATGCCTCCGATCACGCCGGAGCCGAGCCACAGCAACCACAATTGGTGCCAATAAACGCCGAGCGCGGAAATAGCGAGGCCGCCGCACCAGCAGACAGCCGAGACGACGCCGGCTTTGCGAGGCCCGGCGCGTTCGAGCCATCCGCCCCACACCGCCGCCGACAGGCCGAGCAGCACGAAGAAAAACGTATACATCCAGCCGAGGTCGAACTGGCTCCAATTGCAGTCCGTCGCGGTCAGCGCGCGCAGTGTTCCGGCGGCCTTTTCAGAGAAGGTCGTGGCGCCCGCCGAGCAGCTCGCCAGCGGCTTGCCATCGGCGCCGGCAATCGCGTTTTCCAACGGTTTCCAGAACACGGAAAATCCATAGGCCATGCCGATGCACAGATGGATGGCCAGCGCCGCAGGGGGCACCATCCAGCGGTTGAACCCGGCGCTGGCGATGATACGTTCGCGATCCAGCAGACCTGGCGGGGCGGTGCTGTCTGACGGGTTTGCAGCGGTCATTCGTCCCCCATGGCATCAGTTTTTTAATAATGTTGACCGCTATCTGACACGCGTGGCGATGATCAATCAACAGTCGACCTGTGACGGTGCTGCGTCATGCCAAAGTGCACCGTTGAAGCCGCGCGCGACTTGCGTTTCGATGGTGGCACGCTTATCGAACGCAGGTGCATCAACGCATCGCTGCCCGCCGCTTGTCATACGGCCAACTTGCGTCGTCTCGACGATTAGAGCCGTTACTTGCGACCCTCGACGTTGCGCATGGCCCCGTAGCTCAGCTGGATAGAGCGCGAACCTTCTAAGTTCGATGTCGCAGGTTCAAATCCTGCCGGGGTCGCCAACGATCCGCCTAATTTCGCGGAATCATTTCGCAGTGGCGGAGCTCGCCGACAATGCTGTCGAACACCGCCAGATCGCCGTGAGCGCGTGACACGATCATTGCGCCTTCGAGGCTGGCGAGAAGCGTATGGGCTCGCGCTTCGAGTTCTCTTCCATTTAGGCTTTTGCAGGCGGAAAAACGCGCCATCAGCGACGCAAGCCAAGCCGTGCAATCGGCGAAAAATTGACGGACTTCACGCTGCACTTCTTCGGGCAGCGTCGAGAGTTCCGCGGCCAAAATGCAAAAGAGGCAGAGGCGCTTGTCGTCACTGATCGCCGCTCGAAACAACCCAACGAAGCGATCCATTTGTTCATTCGCCGTGACCGTTTCATCAGAAGTCTGACCGACCGCCGCAAAAAACCGTTCGGCGTAACGGCGGGCCACGGCCGCTGCGAGGCGCTCTTTCGTGGCGAAATGATAATGCACGCTTGCGCTCTTGATGCCGGCGTCATCGGCCAAGTCTCGAAAACTAAAGCCGTTGTAGCCAACCGAGCGAACATACTGTTCGGCAAGATCGAGAATTTCAGAAGCTTTCGATGTCTCTAACGGCACTGCACCGGGTCCCGATTTTTTGATCGGCAGGAAATAAACATTGACAGACTGAGCGTAATGGCTCTGTTCGGACATGATGTAGGGCGATGATCTTCCCAGTGATTCGGATTCACTGGAGGGCACGATGAAATCGCC
>JAIEPV010000217.1 GCA_019748215.1 Hyphomicrobium sp.
TCGCTGGCGGGTGCGGTCACGGCATAGGTTTTTGATACGACATTCGACACCCGCATCAGGTGCCACCGAAACGGGTCGGCGACGATGACGCGATCGCCGCGGGCCGCGAAGCTGCGGGCGAGGTCTAAAACCTTCGGCAAGCGGCCGATTGTAAGGAGGACAGTTTTAGGCATGGCCGTTGTGGAGCTGCCGAGGTGGCGGGTTTAGCGATTCCGGAGACCGTAGCCGAACCGCCGATGACCTGAAAGTCGAACAGTGCCTTACGTCGCGTCGACGAAATGGAAAAACGATCCGCTGACGTGACCGTTGACGCCACCCCCTTCGAGGACGGCATTGCCATCAGCGTCGGTGACGCTGGCAAGCTTTCTCGACGGCGCCTTCACGATGGTCGCATAGTGGAACTCATGTCCGGCGACGACGCTCCCCTTGGCACCAATCGGACATTCAGTCAGCAGTGTCGCACGACGATATCCGAGCTGCATGCGCCGTTTGGCAAATGATGTGCTGAGTTCAAGCAAGCCGAGCATCGGGAAGCGTTTGCCGTTCGCATCTTCAATGCTGTCTCCAAGCACCATGTATCCACCGCACTCGCCGTGAACCGGCTTGGTCGCCGCGAAATCGCGCATTCCAGTCAGAAAATGCGCATTGCCCGCAAGTCGCTCCAGATGGAGCTCGGGGTAGCCGCCCGGAAGCCAAGCGACGTCGCAGCTTGCATCAGGCGCCTCGTCGTTCAGCGGCGAAAACGGCACGATTTCGGCGCCAGCACTGCGCCACTGCTCAGCGATATGCGGATAAACAAATGAGAACGCCGCATCCTCGGCAAGTGCAATGCGTTGGCCGGGTGGTCGACGCCGCGCGGGCTCGATGATTGGATGCCGTCCGGGTGCAGCCGATCCCATGACGCGAAACAGATCGACATGGCCCTCGATCAGATCGGCAAAAGTATTGAGGCGATTGTCGAGATCCGCCATTTCTCCGGCTTGAACAAGCCCCAAGTGCCGTTCCGGCATGGCGAGGTCGGCGCGGCGGGGAATGGCGCCGAAAACCGGCAGTCCTTGCTGCTCGATCGCCATCGTCGCCAGCCGAATATGGCGATCGCTGCCGACGCGATTGAGGATGACGCCGGCTATATTCACACCGTCGCGAAAGCCGCGGAAACCGCGCGCCACTGCTGCGGCGGTTTGCGATTGTCCAGACACGTCGAGCACCAGAATGACCGGCCATCCGGTCAGCGCGGCGAGATCAGCGCTTGCACCCGTTCCCCATGTCCCTTGTGTCGCGACACCATCGAACAGTCCCATAAGCGCCTCGGCGACAACGATGTCGGCGCCGGCCGTCGCCCGTTCGAGCAGTTCGACGACGGTCGATTGCTGCATGGCCCAACTATCCAAGTTGAAACTCGGCCGGCCGGCAGCGGCCGCATGAAACGCGGGGTCGATATAATCCGGACCGCATTTGAACGGCTGGACAGTGACTTCATTCCGCGAGAATGCCCGCAGCAGCCCGAGTGTGACTGTGGTTTTCCCTGCGCCCGAACGTGGCGCGGCGATAATTAGCCCGCGAGGCAATGAATGGGGTTCGGGCATGAGTGCTATTGTAGCCTTTTACTGGTGTGCCGGTTTATACCACGACGATGGATGAAGCAGACGTCGAGTTCGACAAACCTTCCGCGCCGCTGCGTCGCGGCTGGACGACGGGAACATGCGCGACAGCGGCCGCGCGGGCGGCGGTCGAAGCGTTGTGGACGGGAGAGTTTCCGGCTGTCGTCACGGTCACCTTGCCCAACGGCAGCGAGCCCTCGTTTGCGGTTGCGACTTGTCATGCGACTCCGATATCGGCGACCGCCGGAATCATCAAGGATGCCGGCGACGATCCCGACGTAACGCATGGCGCGTTAGTCGTCGCCACTGTTTCAACAGGCGCCCCTGGTTCCGGCGTGACATTCCGTTCTGGGCCAGGCGTGGGCACCGTCACCCGGCCAGGATTGCCGATCCCGCCGGGCGAGCCGGCCATAAACCCTGTGCCGCGCCAGATGCTGCGTCGGGCGATCACTGAAGCTGGCGCGCAGTTTGGAAAAGCCACCGACATCATCATTGAGATATCGGTGCCAGGTGGAGAAGCCCTGGCGCTGAAAACTTTGAACGGTAGGCTCGGCATCGTCGGCGGGCTGTCGATCCTCGGCACCACCGGCATTGTCATCCCGTTCTCGTGTGCCGCTTGGATCGATTCAATCCATCGCGGTATCGACGTGGCGCGTGCCGTTGGCTTGCGCCATGTCGCTGGCAGCACAGGCTCAACGTCTGAAGCAGCCGTCGCTAAACTCTACGGGTTGGAAGAGACGGCCTTGATCGAGATGGGTGATTTCGCCGGCGGATTGCTCAAGTATCTGAAAGCGCATCCGGTCCATCGCGTGACGATCGCCGGTGGCTTCGCCAAGATGACGAAATTGGCTCAAGGCCGCCTCGATCTGCATTCGGGCCGCGGGATCATCGAGCTAGATGTGCTGTCGAATTGGCTCGGCGAACTCGGCGCAAGTGCGTCCGTTGTCGAAGACGCACGCGCAGCCACCACGGCGCAGCACATTCTATCGATCTCGAAAACCGCTGGCATTCCATTGGCCGAGCACATTGCCGCGAAGGCATGCGCGACCACTCTTGCGACGTTGAGAGGCACGGGGATCGGCGTCGACGTCGTGATCTTCGATCGTGACGGGGGTTTGGCGGCGCGCACGCCTGTTGCCAACGCCTAGCCGTCAAACCCGCGAAACCGCCGTTTATAATCGATGTTATAAAGCGCGCTTTCGCGAAACTCGCTGTTGTCGAGAACCGGTCCGACGAGAACGAGGGCAGTGCGCTCGATCGCTGTCGTGGAAAGCTCTGCAACAATTGTTTCTAGCGTGCCGCGGAACACGCGCTCATCCGGCCACGAGGCGCGATAGACGATCGCGACGGGGCATGACGCTCCATAAAATGGCGTCAAACGCTCAACTAACTCGGGCAGAATATGCACCGACAAATGAATGGCCAGTGTCGCGCCGGTGGCGGCGAACGTTTCAAGCGTTTCGCGTTCCGGCATCGACGACGCACGCCCCGACGTGCGTGTCAAAATCAACGATTGAGCAACTTCAGGGAGGGTCAGCTCCTGAGCTAGCGTCGCCGCCGCGGCTGCAAAAGCCGGCACGCCCGGCGTCAAGGTGTAGGCAATTCCCAACCGATCCAGTCGGCGCAGCTGTTCACCGACGGCACTCCAGATCGACAAATCTCCGGAATGCAACCGGGCGACGTCTTCGTCATTGTTATGGGCAAGAATGAATTCAGCTTCGATCTGATCGAGCGCCATCGGCGCGGTGTCGATAATGCGGGCGCCGGGTGGACAAAGTTCGATCAATGCTTTCGGGATCAGTGATCCGGCGTACAGGCACACGGGACATCGACGGATGATATCGCGGCCGCGTACGGTGATGAGATCGGCGGCCCCTGGTCCTGCGCCGACAAAATGGATCGTCATCGTTGCTTTTCTTTCGCTGCCATCTCGACGGACACCGCAACGGCGATGGTGACACCGGAGCATGTTCTGCGCGGCATCTCCAACCGCGACGATGCACCAGCACCTGTCAATGCCGCTGCTTCGGCAACGGACGGAATACCATGCGCTGACATCGAGGCGTCTGATTGGGTCACGCAGTCCGACGAACGCCGGCCAAGCTCGGCTTGGTCGAAAAACAAGACAGTGCGGCCCGTTTGTTTCGCGGCATCCACGATAGCCGCATCGCGATCGCCGCGCGCGAGCGACGCCAGTGTGTCACAGCGTTGTCCGCTCAGTCGCTCGGCTTCGGCAATTGCCAAAATCACGTCTTCAACCTGCGATCCGCTGTGCGTCCCAATGCCGATGACCTTCATGGCTTTGTTCCAACCCACTGGACCACCGGCATCGCCGGTCGCCAGCCATGTTTGCTGCCAACGCTTTCCGCGCGGTCGACTGATAGCCTCGTCACCGTGCCGCCGAGCGACGCATGAGCCGCGATCAGCCGTACTTCGGTTTCAAGTGTCACCGCGTTGATGA
>JAIEPV010000206.1 GCA_019748215.1 Hyphomicrobium sp.
TCATCGGGAATTTCGACGAGGTCTTTGACGTTCTCATCGGGGATGATCACCGTCTTGATGCCGCCACGCAGCGCCGCAAGCAGCTTTTCCTTCAAGCCACCGATCGGCAGAACACGGCCGCGCAGCGTGATCTCGCCAGTCATCGCCACGTCCTTGCGGACGGCGATGCCGGTGAGCACCGAGATGATCGCCGTGGTCATGGCAATGCCCGCTGACGGACCATCCTTCGGCGTTGCGCCTTCCGGCACGTGGACGTGGATGTCGCGCTTTTCGAACAGCTTTGGGTGAATGCCGAAATCGACGGCGTGCGAGCGCACATAGGCGTTCGCGGCCTGGATCGATTCCTTCATCACGTCGCGCAGGTTGCCGGTCACCGTCATGCGGCCCTTGCCGGGCATCATGACGCCTTCGATCGTCAGCAATTCGCCGCCGACCTCGGTCCAAGCCAATCCGGTGACGATGCCGACCTGATCTTCGAGTTCGGCTTCGCCATAGCGGTACTTCGGCACGCCGAGGAATGACTCGACGTTGTCGGCGGTGACGGTGATCTGCGTCTTCGAAGACGTCAGAATTTCCTTCACGGCTTTGCGCGCCAGCTTCGCGATCTCGCGCTCGAGAGAACGCACGCCGGCTTCCCGCGTGTAACGCCGGATCAGATGCTTCAACGCCTCATCGTCGACGATCCACTCGCCCGGCTCGAGACCGTGCGCCGAGGTCTGTTCGGCCATCAAGTGCCGCTTGGCGATTTGGAGCTTTTCATCTTCCGTGTAACCGGCGAGACGAATGATCTCCATGCGGTCCATCAGGGCCGGCGGAATATTCAGCGTATTGGCCGTGGTGACGAACATCACGTTCGACAGGTCGTAGTCGACCTCGAGGTAGTGATCGTTGAACGTCGAGTTCTGTTCTGGATCCAGCACTTCGAGCAACGCCGCTGCTGGATCGCCACGAAAATCCTGACCCATCTTGTCGATCTCATCGAGCAGGAAGAGCGGATTAGTGCGCTTCGCCTTCTTCATCGACTGGATGACCTTGCCGGGCATCGAACCGATGTAGGTGCGGCGATGCCCGCGGATTTCGGCTTCATCGCGCACGCCGCCGAGCGACATGCGCACGAACTCGCGGCCCGTGGCATTGGCGATCGACTTGCCAAGCGACGTCTTGCCGACGCCGGGCGGTCCGACGAGGCACAAAATAGGCCCCTTCAGCTTGTTGGTGCGCGCCTGCACGGCGAGATATTCGAGGATGCGTTCCTTGACCTTTTCAAGCCCATAGTGCTCGAGATCGAGGATGGCCTGGGCCTCCGCAATATCCTTCTTGATCTTGCCCTTGATCCCCCACGGGATCGACAGCAGCCAGTCGAGATAGTTGCGCACAACCGTCGCTTCAGCCGACATCGGGCTCATCTGCTTGAGCTTCTTCAGCTCAGCCAGCGCCTTGTCCTTGGCTTCCTTCGACAGCTTGGTGCTTTCGATCTTTTCTTCAAATTCGGAGATGTCGTCGCGCTCGTCGGTATCGCCGAGCTCCTTCTGAATGGCCTTCATCTGCTCATTCAAATAATATTCGCGCTGCGTCTTCTCCATCTGGCGCTTGACGCGCGAGCGGATTTTCTTTTCGACCTGGAGAACCGAGATTTCGCTTTCCATCAGCGTGTAGACACGCTCTAGCCGCTCGGAAACGCTGGCCGTTTCGAGTACATCCTGTTTATCGGAAATCTTCACCGCGAGATGTGACGCGATCGTATCGGCGAGCTTGGCGTAATCCTCGATCTGGCTGACGGTGCCAAGCACCTCCGGCGAGACCTTCTTGTTGAGTTTCACGTAGCTCTCGAACTGGGTCACGACCGACCGCGATAAGGCTTCGAGTTCTTCTTTGACACCTGGGTGTTCGTTGACGCGCTCGACTTCCGCTTCGAAGTAGTTGTCGTTCGACGTGTAGCGAACGACCTTCGCGCGCGCGCTGCCTTCGACCAGCACCTTTACCGTGCCGTCCGGCAGCTTCAGCAACTGCAGCACCGATGCCAGCGTGCCGATTTCGAAAATCGCATCCGTCGCCGGGTCGTCGTCGCCAGCATTTTTCTGGGCCACAAGCAAAATCTGCTTGTCGGCACGCATAACTTCTTCGAGCGCCGCGATCGACTTCTCGCGGCCAACGAACAGCGGCACGATCATGTACGGGAAGACCACAATATCACGCAGCGGCAAGACCGGAAACAGCTCCTTGCCACTGGTTTTGTCTTTGATCTTTTTGTCTTCGCTCATTTCACTTAACCCTTGTCGCGCCCACATCCAGGTTCGTTGTCAGTCCGAACCAACAGCCTCGAGCGCATTGCACGCCTCGTTCCACCTTTGAGCCGCAACACCTGTCCCTTTTGTGGCGACAGGAAAACGCTCGTTGGCGCGACACGCGAGAATTGCCCGGCAAACGCTGCAATCCGATGCTTCGACGCCATCGTTGGCACGAAGCGTAACTTGCTTTCAGAAAGCCGGTTCAATCCCAATCGAACAAATGGGGATCGCATTCAGCCATACAAGATCACCCCGGCATCGTTCTGCGCGCCCGCAGAAGTATCGCTTTTAGGCGGTCGATTCCTTTTCTTCCGCCCGGTCTGAATAAATTCGCAAGGGCCGCGCCGCGCCTTCGACGACTTCCGGCCCGATGACGATTTCCTCGACGCCCTTCATTTGCGGCAGGTCGTACATGGTGTCGAGCAAGATGCCCTCCATGATCGACCGCAGCCCGCGTGCACCGGTTTTGCGTTCGATCGCGCGGCGCGAAATCGCCTTGAGCGCGTCTGTGGTGATGTTGAGCTTCACGTCTTCCATCTCGAACAGGCGCTGATACTGCTTGACCAGGGCGTTCTTGGGCTCGGTGAGAATTTGCACCAGGGCCGTCTCATCCAGATCTTCAAGCGTGGCGATCACCGGCAAACGGCCGATGAACTCCGGGATCAAGCCGAATTTGAGCAAATCCTCCGGCTCGACGCCGCGCAGCACTTCGCCCATGCGCCGCTCATCTGGACCGGTCACCTTGGCCGAGAAGCCGATGGACGAGCCTTTGCCGCGCCGTGAGATGATCTTTTCAAGGCCGGCGAATGCGCCGCCGCAGATGAACAGGATGTTGGTCGTGTCGACCTGCAGGAATTCCTGCTGGGGATGCTTGCGACCGCCCTGTGGCGGCACGCTGGCGACCGTGCCTTCCATGATTTTCAGCAGCGCCTGCTGCACGCCTTCTCCGGAGACATCGCGGGTGATCGATGGGTTGTCAGACTTGCGCGAGATCTTGTCGACTTCGTCGATGTAGACGATGCCGCGCTGTGCCCGCTCGACGTTGTAGTCGGCCGACTGCAGCAGCTTGAGAATGATATTCTCGACATCTTCGCCGACGTAACCGGCTTCGGTCAATGTCGTCGCATCCGCCATCGTGAACGGAACATCGAGAATGCGCGCCAGCGTTTGCGCTAGCAGCGTCTTGCCCGAGCCTGTCGGCCCGACCAGCAGGATATTCGACTTGGCGAGTTCGACGTCGTTGTTCTTGCTCGCGTGATTGAGCCGCTTGTAATGATTGTGCACCGCCACCGAGAGCACGCGCTTGGCGTGATACTGCCCGATCACGTAGCTGTCGAGCACTCCGCAGATTTCCTGCGGGCTCGGCACGCCGTCGCGCGATTTAACGAGCGTGTTCTTGTTCTCTTCGCGGATGATGTCCATGCACAGTTCGACGCATTCATCACAGATGAACACGGTCGGACCGGCGATCAACTTGCGGACCTCGTGCTGGCTCTTGCCGCAGAAGGAGCAGTAGAGAGTGTTCTTCTCTTGAGCCATTCGTTCTTACCTTTGATGCAAGGCTTACGGTCGTGCGAGCATTCCAGACGGCCGGATCAGTTCACACGTTCGATGTTCTTGCTTTTCCCCAACGCAGCCGCCGGGATAATGGGAGTGGCAAAGGGCATTCCAGCACGTTGCCTTGAATCTCTAATACGATCTGAGCACGCAGGAGTTCTCAAGATCAAGTTTGGTTTAGTGGACCCTACCCCAGTCTAGGGGGCAAGCGGCGGTATTGCCACAGTCTGATGACATGCGCGGCAACACACCAAATATGTAGTCAAATCGCCGTTAATAACGACC
>JAIEPV010000132.1 GCA_019748215.1 Hyphomicrobium sp.
CGCTAATGGGCCTTGCAAAAAAAGGCATCGGCGAACTTGTCCAACTGCAAAAGCTGACGGTGGCGTGAGCGATCTTGCAGCAAGAGAACGATTTGAGGCCCGGCGATGTTTGGAAGTTTTGCGCTGGTGGCGGCGTCGCTGTTCATGGGAGCCGCCATCTACATCACCTGGGCCGAGCAACCGGCGCGCTTGCAAATCGACGACCGGGCCCTGCTCGCACAATGGAAGTTCAGCTATGCGCGCGGCTTCATCATGCAGGCCACGCTAGCCGTCGTCGGATTTGTTTTCGGCGTGCTCGAATGGATCGTAACGGGCGGTTGGATGTGGCTGATTGGCGCTGTCGTCCTGGTAGCGAATTGGCCCTACACGATGCTTGTGATCATGCCGACCAACAAGCAGCTCGAAGCCATCGCGCCGGATCACGCGGGGCCGGCCTCACGCACTTTGATCGTGTCCTGGGGACGACTGCACGCGGTTCGAAGTTTGCTTGGGACCGTCGCGACGATGATTTTTTTATGGGCTTCACTGTGACGCGAAAACTCGAGGCAGGCACGCGCATTGTGGTCGCCAGTCACAACCCCGGCAAAGTGTGGGAAATCAACGAGCTCATCGCGCCCTATGGCCTCGACGCGATTTCGGCGGGTGATCTCGGGCTGATCGAGCCTGAAGAAACGGAGCCGACGTTTGAGGGGAACGCCAAGCTCAAAGCCGTCGCCGCGTCTCAAGGGTCAGGCCTGCCGGCACTTGCCGATGACTCCGGTCTCGAAGTCGAATGCCTTGGCGGAGCGCCAGGAATTTATTCGGCGCGCTGGGCTGGACCGGGCAAAGATTTCGGTGTCGCCATGCGCAAAGTCGGCGAAGAGATCACAGCGCGCCACGGCTGGGCTGCGCCCGGTCCGCGCGCAAATTTCATCTCGGTTCTGTGCCTCGCATGGCCCGATGGGGAAACGCAGATCTTCACCGGCAAGGTGTTTGGTCATCTGGTTTGGCCACCGCGCGGCGGCAATGGCTTTGGCTACGATCCGATGTTCGTCGCCGATGGCGTGACCCAAACGTATGGCGAGATGGAACCTGCGCAAAAATATGCCAATTCGCACCGAACGCGGGCTTTCGCCGCGTTCAAGGCGCACTGCCTCGATCATATCGAGCAGCGGGCGCAGGTGCCCGTCGCCGGTCGCGATAGTGTCGCCCTGCGAGCGGCGGCCGCGAGCCTGTCCACGCAAACGGAAGCCGCCCAATTCATCGCCCGGCTCGGCACCGACGTGGCGAAAAATGGTCATGACGTTGGACACCTTTCGCTCGATGCATACCTGACGGCAGTCGCGGCACGGCTCGAAGCGACGACATCATCCGACGCGCCAGTTTGGCGCAAAGTGGCGCAAGCGTTGTTGGAGGCAAGCCTCAAGCCGGCGGCATCATGAGTTTGTCAGCGGCCAGCAGTTTGCGAATGCCATCCGCCGCGGATCCTGGGTTTGGCGTTTACATTCATTGGCCGTTCTGCGCCCAGAAATGCCCCTATTGCGATTTCAACAGTCACGTCCGTCATGGTGGTTGGGACGAAGATCGCTTTCTTGCAGCCTACCTCCGCGAACTCGATGATGCGGCCGAACGGACCGGGCCGCGCGTCGTCGGCAGTGTCTTCTTCGGCGGTGGCACGCCGTCACTGATGAAGCCAGAGACGACGGCTGCCATTCTCGCGCGCGTTGCCAAGCTTTGGACACTCCATCCGGCTGCCGAAATCACGCTCGAAGCCAACCCAAGCAGCGTCGAAGCCGGACGCTTTCGAGGCTATCGCGACGCCGGCGTCAATCGCGTGTCGATGGGTCTGCAATCGCTGAATGACGACGATCTGAAACGTCTCGGCCGCATCCATACGGTTGCTGAATCAAAGCGCGCGCTCGATGTGGCCCGCGCCGAATTTGATCGATTTTCATTCGATCTCATCTATGCCCGGCCCGGCCAAACACCGGCAGCCTGGCGCACCGAACTCGCCGAGGCCTTGAGCCTCGCGGGCGATCATCTCTCGCTCTATCAACTCACCATCGAACCCGATACGCCGTACGCCGCTTTGCACGCCGCCGGAAAGCTCATCGTGCCCGATGCCGACGCGGCACTGGAGCTTTACGCCATTACGCAGCAGATGACGTCGGCGCGCAGATTGACCGCTTACGAAATTTCCAATCACGCGCGCGCCGGTGAAGAGAGCCAGCACAATTTGCTCTATTGGCGCTATGGCGAATACGCCGGGATCGGTCCTGGCGCCCATGGCCGCTTGATCACAAATCAAGGCCGCGTCGCGACAATCGCTGAAAAGCATCCCGAAACATGGGCGGCGTGCGTTGAACGGCATGGCCATGGCATCGTCGACCTGGAACTCCTGTCGGCGCGACAGCAGGCCGATGAGATGCTGTTGATGGGACTTCGCCTCAGTGAAGGGGTGAACCTAGATCGCCTGGCCAACCTCGGAGGTGTCAGGCCTTCAACAGCTGCGATGGATGGGCTCGCGGCGCTTGGCTTGCTGGAAACGATCTCCGAGACGGCCCAGGCCAATCGGCGGCGCGCCATCCGCGCCACGCCAAAAGGCCGGTTCGTGCTCAACGCCGTGGTTGCCGAACTGTCGAACAGCTTCGAGCCCGTTGAAAAGCCAACTTCCGCTCACCCACCGAATGTTCTAAGCACACCCGCATGATGCGACGGCTGTACGATTGGATGATGCGCAAGGCGGCCGACGACCGGGCGCCGGCGGCGTTGTTTGGCGTTTCGTTCATTGAGAGCTCGGTTTTCCCGATCCCGCCGGACGTCATGCTGGTGCCGATGATCCTCGCCAACCGCGCGCAAGCCTGGTGGTATGCGACGATCGCCACCGTCGGTTCGGTGCTCGGCGGCATCCTCGGCTACGCCATCGGCTATTATCTTTTCGACACGATCGGAGCGCCGATCCTGAGGTTTTACGGCAAAGCGGAAAGCTTTCAGACCTTTGTCGACTGGTTCAATCAATGGGGCGTCTGGATCTTGGTCATCAAGGGGATGACGCCATTTCCCTATAAGGTGCTGACGATCGCCGCCGGTGTCGCGGGCATGAACGTCTTTTCGTTCATGCTAGCATCGGTCGTGGCTCGCGCCATGCGGTTTTTTCTGGTTGCGGGGCTGCTTTTCTACTTCGGTGAACCGATCCGCGACTTCATCGAAAAACGTTTGAGCCTGGTCACAACTGTTTTTGTCGTGCTGCTCGTCGGCGGCTTTGTCGCCGCACGTTTCTTGGTGTGACGTCGCCGCATGTCAGGTGTGGAGTTCGCTTAAAATGGCATTTGAGGGGTCGGCGGAACGAGGGCTGGCTTATCAGCTCGGCAGTTTTGCGTTGTTTATATCGATCGCAGGGATCGGCGTTGCCCTCGCCTTCCAGTATATCGGTGGCTACATCCCCTGCCCGCTGTGTCTGATGCAGCGCTATGCCTATTATGCGGCCATTCCAGCTCTTTTCCTGGCGCTAGCGCTCGTCTCGAGTGGCGCGCGCGGTTGGGCGGCGGCGATTTTGTTCGTTGTCGCTCTCGCTTATCTCGCCAACACCGGTTTGGGTGTCTACCACGCCGGCGCGGAATGGAAATTCTGGCCAGGCCCCGACAGTTGCGCCGGTGATCAAGGGCTCGCAGCAAACACCGGCGGATTGCTCAAAGATCTCGCAACGATCCGCGTCGTTCGCTGCGATGAAGCATCGTGGCGGTTCATGGGCTTGTCATTTGCCGGCTGGAACGCGGTGTTATCGCTGTTCCTGATGGCCGTGACGCTTCGTGCCGCATTTTCGGCCGCCGAAGCCCGGCGCCGGAGCCTCTGAAGACCCGCAAAACCACCTGTGATTGAGTTGTCCACAATTGTTGATGGGCAGCAGACGGCCGGTTTTGTTGCGAACCCCATACAGTCAAGCGAATATCACGGCGAGGACAAAGTCGCGCCTTGGCGTTGCCTGAATGTGACGGCTATTCTCTCTTCGTTCGCGGAACACAGCCGGTCTCCGGTGCGGACGAAACTTCGAGAGCGTCAGGTGTTCGTGTTGTGTTTGCGTAAGTCGGTGGCGTGATCGTCAGTTTCGTCAAAGCGTACCGTTGAGCGTCGTTCCAATTTCTTCCGTTTCGGCTTTTGCGAGTTTTGTAAGCGTAGCGTGTGTTGCGTGGCGTAG
>JAIEPV010000062.1 GCA_019748215.1 Hyphomicrobium sp.
GTAGGCCACCGTGATGTTGTTGGCGCTGACCATCAGTTCGACGCATTCGACCTGCCGTGTTGGTTACATCTTGCGCAGGACTGCGCCAAGGTTTGCCGAAAACGTCTGGTCGCGGAGCAACTCGGCGGCCTCTGGACAAATGCCATCAAGCAGATTCAGTTTTTTGATGATGTGACTGATGTCCACGTCCAATGCTTTCGCGAGCTTGTCAGGAGTGACGCCGCGTTCGACGGCGCGGCGGATCATCAAGTGTTCCTGAATGCTGGAGAGACGATTGACCCGGTTGTTGTAGGTGTAGCTTTCGTCATCCGTGGCCACGAGGCAGGGAGCCATGTCGAAGCCCAACTGCTTCAGTGCCACCAGTCGCGTGTGTCCGTCCAGCAGGATGTGCTGCCCCTCGCGATCAGCCTTTCCCACTGACAAGGGCTCGATCAAGCCGACAGCCTCGATGGACGCGGTGATCTGTTTGAATTTGCGGGAGGCAAGCAGCCCCTCCGGTGTTTTGCGCGATGGCAGGACAGCCGAGAGCGAGAGAGTTAGCGGCTCCAGAACGAAGCCCAGCGTAGGTTGGCTCATGCGCCGCTCCCTCGTGCCCAGACCCGATCCGCCAGATACTGTGGCAGCGTATCCAGCCCCTCCGCGCGCAGCAGGTTGGTGAAGTTTTCGTCCGCCAGCAACTGACGCAGTGCGCCGACGATGAACAACAGATTGCGCTGTGCGGTTTCTGCCTTCCTGACCAGCTGCTTCTGGCGCTCGACTTCACGCTGGTAGTTACGCACGAGACTCGAGGTGGTCACGTCCGCATTGGGTTTGCGGGATGACATCTTGCCGCCGACAGCCCGGCCTTGCGTGCGGCGACGTTCGATGACCCGTCGCGCCTGGATCAGTTGGCTGCCACGCAACTTGCCGGATTCATAGGCTTCCTGCAGGGCTGCTTGGATCGCTTTGTCGTCGGTGCCTGCACCTGCAATGGTGATCGCCGCATTAAGCGGTATACGTCCACTGCCGACGGCCATCAGCAGGCGCTCTTCGCCGTTCTTTAGCAGGTACAGGATGCCTTGGACGTACTCCGGGCTCAGGCCCGTTTTCTGGGCAATATCCTTCTTGTCGTATCCCTGATCCCGCAGCTGCTCGATGCCAGCCAAGAGCTCCAGCGGACTGAATTTGCGCCGTGCGATGTTCTCCGTCAGGCTCATGATGAAGGCCGATTCGTCATCGACATTCATCACCATCGCCGGGATCTCCTGATGGCCGAGTGTCTTGAAGGCCTTGAGACGCCCCTCGCCGCAGATGAGCAGGTAATGCTCACCATCATTCCCCGGGCGTGGCGTCACGACGATCGGCTTTTTCAGGCCGATGCTCTGGATGTTGCCGACGATCTGTTCGAACACACGGCTGTTGCGTTCGCGGGGATTGAGAACCTCAATCTGGCTCAGCGGAATCATCCGCAAATCCGCGTGGCGATGCTCTTTGTCCTGATTCATGCGGCCCTCCTTATGCGGATGCGCCGGGCCATGCCATACAGGTAGTCCAGGCTGTCAAAGCGGTAACACTCGAACTCGATGCCGTTGTGGTCGGCCAGCTGGATGCGTGGTTGGCCGAAGTCCAATCGTGGCAACAGGTAATAGTCCAATGCCGCCTGATTGGTTTCATCGAGCCGAACAGCGACTGTGATGTCGGGTGCGAGGCTGGTATCGAAGCGCACTTTCCAGCGGCGTCGCCCGTTGTCGAGCATCTGGCAACGCGCCAGTACCAGCGAGACGCTGAATTCGTGGTTGACGGTGAGGAGATCGGTGGCCGGATCGCGCTCAACCATGCCGCCCACCTCGGCGATCATCCGTTCGGTCTGGCCGACGATCTCCGGGTGCAGTCGGCGCAGGAACTGATTCGCTTCCAGATACTGGTAGTCTCGATCCGGGGTGAAGCCGACAGTTTGGTACGCGCGAATCAGACTGCCGAAACGGTGTGCGTAGGCCGTTGCCGAGGGCATGCCTTCGGCCTCGTCGATGATCAGGCCAGAGAGGTAACCGTGGCGCTGGTACAGGTTGCGCAGCTTTTCGATCAGCTCCTCATCGCTGTAGCGGTGTGATCGTGCGCGCAGGATGCCTTGTGCTGTGTAGAAAAGCTCCGGCGGCACGATGCCCTCGAACGCGCCTTCCTTCTTGATCCACATCTCGGGGCTGTTGACCACCCGATGTTTCTTGAGCTTGAAGGAGCGCCGGTTGTAGACGTTGTTGCCGATGTACTTCTCGTTGGACAACACTTCGCGCACCGTCGCCCGTGTCCAATCGCGCCCGAGGTCTGTTGGGATGTTTTGCGTGTTGAGCCGTTCGGCGATCTCCAGCTCGGTGAGGTTGTCAGTAACAAACCAACGGTAGATCTGGTTGACGGCGGCGACCTCGTTGTCAGGCCCCGGCTGCAGGATGACGCGGTCGGTTTGCAGGCTTTTGTGCTCGCCACGCGCCAACTCACCTTTGAGCGTGCCGGACTGATCGATCAGCACACGTCGTAGGCCATAGCCAGCGGGTCCGCCTTGCCGAAAGCCCAACTCGATCAGGCGGCACTGTCCAGCAAACACCTTGGCCGACAACTCCCGGCTGTATTCGCCAGCCATCGCACGTTTGACGCCCTTGACGATGGTGGACACAGGCGAGCCGTCGTTTTCGAATTGCTCGGCACAGTAAGCGACTTGGATTCCGGCGCGTCGGCAGATGTATTCGTAGTAGGCGCTCTCGTCGGCATCCTGAAACCGGCCCCAGCGGCTGACATCGTAGACCAGGATGATTTGGAAATCGGCCTTGCCCGTTTGCACGTCCTCGATCAATTGTTGCAGCGCCTGCCTGCCGTCGATGCGGAGCCCGCTCTTGCCTTCGTCAGCGTATGTGCGGACGATTTCGATGTTGCGCCGGGCGGCGTATTCGAGGATTTTGTCGCCCTGGTTCTCAGTCGAGTATTGCTGGTGCTCGGTGGACATGCGCACGTACTGCGCCGCGCGGAGCACCGGCCACGCCCCTGGCGGGCTTGAAGGCGATTCATTTGATTGCATAGACCCGGTCACTCCGTGATTGCCGTTATCGGGTCTGCGCTCCCTTCAATGGACACGCCACCGCCACATGGCGGCAACGCATACGTCTGGAATCGTTGCCATGCAGGATGTTCAAGAGCCCGTTTGGGGTGACGTTACGGGGCAATGGTTTTAGTGTCGATCAAGTCCTCTCTTGACACGTCCATCTTGCACGGACACGTGACGCAAACCGGCGTGATTTCGACGATCCACGAATCGCTGTTTTCCAGCGGGAAAGCTGGGTGCCGGGTGATCCGGTACAGGCCGCTTGGCAGGTCGCACACGTCCATCTTTGCAAGACCAGTGTTTCCGCTCTGATCTCGTGCCCGCTGCTGCTCGCGGTTGCGTTGCGCATACTCAGGGCGAGCGTCGCGGTAGTCACGCCAGTATTCTTGATTTCGCTGCGACCACGCTTGCTGCGCGGCACGTTGGTTGATCCGGTAATCGGAATCGGACTGAAGCTTGGCCCGCTGCCACTGGCGCTTGCGTGCGCGTTGGCAATTGGGCGAGGAGCAGTAAGCCTGATCAGGAACTTGTGGGCGCGGCTCGAATGGCTGGCCACAGCAGGCGCAGATCTTGTTGGTCATCAACGTTCTCCATATGAAAATTCATATGGGAACGGCTGACCGATGGCTGCAATCAGAGAAGCTTGATATGAGGTAACTGTCCGGAAATGCCGGATAGTTCAAATTGAAAGCTGAGCAGCGGGAAGGCAATCACGCTCTGTGAGCAAACCACAAGCACACCCATTTACACCCAATTAGCGGTCCTGCCGATTGGCCTCATCCTGGATCGCACGGCACTGCTCAATGATGTCGGCAAAGCTCGGCTGATTGAGCGCCAGCAGACCATCCTCCAGCATTGCGGCATAGTCCTTTTCGAGTGCCGCCAGCGATTCGCCTGCCGGGATGAGTTGCAGTTGACCGCTGACGGCGGCGAAGTAATCGATCTTGTTGCCTGTCGCATCTTTCTCGATGAAGAACACCGATTTGTGTTCTGCAACGGCCTGAGCCAGCGCTTGGTCTGCGCAGGCCGCAGCAAAGTGCGGCGTTTTTGCGATGGCGGCCAGGTCGTACCAGTGACGCGAATAGCGCTCGCCGCGCAACCGTCCCTGCAAACAATACACGTGGGCAGCGGTGGCCTTTTCCCAGAA
>JAIEPV010000015.1 GCA_019748215.1 Hyphomicrobium sp.
CATCGGCTGCTTCAGCGACGAACCCGGAAGAGCCCTCTTCAGGTACGGCGCGAATCAACTTGATGAACAACAGCGATCGCAGAATACCATCAGCGACTTTCAGGGCCAGAAGGTTTTTTCGTCATTCGCACTTGACGTCGCGAAGCGCTCGACTAACGCACAGACGCAGCGGCGCATAAGCGCATGAAACTTCGTCGAGAACTCTGTCATGCACAGGCTTGACGTTTTCCGCCCGCCACGTTTTCGCCGAGAGAATTCATCCACAGGTGTAGATGATCGGTTGGCGCGACGTTATAGCAGGGAGCAATTGATCGATTGCTTCGAGAAGCTGGTGAATTCTAGGCCGGTAGTGGCCTTGGCTCAGCCCGATTAGTCTCAACTTATGAACAGCGCGACGCTTTATCGCCGATCGGTGTTTTGCGCCGCAGCACATCAATCGGCGTTGCATGTTGCATTCATGCCGCAAGTGCTCATGGAGTGAGATTGCGAACGCGTGCAACGTCCGACCATCGTCGTTGTCGCGCCTAAGGCAGTCTACGAAGACGTTCGATGTCATCAGCAAAAAAGGTCAGTGGTTGACATGCGCTATCTGCACACGATGGTTCGCGTTCGCGATATCGACGACAGCCTTGCATTCTATTGCGAGGCTCTCGGTTTGGTCGAAATTCGCCGGATGGAGAACGCGCAAGGCCGTTTCACTCTGATTTTTCTTGCCGCTCCTGGCGATGAAGCCAGCGCGCGCTCCAACAAGGCGCCGATGCTGGAGCTGACTTACAATTGGGACGCAGAAGATTATGGGTCAGCGCGCAACTTCGGGCATCTGGCATTTCTCGTCGACGACATCTACGCCACATGCGCCCGCCTCGCCGCCGCCGGCGTGACGATCAACCGCCCGCCGCGTGACGGACATATGGCCTTCGTTCGATCTCCTGATCTGGTGTCCGTTGAGTTGCTGCAGAAAGGCGACGCACTCGCGCCGGCAGAACCTTGGGCCTCGATGTCGAATACCGGTGCGTGGTGATCGAGCATCGCCCGCAGGCGGCGCAAACTGGCGACCCGCCGCGCCTTGCGATTGTCGGTGGTG
The DNA here is from genome assembly GCA_019748215.1 of Hyphomicrobium sp. Lineage (GTDB taxonomy): Bacteria > Pseudomonadota > Alphaproteobacteria > Rhizobiales > Hyphomicrobiaceae > Hyphomicrobium_B. The sequence continues at coordinate 1,085 of JAIEPV010000015.1, forward strand.
GACCGGCGGGCCTGATGGCTGCTGAAATCGCGGCGCGCAGAGGCGCACGCGTGACGGTCTATGAGCGAATGGGCGCTCCGGCGCGCAAGTTTCTTCTCGCCGGCCGCGGTGGATTGAATTTGACCCACAGCGAACCGCTGCCGCAGTTTCTCAAACGCTATGGCGAACCGGCCGACGAGATCGCCGCTTCAGTGCGGGGATTTTCGCCCGAGCAGTTGATCTCATGGGCGAACGATCTAGGGCAACCGACGTTCGTTGGAACGAGCGGCCGCGTCTTTCCAAAGACCATGAAAGCGTCACCCTTGCTGCGGGCCTGGTTGCAGCGGCTCGACGTGCTCGGCGTTGAACTCAAGACCCGCCACACCTGGAACGGCTTTAGCCGCAACACGGCGCCTGAACTGATCGACGCCCATGGCAGCCGGGTCACCCCCGCTGCCGACGCCACCATTCTTGCATTGGGTGGGGCCAGTTGGCCGCGGCTTGGTTCTGACGGATCATGGGTCAGCATCTTGAGATCGGCCGGCATTGAGATTACGCCGTTGTCGGCATCGAATTGCGGTGTCGAGATCGCCTGGTCCGAAATCTTCGCGGGAAAATTCGCAGGCCACCCGCTGAAACGCATCGGCGTGCAAATCGGCGATGTCACGCATCGCGGCGAGGCGATGATCACACGAGCCGGGTTGGAGGGCGGCGTCATCTACGCTTGCGGCAGGGAAATTCGCACCGCACTGGCGAAAGACGGCCGCGCGACGGTCGTTCTCGATCTCAAACCGGATGTGCCTGAAGCGGCACTCGCCGCGCGCATCGACCGGCCGCGCGGCCGCCAGTCGCTCGCCAATCACCTGCGCAAAACGGCGGCGCTCGATCGTCAGGCCATCGCGTTGATCCACGAAACCGGCATGCCGATTGGCGCTGCCGCCATCGCGCATCGGATCAAGCATATTCCGCTGACCATCACAGGCCTTGGCGGCCTTGATCGCGCGATTTCGACGGCCGGTGGCATCGCCTTTCGCGGCTTGGACGCGCGCTTGATGCTTCTGCAAAAGCCCGGCATCTTCGTCGCCGGCGAAATGCTCGACTGGGACGCGCCGACGGGCGGCTATCTGCTCCAGGCCTGCTTGGCGACCGGGGCGACGGCCGCGAACGGAGCACTCGACTGGCTGAGCGACCGAACCCGGCAAAATGCGTCTAATGACGGCAGACGAGTGGCCGACAGCACGCCCTAACTGCCCGGACAATCTTTGGAAAAAAATTCTTTCTGCCGGTCGCGTTTCGCGGATAAGATATGCTTTTTTCTGCTAAGGGCTTTTAATAGGAATGACTTACCCCTATTTTGCACCCGACTGGAGGTCTGTCGATGTTAGCTCAGAGCCCGGCCGCGGCGCACGTTGGAAAAGTGCCAAGCGGCCCAATTTCCATTGCCGATGGCGCGTCCGTCGCGACGCGCCTGAACAGCGCGTTATCTGCGTTGGCTACGATCGAGGATCGCATAGCAGCGATCGCTGACGCGTTCGACGGCAGGGTTGCATTTTCGTCCAGCCTCGGGATCGAAGATCAAGCGATCACACATGCCATTGCAACCGCAAAAGCCAAGATCGATATTTTCACACTCGATACCGGCCGGCACTTTCCCGAGACACTCGATACGCTGTTTGAAACCGAGGGCCGTTACGGCATCAAGGTTCGCGTCGTGTTTCCGGAAGCGTCCGCCGTCGAAGCGCTGGTGGCGGAAGACGGCATCTATGGATTTCGATTTTCCGTCGAGGCGCGCAAAGCCTGTTGCGGCGTGCGCAAGGTTCAGCCGTTGAAACGCGCGCTCGCCGGTGCGGCTGGCTGGATCACAGGACTGCGCCGCGACCAGTCGGCGGGCCGCGCCGATGTCGCCTTCGCCGAATACGACGCCGATCACGCCCTCATCAAATTGAACCCCATCGCCGATTGGTCGCTGGCTGATGTCGAAGCCTACGTTGCAGCCAACCGCGTGCCGATCAACGCATTGCACGCGAAAGGCTTCCCCTCGATCGGCTGCCAGCCATGCACGCGGGCCATCGAGCCAGGCGAAGATATTCGCGCGGGCCGCTGGTGGTGGGAAAATGAAAACAGCAAAGAATGCGGACTGCATGTCGCAACATCCGACGTCGACATGGCGAGTACTGATGTCAGTCGGCCTGCAACGACCACCACGGAACCCGTTCGATGACCGCAACGCCGTCGCATCTCGACCTGCTTGAAGCAGAAAGCATCCACATTTTCCGCGAAGCCGCAGCACAGTTCCGTAAGCCGGTGCTGATGTATTCGATCGGCAAAGACTCAACCGTTCTCTTGCATTTGGCGCGCAAGGCGTTCTTTCCTCAAAAAATCCCCTTCCCGTTGCTGCACATCGACACGACGTGGAAGTTTCGCGAAATGATCGCGTTTCGCGACAAGACGGCGGCTGACTTTGGCCTCGATCTCATCGTCCACACCAATCAAGACGGGTTGGCGCGCGGCATCAACCCCATTGATCATGCGCCATCGATTCACACCGACATCATGAAGACACAGGCGCTGAAGCAAGCGCTCGACAAGCATGGCTTCGACGCAGCCTTTGGCGGGGCGCGTCGCGACGAAGAGGCCAGTCGCGCCAAAGAGCGCGTTTTTTCGTTCCGCGCACCCGGTCATCGCTGGGACGCGCGCATGCAGCGCCCGGAGATGTGGCGGCTGCTCAATGGGCGGCTCGGCAGCGGCGAAACAGTTCGCGTATTTCCGATGTCGAATTGGACCGAGAAAGATGTTTGGCGCTATATTCTGCGCGAGAAACTCGATGTGGTCCCGCTGTATTTCGCGGCCGAACGGCCAACCATCGAGCGCAACGGTCAGTTGCTGATGGTTGACGATGACCGGCTCAAGCCGAAAGCTGGCGAAGAAATCAAACTCAGAAAAATTCGCTTCCGAACACTCGGCTGCTATCCGCTGACGGCGGCCGTTACGTCCGAGGCCCACACGATTGAATCGGTCGTTGCCGAAACGCTGAACGCGCAGACGTCGGAACGCGAAGGCCGCTTGATCGATCACGATCAAGCGGGCGCCATGGAAAAGAAAAAGCAGGAAGGCTACTTCTGATGACGGCGCAAGCCCTCCGCCAAGACGCGACCGAACCGGGTCCG
>JAIEPV010000136.1 GCA_019748215.1 Hyphomicrobium sp.
TGTTGCGGCGTAGTCTTTCAGGACATTCAAGCGAGCGCGGCGCGCGGCCGTTTTCGGCGGCAAAAACCCGCCGAAGAAAAATGCGTCCGTCGGCAGACCGCTGGACGAGAGCGCGCACAAGACAGACGACGCGCCCGGCACGCTGAACACGTCATGGCCAGCTTCGCACGCAGCCCTCACGAGCTTGAAACCGGGATCAGAAATCAGCGGCGTTCCGGCATCTGAGATGATGGCGATGCGCTTTCCAGCCGCTAGATTTTCGAGGATACGTCCGCGTTCGCTGTCTTCGTTGTGTTCGTGAAACGGCCGCGTGATCGGTCGCAACCCGAAGTGCTGCAGCAGCTTGGCCGAGTGCCGGGTATCTTCGCAATAGACCGTGTCGGCTGCGGCCAGCACAGCAAGCGCCCGCAGCGTGATGTCCGCCAGATTCCCAATGGGCGTTGCGACGAGATACAGCCCCGGCGCCAGCGGCTCCCGCAGCAGCCGGGCCGCATCGCGGGCAATCGCTGCGACAATCGCCTGGGCGCGCGCAGGAGGGCCGTCGACGGACAAATCCGGCACGCCGATTGAGGCGTCATTTTCGTCGTGATTTTGGTTTGCGTCGCGCGACACTGCGAGGTGCCTCCCGGTCGACCGCAGATGGCGGTTGAATGAAGAACAAGATGTCGCCTGAGTGTTGCATAATTCCGCGCTCCACCGGCGCGGCACATGGTCAAATCAGTCAAAGCGTCAGAGCAGTCGACGGCAGCGCTCGTTTTGACGGCGGATCACCGGCGCGCGGGCATAATGAGGCTGACTGTGATTAGGCGGCAATCGCCTGGTCCAACTGACGTGGAGCGGCCACTTCGAAACGGTAGACCGGTGCGCGGTCGCGACGGCCAGGAACGATCATGACAGCCGCCAACTCGTCGGACAGCGTCGACAGCGCGTACTGCGCCAGATCGAGTTGCTGGGTGGCGGCGATCTGGCGGCGACCGGCGTCATTGGCCCGGCTGATGGCCGCGGACAAGATCGCGCTCAACCGCACCCACTGATCTTCGCTGGTCAAACGTCGCGCGCTCTCGGCGATAGCCATAGAAGCCTCCTGCTTTGTCGGCGAATTCGACCGACCCACCGGCCGCGATTGCCGGCCTTCATTCGCCACCATGGCCCAAACCGCCGACACGCTCTGCGTTGCAGCAGCAGCCAATCGCGTTGAAAGTGCTGAAATGGCCGAAAACAAAATCATCCGATATTCCAAATGGCCGAATATCTTGAGAATTGAGCCGATTTGCCGGTTTTAACAAGCGTTATTCAATAGAGACGTTAAAAATAACTCAGCCATTGCACTGCAATGATGCGTGCAACGCAATGAATGCCGGTGCGGTCATTATTTCTTTAACAATTTAAAGAATTGAGTTTCGCCAGCAAAAGTAAGCGAACGGCCGTCTGTGTTGGCCTTGCGTGTGCGGGGCACAAGCTCTCTCATGCTCTCTCGTGGCTGCTCTGTGAAGGTTCAGTGCGTCAGCCTTGAAATACGGCCCGTCAAGAGCCGCTGACAGGCTTCCCTGGCCGTGTGCGATCGCGATCGCTCTGGCGCGAGGCCGCGCCTTTGCCGGATTGGGCTTTCACCTTATCGACGAGCGTTTTTCGCGACAGCGTCACTGATTTCGCCAACGGCGTTTTGCGCAAAGGCGCATCAGATCCGATCGCGACCGGCTCGGACGGTCCGCGATAGCGATAGTGCCCAGTGATCTGATCGACAAAAAGCCCATCCTCCAACTGCGGACCCCAACCTCGATTGTGCACGATCAAAGGCCGTCCAGAAACCGCCATCGTATTTGAAACGATGGCGATATGTGATTGGCTGCCGCTATTTTGCGGGCGATGATAGGTGACGATATCACCGGCGAGATAATCGTCGGCAACATCGGTGACCGGCAAACTCCGGCCATTAGCTGCAAAAAATCGGCGTAACACTTCCGTGCGCCGGTGATCGATGTTGGGATCGCCACTGCCAACTCTGGCGCGGTGCACCAGTCGCTGCAAATCAACGCCGACGGTCCGATAGGCGCGAATGATGACATCGGTGCAGACGCCGAAGAGAGATGGAATATCGCCCATCGGAAACGACAAGCGCTTATAGCTGTCGGTGTAGACGACAAATTCGCCAAGTTGCTCCTGCGCGGCCTCGGCAAGCGCCTCACCGAACTCCGATGACGACGCATCCGAACGGGCCAGGCGCGACAACAGTGCCAGGCCCGGCGCGATCGGTTGTTCTTCGATTGTGCAGCGCCGTTGCCGGCCGCTGTAGGTCTCGGATTCTTTCGCGATCGATGGAATGAGCGTCGACGGGTCTTCCGTCGAGATCAGCTCTTGCGCGGGCACGGCGGTCAAAACTTCAGGCGGCGACGACATCACCGCCGCCAGCGCCAGATCTCTCGGCGATTTCGCTGGAGGCTGTGGCGTGGCCACGCTGCCGGCGACCGCCGCGTCCGGTTTTGCCAGGGCCAAAACAGACGCGTTGGCCGGCTTTGCGGCCGCTGCCTCGGTCACGATCTCTGCAACGGCCCTTCGTTTGGCGCTGGCTTGCCAAGCGTTCATAGCCGAGACAGCCATGGCCCCGATCAGCAGCGGCACAAGCAGCAGGCTGACGGCGGCGCGATCGGCGCGCGTATAGGGTGATTCGATGCTCGCAATTCTCGGTTCGCTGTCGCGAGCCGTGACGGCCGATGACGCTTTCGTACCAACGTCAGGGCTCGACGGAACCTGCAAGTGCGACGTGATGACGTCGGCCTCTGCTTGCGGCAGTTGGACTGGGTTTTGCTGGCTCAGTCGATGATGTCGCGACCATGCCGAAAGGGCAGCCGCTCGGGCGCGGGCTTCAGCCCGATCAATGGGATCGTTTGCAATGGCGTCTTTAGCATCGCGGCGGGCAGCCTCGCGCGCCAGCGTTCTCGCCCGAGGCCGGTATGCAGCCGGCTGACGCTCGATATCTGAGGCACGCCCGGCGATGTGCGGCGGATCGCGACGCGATTTGCCACCAGAACGCTTTTCCACGCAATTTGCCCCGACGCTGACACTTACACGCCTGGAGTGTATGTCACCGCGACAGCAAAATATAGCGTCAGCCGACACCGATGGCTTGGCGTAAATCTTCGGCCTTTGCGCCCTCGTTGCGCAACGAGCGCAGCCCCATGTCACCTGAACTCTTCGATAATTTGCGCCCGTCCGCCCAGCGGATCAGACGATGATGAGAATACACCGGCTCGGGCAAATCGAGCAGAACGTGCAGCAATCGTTGAAGATCAGTTGCCGCCAGCAGATCGAGACCGCGCGTCACATGGGTGACACCCTGGCGCGCATCATCAACCACGACTGCCAAATGATAGCTCGCCGGAACATCCTTGCGAACGATGATCGCGTCGCCCCAACGCTCGGGGTGTGCCTCCACGATTGTTGCCTGGCCATTTTCGTCGCGCTCGGTGAATGTCAGTGGCGCGTCGCTCAGTTTCTTCCGCATCGCGCTGAGAGCTGCCGCCATATCTAGTCGAAGTGCAGGATTTTCGCCGGCCGCCATGCGCGCCGCGATGGCGTCGGCCGACGCACTTTTCCATAGCCCTGGATAAAGCGGCGCTCCATCCGGATCGAGATTGGCTGGATCGGCCGCGGCTTCGATTTCAGAGCGCGTGGCGAAGCATGGGTAAAGAAGGCCCTGCGAGATCAATCGCTCGGCGGCGGCGAAGTATTCCTGAAAATGCTGCGACTGCACCAGGACGGGCTGTTCCCAGGTCAACCCAAGCCATGCCAAATCCTGATAAATCGCGTCGACGAATTCGGGCCGGGCGCGCGCGGTATCGATGTCCTCGATGCGCAGCAAAAATCGCCCACCGTGACGCTGGGCCAATTCAAAGGCCGTGAACGCGGCCAGTGCGTGGCCGGCATGCAGCAGCCCATTCGGTGACGGCGCAAAACGCGTGACAACGTGGTTGGGTATCGTAGTGCTCAACGGGGCGGCGCTCAATCGCACGCACCGGATCGGCCCGCGCCAGGCGTATATGAGCGCGCCACAGCCTCGACGACGCGATCGTAGGTTTTGCGCTCGGCCACTGGATAAAGCATAGCCCAACTGTTGATCAGTTTGCCGCCGCACGTGAAGCTGACGCGCTGATAGAACATCTCGCCATTTTGAATGCCCGACAGGACGAACCAGCGTTGCTTGACAGGTGCGTAATCGATCGTTGCTCCTTTATACTGTTCGGCGAGCAGATAATCGCGGTACTG
>JAIEPV010000049.1 GCA_019748215.1 Hyphomicrobium sp.
GATTACCGCAAGGAATTGCCGCGCAGCAGCTTTGTGTCACTGCCCCACCTCGGCCATCTGCCGCACGAAGAAGCGCCTGAGATTTCGCTCAAACCCGTCCTGGAGTTTCTCAGCCGATAAAGCGCGCGCCAACAGCACGGAAGCTCGTTTTGATGCGCCGGACCGTGCCGGTTTTCGAGCGCATGACGATGGTTTCGGTTTCGGCGAAGTCGCCGCGGAAGCGGACGCCGTCGAGCAGCGAGCCATCGGTCACGCCGGTGGCTGAGAACACGACATCGGCAGACGCCATGTCTTCGAGTTTGAATTTTTTGGTGATGTCGGCGATGCCCATCTTCTCGGCGCGCAGACGCTCCTCGTCTTTCATCGGCATCAGGCGGCCCTGGATCTGCCCGCCGATGCAGCGCAGCGCAGCAGCCGCCAGCACGCCCTCCGGCGCGCCGCCCGAACCCATGTAGATATCGATGCCGGTTTCGGCCGGATCGGTGGTCCAGATGACGCCGGCGATGTCGCCATCGGGGATCAGCTGCACGCCGGCTCCGGTTTCGCGCACGGCACGGATCAGTTCAGCATGGCGCGGACGATCGAGAATACAGGTCATGATTTCGGAAATCGCCACGCCCTTGGCTTTGGCGAGGGCGTGCAGGTTGTCGGCCGGAGACGCGTCGAGATCGACGATGCCGTCGGGGTAACCGGGGCCGACGGCGATTTTGTTCATGTACATATCGGGGGCGTGCAACAGACCGCCGCGCTCGGAGATGGCGAGCACGGCCAGCGCGTTCGGCATCGACTTGGCGCAGATCGTCGTGCCTTCGAGCGGATCGACGGCGATGTCCACTTCCGGGCCGTCGCCGTTGCCGACCTTCTCGCCGATGTAGAGCATCGGCGCTTCGTCCATTTCGCCTTCACCGATGACGACCGTGCCATTGATCGAGACGCGGCCAAGTTCGCGGCGCATGGCGTCGACGGCCGCCTTATCGGCGGCTTTCTCGTTGCCGCGACCGCGCAGCCGGGCGGCGGCGATGGCGGCTGCCTCAGTGACGCGCGCCACTTCGAGCACCAGCACGCGCTCTAAGCCCAAACCGCCGTGGCCGTTGCCGTTGCTCTTTTCGATGACGCTCATGTCTCTCAATCCCTTTGGCGCCCAGCGCCGGCCAACTGTGTTGTATCGCGATGCGCGGTATGGTGTGCCTAGAGCTCTTCGATGCGGATCATTTGCGGATGCTCGGTGACGTTGCCGTCCTTGTCGATGGTCTCAAGCGCTTTGCGCATGGCCTCTTCAGTGGTTTCGTGCGTGATGATGATGACGGTTGCCGGCGTCGCTTTCGAGGGCGGCGGCACGACGCCGGCGGCTGGTGGCGTCATCGGCCGGTGCTGGACGATGCTTTCAAGCGACACGCCGCGATCGCCCATGCGCTTGGCGATCGAGGCCATGGCGCCGGGCTTATCCTGCACGGTGAGGCGCACGTAATATGAGCCATAATGGGCGTCGAGTTTAGCCCGTTTGTGGGTCTTGAGCTTAGCGCAGGGCGTGACAAACGGTGGCATGATGAAGCCGAAACCGATGTCGATGAGGTCGCTGGCAACGGCGGACGCCGTCGGACGGGCGCCGGCACCGGCTCCGACCAGCAGGATATTGCCGGCGTAGTCCGCATCGATGGCGACGGCATTGGTGACGCCGGAGACTTCGGCGATGGCTGAATCCTTGTAGACGAGCGCCGGCGACACGCGGGCTTCAATGCCGCTGTCGGTTTCGCGCGCGACTCCAAGCAGCTTGATGCGATAGCCAAGACTGTCGGTGGCTTCGATATCGGCCTGCGTGATCGACTGGATGCCTTCGACGTGGATCTGATCGAGCGCGACCTTGGTGCCGAACGCGAGAGACGTGATAATCGCCAGCTTGTGGGCGGTGTCGAAGCCGCCGATGTCGAAGGTCGGATCGGCTTCGGCATAGCCGAGCGCCTGGGCTTCTCGCAGAACGTCGGCGAAGGCGCGCTTCTCGCTCTGCATCTGCGACAGAATGTAATTGCAGGTGCCGTTGAGAATGCCGTAGACGCGTTTGATGCGGTTGGCGGCGAGCGCTTCGCGCAAGGTTTTGATGACCGGGATGGCGCCGGCGACCGCTGCCTCGAAATACAAGGCGACACCGTTTTTTTCCGCGAGCCGCGCCAACTCAACGCCGTGTTTAGCAAGCAGCGCCTTGTTGGCGGTGATGACGTGCTTCTTGGCGCCGAGTGCGGTTTCAATAGCGGCGCGTGCGACGCCGTTTTCGCCGCCCATCAACTCGACGAAGACATTGTTCGAGGGATCGCGCGCAAGAGCGATTGGATCATCAAACCACTTGATTTTGCCGAGTTGCTTTTTGCGTGCGGCGGTTTTTGTGCGCGCCGAGACGCCGGTGACGCGGATCTCGCGGCCGACGATGCCGGACATATGCGCGCCGTTGGCTGACAGCAGATCGATGAGACCGCCACCGACCGTGCCTAATCCGGCAATACCAAGAGTGAGGGGCTCTGACATGAGGGGCTTCGATGTTTGGCTAGGGTGATCGGCGGGACGATGCGGATCGCGTCATCGCCGGGCGATGTCAGCGATGGGCGCGATAGCGGACTGAGGCGGCGTGGCGGAGCCGGTAGGCGGCACGGTATGCACCGCTTCTACGCCATCGGCGAAGAATTTTTTGATCGACCGCGCCGCCTGGCGGATGCGCTGTTCATTTTCGACCAGCGCGATGCGGATGAAGCCCTCGCCATGTTCACCAAAGCCGACGCCCGGCGACACCGCGACGTCGGCCTTTTCAATGAGCATTTTGGCGAATTCAACGGAACCCGCCGCGCGATAGGGCTCCGGCACCGGAGCCCAGGCGAACATGGTGGCCGGGGGTGAGGGGATGGCGAACCCGGCGCGGCCGAAGCTTTCGACGAGCGCATCGCGGCGGCATTTGTACATCTGCCGGATTTCTTCAACGCAGTCTTGCGGGCCGTTCAGGGCGGCGGCGGCGGCCACCTGGATTGGCGTGAAGGCGCCGTAGTCGAGATAGGATTTGACGCGGGCGAGCGCACCGATGAGTCGCTCGTTGCCAACCGCGAAGCCGATGCGCCAGCCGGGCATGTTGTAGGTTTTCGAGAGTGAGGTGAATTCAACCGCCACGTCCTTCGCGCCTTCGACCTGCAGGATCGACGGCGGCGGATTGCCGTCGAAATACAGCTCCGCATAGGCGATGTCGGACAAAATGATGATGCCGAGTTTCTTAGCCAACGCCACGGCATCATTGTAGAACGCGAGATCGGCGACCTGAGCTGTCGGGTTCGACGGGAACGAGATGACGACGGCGAGCGGCTTTGGGATCGAGTGGCGCACCGCATGTTCGATGGCGCGGAAAAACTCAGGGCCGTTGCTCGCCGGCAAATGGCGGATGGTGGCGCCGGCAATGATGAAACCGAAGGCGTGGATCGGATACGTTGGATTTGGCACCAGGATGACGTCGCCGGGCGCGGCAATGGCTTGCGCCATGTTGGCGAAGCCTTCCTTCGAGCCAAGCGTGGCGACGATTTCGGTTTCAGGATTGAGCTTCACGCCAAAGCGGCGGTCGTAATAGGCGGCCTGCGCGCGGCGCAGGCCAGGAATGCCTTTCGATGCCGAATAGCGATGCGTGCGCGGCTTGGTGATCGTCTCGACCAATTTGTCGACGATGTGCTGCGGCGTCGGCATATCGGGATTACCCATGCCGAGATCGATGATATCCGCCCCGCGCGCCCGCGCCTGCGCCTTCAAACGGTTCACCTCGGCGAACACGTAGGGCGGCAGGCGCTTGATGCGGTGGAAGTCTTCGATCACGTCCGGGGTCCCTCATCTTTCGTGCTGCGTCGGCGTCATGGTGAACCGGCGCGTCGCGGCGGATCGCCTTTTGGAACGCCTGGCTTGCCAAATCCATGGCAGCCAATGAAGGCCCACTGGCTGGACGACCAAAACACCGGCTGAACGCACGACTTCAGTGCCAACCTCCGGCCTGAACCGGTAAGGAGGGGCATCGGGGTGTTTACGCCGCTCAGGGCTTGTGCGTCCAGTTTTTCGGTTGGCGGAACCGTCGACTTTGGTGGACAGAAGTTCGGCAAATGGTCCCGGCGCACGTTCCTGCGCCGCATTAATGCTATGATCGCGATCACACTGGCGTAAAATGCGACCGATTGAGGTTGATCGGGAGGCGCGTCGCAGGCACTGTCACAGCGGCGACGAAGACTTCAGCAACCAATGGTCGTCGGGTGCGTGGAGCCGGCATA
>JAIEPV010000094.1 GCA_019748215.1 Hyphomicrobium sp.
GGCTACTGGCGGCGCGGACCAAAGCAAGGCTATGGCTTTGGCTTTTCGTCGTATCGCGGCGACCCGTTTGGCGCCGATGACTATTACGATCGCAATCGCTGCTATTATCTGCGGCGCCACGATTATTGCGTGGCCAATAAAATTTTCACCGGCTTTCGCTAACGCCGCGCCGCGCGACCTTAGCTACCGAAATCTCCGCTCAGTTCAGATCGAACCTGAGGCCGGTGAATGATAACACCTGCACCTGTCCATCGCGGGTCAAATCTGTGCCGAACAAGACGTTGTCGAAGTGCGCTTCGTCAGCGTACTGGAACGACCATTGCGATGAGAGCGTAACGCCGGGTGCCAGTTCCGTCTCAAAGCCGATATGCGCGGCAGCGGCAAACACCGTGTCCGTGCCGTCCCCGCCTAAAAAGCCCGGCGGCGCTCCTGCCGGCGTGATATCGCTGCGATCGAGGTGCGAGAAGCCAATACCGGCGCCGACGAACGGCGACACTTGGCCAACGAACGTATCGAACGTGCCAACCGTTTTCAAAACATTGAAAAGTACCGTGTCAGATTCGCCGCGTCCGTCGAGCTTGATCTCTATGGGAATAAAAAAATCGTCAAATGTCGCCTTACCATCGGTGCCACGGAGCCACGTGTAGGAGACTTCCGCACGCCAGCCATTACCGAGGTGCTTGCCGATCGCGCCCTGCAAACCAAAGCCGCCATCCGGATCGTAGTCGCCCTCACCCAAAACTTCCGAGGTAATGTCTTGATCGATCGGCAGCGCGGAACCGACGCGGCCAATGATGTAAAAACCGTTTAAGTTCGTCGCCGTCGCGGCATCTGCTGCCTGCGCTGGCAGCGATGTAACCAAGCAAAACCCACCGACTGCAAAAGCCGTAATGCGACCAATCATTGGTGAGAGCCCCCGCCCCTTGGAAATCCACGTGCTAGGCAACGCTATCTGATTCGTTGGCAACGCCTTAAGCCGTGGAGGCGAACGTCAAGCCATTATGCTCACAAGGCAACAGTCGGGGTGGATGGCGTCATCGACGCGGCGCGTCAGGCTTTTTTCGCGGCGATGATTTTGAGCGCTTCACGAAAAGCCGCATCGGCATCAAGCGACGTGGTGTCGAGGCGGATTGCGTCGGCGGCAGGCTCCATCGGTGCGATGTCGCGACTGGAGTCGCGGGCATCGCGCTGTAGAATGTCGGCCAGCACCGTATCGTAAGACACGGTCTCGCCGCGCTGCGTATGCTCGATATGGCGGCGGCGGGCGCGTTCTTGCGGCGTCGCCGTTACGTAGATTTTGATGGGCGCATCGGGGCAAACAACCGTGCCGATGTCGCGCCCATCCAAAACCGCCCCGTCGGGCTGATTGGCAAAGCGTCGCTGATAGTCGAGCAGTGCCGCGCGAACGGCCGGAATGCGCGCGACGATGGAGGCTGCGTCTCCCGCCGCTGGGCCACGAAGGGCTGGATCATCGAGCGTTGCCGCATTCAAGCGTCGGGCTGCGGCAACGGCTGCGTCGACGTCATTTAAATGCTGGCCTTGATCGACGACGTCGCGGGCGACCGCGCGATACAGCAAACCGGTGTCCAGGCAGGGCAGCGAGAAATGCTGGGCGATGCGCTTGGCGAGCGTGCCCTTGCCCGACGCAGCTGGCCCGTCAATCGCAATGATCAATCGCAAATTCGAGCGGGCCGCACGGCGCGACATGAGCTTGGCGATGCGACCGCCCAACGCCAAGCTGAGGGCGCCGGCCAGGAGCGTAACGCCAGCACCAAGTGAGGTCAGCGCGACGGCCCAAGCGGTTTGCGAGAGCGGTGACGTGTCAGTGGTCGTGATGGCTTTGGGATCGACCGCTGCAATCGTGCTGATGGCTGCAAAAGACAAGGTGAGCACGGAGGCTGCCGCGATCAGCGAGCGCCGTCTCAAGCGCCGAAAAACAAAAACATCCTGCCGCCAGGCAACGAAACCGACCGCCGTCAGGATGGCGAGTAGAGCGAGAGGCGCCCAAAAGCTCGGCGATGCGAAACAAGCCGATTGCGGCGCCGCCATACACTCCATGAACGACAGCGAAGTCATGGTTGTTTGTGCTCACTGCTTATCACGGCGGACGCGGGTTCCTGGTACGCGGCCCCCAACTGCTCCATCAGCCCGCGGAACTCCGGGAAGCTGGTCGCGACCATCGACGTATCGTCGACGCCGATCGGCAGCTCGCTCGCAAGTCCTGCCGTCAGGAAGGCCATGGCGATGCGATGATCGAGGTGGGTGGCGACAAGACCTCCGCCTTTCACCGACCCTGTCCCTGTCACGATCAGGCTATCGCCTTCAACCCGCGCGCTGACGCCGTTGGCCAGCAATCCATCAGCGGTAGCGGCCAGCCGATCGCTTTCTTTGACTTTCAATTCCGCCAGCCCATCCATGCGGGTGTCTCCGCGAGCAAACCCGGCGATTGCGGCCAGCACTGGATACTCGTCGATCATCGACGGCGCCCGCCCTGCTGGCACGTGGACGCCTGTAAGGTCGGACGATCTGACACGCAGGTCAGCGATCGTTTCGCCACCGTCCTCACGCGTGTTGAGAAACTCGATTGCGCCGCCCATCTCGCGAAGCGTCGTATACAGCCCAATGCGCGTCGTGTTGACGAGTACGCCCTCAATCGTGATGTCGGAACCCGGTACGATGAGCGCCGCCGCCACCAGAAATGCCGCCGACGATGGATCGCCCGGCACGACAATATTGCGGCCGGTGAGTTCGCCGCCGCCGCGAACAGTGATGTGGGTCTTGCCGTCGTGCTGCCGGGCTGAAACTTCGGCACCAAAAAAACGCAGCATGCGTTCGGTATGGTCTCGGGTCGCTTCGGCTTCAATCACGGTGGTTTCACCGGCGGCATGAAGGCCCGCAATCAGGATGGCGCTTTTGACCTGCGCCGACGGCACCGGCAGCGTGTAGATGATCGGCATCAAATCACCGGTGCCGCGGAGCGTCAGCGGCAGCGTTTCTTTGCCCTCGTCGATAACCTGAAAGCCCATCTGTTTGAGCGGACCTAGCACGCGCCGCATCGGCCGCTTCGACAAGGACGCGTCGCCGGTCATGGTCACGGTCATCGGGTGGCCGGCGATCACGCCCATCATCAGGCGCATGCCGGTGCCGGAATTGCCGAAATCGAGCGCGGCAAGAGGTTGCGTGAGCCCACCGGGGCCGCGCCCCTTCACATGCCACTCAGCGCCCACCTGGGCGGCCGGCGCGCCGAGCGCGGTCACGGCCTTCGCCGTATTGATGACGTCTTCTGCTTCGAGCAGCCCACGAACTCGCGTCGTACCGGTCGCAAGCGCGCCGAAAATCAACGCGCGATGGGAGATTGATTTGTCCCCGGGTACACGCACGCGCCCGGAAAGAGCGCTTGCACGCCGGGCAGCGAGAGGCTTTGGCTGGAATGAGTGCACGGCGGCGAATTCCGTAAAGAGGGTCAGAGCGGCGGCGCGGCATAAGGCTCGGCGGAGAGTGTCAAGTTTGGGCACATGCTTTTTGGCGATACAGGCCTTGTGCCGCCAGACCTGTCAACGCCGCTCTGGCGCGCATATATGCCTCCACTGTAAGTTCGCACCGGCCCGGCCCAGCCGCAGCCGACCAACTCGCAATTCCGAGACATGCCGCATTTGACGCAGCCGACACGGCCAAGCCGGATTAGTTTTGACACCACCCAAGGCGTATGGCAGACGGACCGCTCTCTTTTCACACGTTGACCGAGGCCACAAGTATGGCGACTAAACAATCGCGCGGCATGAAGCGGACCTGTCAAAGCTGCGACGAGCGGTTCTACGATCTGGAACAGACTCCCATCTTGTGCCCGCACTGCGGTGCGAAGTATGTGATCGCCTCGTCGCCTGCCGCCCTCGCCGCCCTTCAGGCCGAGGAAAAAGCAGCGCTGCGCAAGCCGAAGAAGATCGTCGTGGCCGATGACGCCGAGACCGAGCTTCCAGCCGTCGAAGGCGAAGAAGCTCTCGCCGACGTTGAAACGGAAGAAACGACCGCAGCCGACGACGAGACCTTCCTCGAAGAAGAAGAGGAAGCCGGCGGCGACGTTTCGACAATCATCGGCGTTGAAACCGAAGGCGACGAAGAGCCGTAGTCCCGGCGTTCACGTCGGGCACACAATGACCTTGAGTTTTGCGCCTGAACGACTTATCAGGCGAGCTTCGCGACGCTGGTCCAGACAGCGACGCGTTTAAGACGGTTTGGGGCTTTAGCTCAGCTGGGAGAGCGCTTGCATGGCATGCAAGAGGTCAGCGGTTCGATCCCGCTAAGCTCCACCATTTTT
>JAIEPV010000045.1 GCA_019748215.1 Hyphomicrobium sp.
TTCATCGACACGGTTGCCGATGCGGGTTGTACGACGTTTGTGGTGCACGCGCGCAAAGCCTTGCTTCAGGGGCTTTCTCCGAAGGAGAATCGTGAAATTCCGCCGCTGAATTATGATCGAGTTTATCGATTGAAGGTGGCTCGGCCGCAATTGACGATCGTCATCAATGGCGGCGTCGAGTCACTCGACGCAAGCTTGCGGCATCTCGAACGTGTTGACGGTGTCATGCTCGGTCGTGCCGCGTATCACGATCCGTTCATCCTCGCCGATGTTGACCGAAAGGTCTTTGGCGAAGCTCGCCCGAGCCGTCAACGCGCTGATGTCATCTCGGCGCTGCTGCCCTATATCGACGCGCACATCGCGCAAGGTGGCCGGCTTTCGAACGTCACGCGCCACGTGCTCGGCCTCTATCACGGCGAACCCGGCGGGCGGTTATTCCGGCGTTACCTCAGCGAACATGCGACGCGAGCGGGCGCTGCGGCGTCGGTCTTGGCCGAGGCCCGCGATATTGTCGAAGCGCAGCGTGCCCGGCGATCGGCGCTTCTCGGAGCCGCGTGAGGACGCCATGGATGCCGCGTCACAGACCATACTCTCATTGACAACCGGTTGGGGTCCGCTCGTTGCCGGATTGGCGTTCGCCGGTCTGCTCGCCGGATTTCTGTCCGGCCTGCTCGGCATCGGCGGTGGTGGCGTCTTGGTGCCAGTTCTCTACGAAGCCTTCGGAGCAGCCGGCGTGCCGGA
Organism: Hyphomicrobium sp.; assembly: GCA_019748215.1. Lineage (GTDB taxonomy): Bacteria > Pseudomonadota > Alphaproteobacteria > Rhizobiales > Hyphomicrobiaceae > Hyphomicrobium_B. The sequence continues at coordinate 742 of JAIEPV010000045.1, forward strand.
GGATGTACGTATGCATCTGACGCTCGGTACGACGCTTGCCGTCATCGCGCCGACGGTCTTGCGGTCACTTGCCGCGCATCGGGCGCGCGGCTCGGTCGATGGCGATGTGGTTCGCCGCATGGGGCCATGGATCATTGTCGGCGTCGGAGTCGGCGTGGTGCTGGCGACCTCGGCAAGCAGCGCCGCGTTGCGCTGGGTGTGGGTCGTATTCGGGTCGGCGCTCGCCATCAAGATGGCGCTCGGGCGCGATGACTGGCGCATTGCCGATCGACTTCCGGCGGCCCCATGGCTGGAAGCCGCGGCGTTTGCGATCGGTCTCGTATCGACGTTGATGGGTATTGGCGGCGCCACGTTTACAGTCCCGCTTCTGACGCTGCACGGGCGCTCGCTGTTGCAGGCGGTCGGTACCGCAACCGGTATCGGGCCGATCATCGCCATCCCGGGCTTGATCGGCTATGTGGTGAGCGGATGGCACGTCGCTGGTCTGCCGCCGTATTCGCTCGGATATGTCAGCGCGGCCGCCGTACTGATCATGCCGCTGGCAATTTTTGCCGCGCCTTACGGCGTCAGCGCTGCCCACGCGATCTCGAAGCGCAGCCTCGAAATCGCGTTCGCGATTTTTCTCGCCGCCGTCGTCGCGCGCTTCTTATGGACACTTCTCGCCTGAAATATTTTAGACGGCGATTTTCTGATTGTAAGCGCCGACTTCCGGCATGGTCGCAAGCAGCTGGTCGAGGTCGCGAAAAATCGCCTTCATGTTGGCTTCCGTCGTCGGGCTCTCGACCACCACAACCAATTCCGGCTTGTTCGACGAGGCGCGGATCAAGCCCCAAGTCCCGTCCTCGAGGACGACGCGCACGCCGTTGACCGTGATCAACTCGCGAATTTTCTGGCCGGCAATAGGCTCACCCTCGGCGAATTTGTTTTTGTAGTGCGTGATCACACGATCAACGACGCCATATTTTACGTCATCACCGCAGTGCGGCGACATGGTGGGCGAGCCCCAAGTCTTCGGCAAGGCATCGCGCAGGTCGACCATGGTTTTGTCGGGTGCCCGCTCGAGCATGTCGCACACGGCTAAGCCCGCGACGATGCCGTCGTCGTAGCCGCGACCGAGCGGCGTATTGAAAAAGAAGTGGCCCGACTTTTCAAACCCGACCAGCGTTTTGTGTTCAAAATTGTAGCGTTTGATGTAGCTGTGGCCGGTTTTCCAATAGGCTGTCGTCGCACCGTTGGCGATCAATACCGGGTCGGTCGTAAACAAGCCGGTTGATTTCACGTCGACAACGAATTTGGCGTTTTTGTAAATGGCCGAGAGATCGCGCGCCAGCATGACACCGACTTTGTCGGCGAAGATCTCGTGGCCATCGTTGGCGACGACACCGCAGCGATCGCCGTCGCCGTCGAACGCCAAGCCGACATCGGCGCGTGTCTCGAGAACTTTGGCCGAGACGGCGCGCAGCATCGCCATGTCTTCGGGGTTGGGATTGTGATGCGGGAACGAATGGTCGAGATCGGTATGCAACGGTACGACCTCGCAGCCGACAGCGGCGAGTACTTGCGGCGCGAACGCGCCGGCCGTGCCATTGCCGCAGGCGCAAACGACTTTCAGCTTACGCTTCAGTTTCGGCCGATCGGTCAGTGACGCGATGTAGCGGTCGGCCATATCCGCATGGAACACGTAGCGGCCGCCGGACTTCGTTTCGAAATCACCGTTGAGGACGATGTCTTTCAACTGAAGCATATCGTCGGGGCCGAAGGTCAGTGGCCGCGAAAGACCCATTTTGATCCCGGTCCAGCCATTGTCGTTGTGGCTGGCGGTGACCATCGCGACACCTTCGACGTCGAGCGCGAATTGCGCGAAGTACGCCATCGGCGACAATGCCAAGCCAATATCATGGACTTCGCATCCACCGGCTAGCAGCCCGGTCATCAACGCTTGCTTGACGCTGCCCGAGTACCAGCGAAAGTCGTGACCGACGATAATCCGTTTGGGGACGCCGCGCCGAGCAAACATAGTCGCCAGTCCCATGCCGACGGCGTTGAGACCCATCAGGTTGATCTCTTCGGGAAACAGCCAGCGGGCATCGTATTCGCGAAAGCCGTTCGGCTTGACGAGCGCAATGCGCTCGAAATCAGCCGTGTTCGGCAGCAGGTCTGCGCGTGGCTTTGGCAGCATGGAATGGCCCCTTTTGATGTCCCGCCGCGGACCATATTGCAGTTATCGGCAGCGGCCAATGTCGGCGTTCCGGAGAACGTCGCGGGTGGAAGTGAGTTCTCAACAGCGACAAGATGGCGCCGAGATGAAAGCTGCGCGTTTTTAGTCCTGAAGGACCAGTATTCCGGCGCGCATATCGACGCGGGAGAGCCGGCTCAAGAACGACATGCCGAGCAAGGTCTGCTGCAACTTGCCCCGTTCACAGACGGCGGCTTGAACGTTGCGGACGGTGATCGATCCGATGGAAATGCTGCTAATCGTCACCGGTGCGACCTTGGCGATGCCATTGGCTGTGGAGACGGAATGCGTGAAGTCGGCGGGGCGCAGGTAAATCCCGGCGCGTTCTGCGTCTTCGTAGGTGAGAGCGACGAGCGTTGCGCCGGTATCGACCAGCACGTCGATGCTGCGGCCGTTGACTTCGGCGTCGCTCTGGAAATGGCCGTTGCTGGTGGCACGCAAGGACACATCGCCTGTGTCGTGACGGGGCCGGGTGTCGGACTCGGTTTCAGCGGATGCTGGGAGTGGCGACGCGACTTTGCGGGACCAGAGACTTTCGTTGTCTGGAACGGCAAAGATTTTACGCACGATGGCATTGGCATCGGCCGGATTTTTTAGCGCGTAAGCGACCGCACCGGCTCCGCCCAATGCAAATGCGACGGACGAAAACAAGCTTACCGTTCCGGATGAGACGCGCATGACACGAGACCCTGAGACTGACGATGCGACCATGGAATTAGCCGCTCAATTGCGAAGAGTGATGAACTCTCCTGTCAGATCATAGGAACTTAAACGTCTTAAAAAACTGCTACCGAGCAAGCTTTCGTTAAGACTCCCGGGCTTTGCCACCAGCACTTCGACGTCTGCGATCTGCAGCAGGCCAACCTGGACCGATCGTAGCCGCGCTGTGGCCACGTACGCCGTGCCGTTGGCTGTTGAAATCGCGGTATCGTAGGCGAGGGTCGCAGTCTCGAGACCGGCGGCTTCGGCGTCGGACGCCCGCAACATCACATTCGTGGCGCCCGTGTCGACGACGACGTCAATGGCGACGTCGTTGATCAGCGCGCGAGTTGCGAAACGGCCATCGGCGGAGCGACGAAGTCGGACCGCGACCGGACCCGTTGGCGCGGTGGAGGCGTCTGATGTCGCAACTGCAGCCTGGCGAAATACTGCGAGATCGAGAAACCCTTGCGAGCGCAATAGTGGCAAGCACGCGGCGCTGAGAGCCACTGCGGCGGCGGCCGTCGCTAGACGCCTCCACCATGGCTGTTCATCACTTGCCGGCGTGCTGAAAGTCAAAACGTAGACGAATGCCAGCGCGCCGACGGCGCCCAAGCCAGCGATCACACCACTCGATGCACTCCCAGACAGTCCGTTGCTCTCAGCCGCAAAAAATAGTCCTGAGAGTCCGA
>JAIEPV010000035.1 GCA_019748215.1 Hyphomicrobium sp.
ACGCCACTTTTTGAAAAGTCGATCGACGGCTTCGCGGCGATCTTTCACATGCTGTCATATCAGAGTGTCGGGACCTCAACGATGCAATCGCGCGCTTGCGCCGGCGTGGCGCGCGGCACGTACATTTTCTGTCTGCCGGGATCGCCGGGGGCCTGTCGTGATGCTTGGGACGGCATCCTCAAATTGCAGCTCGATGCCCGACATCGGCCCTGCAATCTCGTCGAAATCTTGCCGAGGCTCGAAGAGCACCGGCGCTGTTAGCCATGCAATACGCCGCCGACAATGCGCCGACCGATGAGCGCGCGCATGCTGGCGAGATCGCGCCCGTCATCGACGTCGCCGTGGACGCGCGTCTCCAAAACATTGAGGCCCCGTAGATTGCGCTTCGTGTCGGCCAACGCGTGTGGCGTTGACCAGCGGACATTGGTGAATGCCTGAGGCAATCTCGGACGGCGGCGCATGCCAACCAGCCAATACCCGCCATCGTGCGACGGGCCGAACACCGTGTCGCAGCCGCGCAAGATGCGAAACGCTTCGGCAATATCGTCCGGCACGATCGCCGGACTATCTGAGCCGATCACCACGACGGGGCCGGCTGCGGCCATTTCAAACACACGATGCAGCCGGGCACCGAGATCGCCTCCGCCTTGCGAGATGCGGCCGGCACGGGCGGGGAGCATTCGGCTGGAAAGCGCCGCGTCCGGGCTGACCGAGAGCAGCGTCGTCCAGCGGCGATCACGGCTCAACCGGGAGACGAGACACGTCATCATGGTGCGGTAAACTGCCGTTGCAGCCGCTGCGCCGATATCGGCCGCGAGCCGCGTTTTGACACGGCCCGCGCGCGGGTCCTTGACCATGATGACGAGGCGGGGCGCGAATGCGCGGTCGCCTGAATGCAAAGTGCCGAGCTTAGCCAATCGGCACGAACGCGTATCCGTCGCCATCCTTTTCGATCCGCCCGGCACCCGGAACGCCATAGTGATATCCCGTCATGATGGCCTTTTCCGCGATCACACGATCGAACAAGCGGCGCCGCGTCGCTTCGGCTGCGGCTGCGTCGCCGTCGAACGTGACGTGCCAATCCGGATGGCGCGCAAACAGCGCCGGAATGTTGGTGACATCCGCCAGAACGAACAATTGCGCGTCGCCGGATGCCACATGAAACGTGGTGTGGCCGGGCGTGTGCCCATACGACGGAATGGCGCGAATGCCAGGCACCGCGTCAACCGCACCATCGATCTGGCGCAGGTTTTTCCACGTCGGCAGTGTCGCCTGCACACGTTTTGCGATGGGGTGAAAGGCTTCCGGCAGCTTCGTGAATACAGCGTCATCCGTCCACCATTTGTATTCAGCGGCCGGCACGATTATTTCGGCGTTCGGATAGACTTGAGCGTTGGTTCCCTTCTCCATCAATCCGAAAATGTGGTCGGGATGAAAGTGGGTGACGATGATCGTTGAAATGGTTTTCGCATCGATGCCCGCTGCTGCCATATTCACCGCAAGCTTGCCGGCCTTCGGCGACAGCTGTCCGCCGGTGCCGGAATCGAACATGACAGTCTTGCCGCCGATGGTCACAAACGTGACTGTGAACGGAATCGTGATTTTATCGTCCGGCAAACCGGCGGCACGCAACGCCGCCTTGGTCTGATCGACGGTCGCATTTTTGATGAACGCCGGATCGTGGTCCTTGTCCCAGGTTCCATCAAAGACCGTAGTGACGTCGATGTCGCCGACCTTGAAGCGGTGAAACCCTTTTGCTGCCGCCTCTTCGGCGACGGCCGACGGCATCCAAAAAAGTCTGCCCGATAGGCCGAATGCAGCCGCTGCCGCCGCGGCCGAAACCACAAATTCGCGTCGAGAAAAATTATGCATCGATGGCTCCTGGAAAAATTGACTGGCCAACCGGCGCGGTGCCTTGGTCCCGGACGTTAGGCACTCGCCCGGCCATAGATACGAACGATCTTGGCGGCCGGTAGACCGGCTCCGTAAAGCGCCAAACACATTTGATTGCGAAGCGCTCGGCTTAGGTATCCATCACGTTTGTAACGCTCGGCTGACGTGATCGCCATGGTGTTGAAAAATTTGATGCGCCTGCGGCCGAGACGGCGGATCAGATCAATGTCTTCCATGATGGGAAGATCTGTGTAGCCGCCGATGTCATCGAACAGCCGCCGCGAAATCAACAGGCCCTGATCGCCATAGGGCAAGGCCAGCAGCGCGCATCTGGCGCGCACGGCCGCCTCCAAAAGGCGTGGCTTCAAACCGGTATCGTTCAAGCGAAACCGAAATACGCCGGCGGCTTCCGGCGCATCGCGCTGATCGATTTGCCGCATCCACCGCACTGCCTCGGATTCCCAACCATCCTGCAGCACCGTGTCGGCGTGCAGAAACAGCAACCACTGGAAACGAGCCGACGACGCGCCGCGCATCAATTGGCGACCCCGGCCAGCCGGTGCGTCGAAGATGGTCGCGCCAGACATGTCAGCGATTTCGCGCGTCCGGTCACTCGAACCGCCATCGACGACGATGACTTCGCGGATGAGCCCATCGATGGCGGCCGGCACCAAGCCGGTAAGCGCCGCTGCAAGCGTGCGCTCGGCATTCAGGGTTGGAATGATGACCGAAATCATGAGCCATTCGTGCCATTTCGCCGTGCCGCTCACAAGGTGACGAAACGGCATGGGAGAACCTCCGCGGGCTCCCTTGCGAACATCTCGACTTGACGTCGCGCGCAGTTTGTTCTATTTTTGTTCCTGTTTAGAATTGCGGTTGCGAACTGCGCCAGGACCGACCGATGAAACGTCCAACGCTGCATCCCCCAGCGCACGTCGTCATTGCTGATTTGCGGCGCGGTCGCGGCGCGCGGACCAACACGTCTGGCCGATTCGAAGCGGCGACGAGCGACGCGTTTGATGATGGATGGGACAGCCTTGGCGACCTCGATGCGTTCAAAACCGAGGTTCGCGAAGATGCGGCGCGCTCGATCATCACGCGCAACGACAGCCCCGATATTTCGTTCGATCGCTCGATCAATCCCTATCGCGGGTGCGAGCATGGTTGCGTTTATTGCTATGCGCGCCCGTCGCATACTTATCTCGGCCACTCGGCGGGCTTGGATTTCGAAACCAAGCTCTACGCCAAGTCGAATGCCGCAGCTTTACTGGAGCGCGAACTTGCATCACTTCAGTATCAGCCGCAAACGATCGCGCTTGGAGCTAATACGGACCCCTATCAGCCGATCGAGCGCGATCGGCGCATCACACGCAGTATTCTGCAAGTTTTGTCCGATGCCCGTCACCCGGTCGGCATCGTCACCAAATCAGCGCTGGTCACGCGCGATATCGACATTTTAGCGCCGATGGCCGCTGACGGATTGGCCAAGGTCGCGATCTCAATCACCAGCCTTGACCGACACATCGCCCGAACCATGGAACCGCGCGCGGTAACGCCAGCCAAACGGCTGGACGCCGTGCGTCAGCTCACCGACGCTGGCATCCCAGTCACGGTCATGGTGGCGCCGATCATCCCAGGACTGACCGACAACGAAATCGAAGCGATTCTCGAAGCTGCGCGCGGTGCCGGTGCGCGCTACGCGGGCTACGTGCTGCTGCGCCTGCCGCTTGAAATTAAGCAGGTGTTCCGAGAATGGCTCTCCGACGCCTTTCCTGACCGGGCGAAGCGGATCATATCGCTGCTGCAATCGATGCACGGCGGCCAAGACTACGTCGCGGCTTTCGGCCATCGCCAGCGCGGCAGCGGGCCGTACGCTGACCAGATCGCGATGCGCTTCAAGCTCGCCCGTCAGCGGCTGAATTTTGCCGAAGAGCGGCTGGCTTTGCGAACAGATCTTTTCCGCAAGCCCACGCCAGCCGGCGCTCAAATGTCGTTGCTCTAGGCGCACCGTCTTTGTTTGCGCCGCTTTGACTTGGCGGCCGCGACGGTGATCATGGCACCCATGAAAATCGCCGATTCGCGCATCAAACCCACGTTTGAACTGGAAGCAGCGCAAGTGCAGCTCGGGCTTGGTCCTGTTGCCGGCGTGGATGAAGCCGGGCGCGGGCCTTGGGCTGGCCCAGTGGTCGCCGCAGCCGTCATCCTCGACCCCGATCGCATCCCCGCCAACATCGATGACAGCAAGGCTCTGGACGAAGAAGCGCGCGCTTATCTTTACAACCGCATCATCAAAGTCGCCGACGTCGGCATCGGCATCGCCGACATTTCGCGCATCGATCGCGACAACATTTTGAATGCAACCCTGTGGGCCATGGGCGAAGCTGTCGGATCGCTGCGCAGCAAGCCTAAACTCGTTCTGATCGATGGCAACAAAGCCCCGCGCCTCGCCATGGCGACACGCACCATCGTCAAGGGCGAT
>JAIEPV010000141.1 GCA_019748215.1 Hyphomicrobium sp.
ATGACGATCAGGCCGGCCAAGTCGCGCAACTTCAGCTGACGGGCGATTTCGTCGGCCGCCTCGAGGTTGGTGGCAATCGCCGTTTCCTCGATCGAGAATTCGCGCGTGGATTTGCCGGAGTTGACGTCGATGGCGACCAAGGCTTCGGTCTGGTTGATGACGATATAGCCACCGGACCGCAGCGTCACCTGCGGCAGGAACATGGCATTCAACTGCCGCTCGACGCCGTAGCGCGTGAACAGCGGCGTCGGATCCTTGTAGTCAATGACGTTCTTGGCATGGCTCGGCATCAGCATCTGCATGAAGTCGGCGGCTTCCTGATAGCCGGCTTCACCCGCGACCACGACCTCTTCGACATCCTTGTTATAGAGATCGCGGATCGAGCGTTTGATCAGATCGCCTTCTTCATAGACGAGGCTGGGTGCCGTCGATTGCAGCGTCAGGTCGCGGACGCTTTCCCAAAGCCGCAGCAGATATTCGAAGTCGCGCTTGATTTCCTGCTTGGTGCGCGCCGCGCCGGCCGTGCGAATGATCAGCCCCATGCCTTCCGGCACTTCGAGTTCCTGGGCAATCGCCTTCAGCCGCTTGCGGTCCTGCGGGTTGGTGATCTTGCGCGAAATGCCGCCGCCGCGCGCCGTGTTCGGCATCAACACCGTGTAACGGCCAGCGAGCGACAGATATGTCGTCAGCGCCGCGCCCTTGTTGCCGCGTTCTTCCTTGACGACCTGCACCAGAATGACCTGGCGGCGCTTGATGACTTCCTGGATTTTATAGCTGCGCTGGCGGCGGCGCTGGCGTTGCGGCGCTTCCTCCTGGTAGTCGGCCGATGGCGCATCGTCGAGGACTGCACCATCCAACTCGGCTGCCATCGGCGCGGCGGCAGGCGTTAGATCTTCGACGTCGTGCTCGTGATCGTCTTCGGCGTCATGGTCTGCGACGGAGTGATCGTCGTGATGATCACCGTCATCGTCGTCTTCGTCATGATCGTCGTGCGGACCGACTTCGCGAACGCCACCGTCCGGCAAATGGGTGACGTCGGGTGCGTCGAGTTCCGCCGTATCCGCGAGGTTCGACCGATGCGGTGCTTCGCGAACAATGTCGGCGTCATCATTGATGCGGGCCGCGATCGTCTGCGGGACATCGTCTCCGGCCTCGCCGCCGACTTCCTCGATGTGTTCGTCTTCCTCGACGTCGACGATGTGGGAGTCTTCGCCGGTCGAGCCTGCAAGCGGCGCCTCGTCGTCGAGGGCGTCGTCGTCATGGACGCCAGAATCATGCATGCCCGAGTCATGGGCATCATCATGGGCACCAGCGTTATGGGGATCAGACAATCTGGCCGTTGGTGACGGCCGCTGTCCACCCGACCGGCGCGCCAACGCGTCAGCGCGGCGATCGGCGGCGGCTTCAAGTTCTGCTTCGGCTGCCGCCTCTTCGTCGATCAGCGCTTGGCGATCGGCGACCGGTATCTGGTAATAGTCGGGGTGGATTTCGTTGAAGGCCAAGAAGCCGTGACGATTGCCGCCGTAGTCGACGAATGCGGCCTGAAGCGACGGCTCAACGCGAGTCACTTTCGCGAGGTAGATGTTGCCGCGTAGCAGCTTGCGCGCGGCGCTCTCGAAATCGAATTCTTCTACGCGGCCGTTGCGTTGGACGACAACCCGTGTCTCCTCGGGGTGGGTGGCGTCGATAAGCATCTTTGTATTGGACATGGACGTGGTTCCTTGGCGCCGGTCTCACGACGCTCGGCCGGACGTCCGCAATCAAGCGGGCGAACCGAGAGCTGAGCGCGGTGGCGCGAATTGTTGATTGAAAATGAGGTGCGCGACGAGGTCGCCGGCGCTGACCGTGGCGTCTCGATGCGGATGGCGCGGGCGGCGCCGTGTCCGACGGCAAAGCCTGCCTGGCGGCCATGGGCCGAGGCGGAATTGCCGGAGAGACTACGATCGAACGTCATGACTTTTTCGCCTGAACGCTTCAGTGGGCGTTGGTTTAAGTACCAGCGACCAGCTGCTGAGTGCAGGCGTGATGGCTGGGTAATAACACGGGCAGCGTCGCGCGAACGCTGTGGGGCGCGGGCTGTCGATACCGAATGGACTTCCCTCTTTCTGCGGGTGTCAGCATCGAACGACACGCTGTGATTGCGGCGTCACATCGGCGACCAGGGTGGGCGCGTCAGGCGAGCCGCGCATCCAAACCGTCACGAGGTCTACGTAAACGCGCCCTCGGCGACCGTTTAGATGCCGTCCAAGCGAGCCTAATTACCTGTGAACGCAGATTTTTTGGAAAAGCTGCAGCAGGCCGACCAGGCGTCGCGCATGGCCGCGAGTGTGCTCGTGAGAGCAGGCGCCGCGGACACGCCGGATACGAATAAAGTGTACGAGGTCATTCCCTGCGTCGCAAGTGTTATAAGATCGGCGTTGGGGCGACTTAGGGCCTGGGGCGCGGCAAGCTTACAACCACGAAGAAAAACAATCCGTTAAGATGCGTCTCGTGGGGGGACGATGCCGGGCGCTACGGCGGAGTGGGCCGGTTGAGGAGGGGAGCGATCGTGCCGAGGGGCAGGACGATGACGACCGCGGACGATTGTCGACGCGGCCAGCGCCGGCGGCGCGCGCCAGGCCAGCCGGGTGCGAGCCGTCTATATTCCGTACGCTTGGTGCTCTCGCTGCTCGTCTTGGGGGTGGCGTTCTGCCCGATGTCGTCGGGTCGCGTTCTGGCTCAGGACGCCGCAAGCGAGCCCTCAGGCTGGACCGTCGAGACCGTCCCCGAGATCGCGCCTGCTGTGCAGTCCCCCAACCTTCAAGTTCCTGATTCACAAGGTGTCGATCTACAAGCCGTCGCACCGGCACCGCCGCCTTTCGCGCCGATCTCAGAACCGCCGTCGCTCAGCAACGCTGTTGCCCGCACGCCCGACCCGCGCGAGGCACCCGAACAAAAGCCAAGCCTGGCCGATACAACCCAGGCCAAGACGTCGGCGCATGCAACCGACGTTCGCATCACCGGCGATGCGTCAGCCGCGACCTTCGAGATCGATTTGTCGGTCGGCGTGACGGCGGAAGTTTTCACGCTGGCAAGCCCGTATCGCGTCATCATCGACCTGCCCAATCTCGCCTTCGCGCTGCCGAACGCGCCGCAGCCTGCCCCGTCGGGGCTGGTGATGGATTTCCGCTACGGCCTGTTCGCCGAAGGCAAGGCCCGCGTCGTCATCGACACGGCAGGCCCAGTGCAGATCACGTCCGCCAACATGACCAAGCTCGGCTCGGGAACAGCCGTGACCCTCAAAATCTCGCTTGCCCCTGTCGATGTCGCGAGCTTCGGCGGCGGTACGGGGGCATCGCGATCCGCCACCGCCACCACTCCGACTGCGCCCGAAGCCCCCGCCAAGCCGAAATCGGCGAAGGCGCGGCCGGTAATCGTCATCGATCCGGGTCACGGTGGCATTGATCCCGGCGCGCTCGGCGCCAGCAACATCGCCGAGAAATCGATCGTTCTCGATGTTGCCCGTCAATTGAAGGCGGCACTCGTGCAAACCGGCAAGTTCGATGTCCGCATGACGCGGTCGAGCGATGTGTTCATCTCGCTTGATCGGCGCTTGAAGGCTTCGCTGGATTTTGGGGCCGACTTGTTTGTGTCGCTGCACGCCGATTCCATCGAAGAGACCGCTGCCGCCGAGCTCATTCGCGGCGCCACCGTCTACACCTTGTCCGAACGTGCATCGGACGAGGAGGCGCGCAAGCGGGCCGAGAAGGAAAACGCCTCCGATCTCATAGCCGGCCTCGAAAACAAGGATGCCGCCGGCTTCGATCAGGTCAAAAGCATTTTGATTGATCTGATCAAGCGCGAAAACTCAAACTTTTCGGCGGATTATTCCAATGTCGTGGCGGGCAAGCTGTCCAAAAACATCACCATGTCGCGCGATCCGCAACGCTCGGCTGCGTTTAAGGTCCTCAAGCAAAGCCACGCGCCCTCGGTGCTGATCGAGCTTGGTTACATGAGCAACAGTGAAGACCGTCAGCAAATGATGACGCTCGAATGGCAGCAGAAGGTGGCGAAGGCCATTACCGGCGCGACTGTGGCGTATTTCAGCAAGCGGTCGCCGCATTGAAGTGTGAGGTTGGCCACTGTTGGGCCACTGTTCGGCCAGTGTAGGTTCAATGTTGGTTCAGTGTTGTGATGAGACGCGGCAAAAACGTGGGGATGAGCGACGACGTGATGCCACAATCCGTGCTATTGTGACGACCTCCGGCGGGCCGACGGCCGACGACACGCACGGGCAACTTGCTGCGCTGCGGCAACCCAGTTAAAGAACTGGTTCATCAACGGATATTTTTGACTGATGCGAGCCCCAACGCTCCCGCCTCCGGCAGCGCCAAAGAAACGCAGAAAGCGGCGCAAGAGCCTGCTTCT
>JAIEPV010000093.1 GCA_019748215.1 Hyphomicrobium sp.
GGGCTTGATAAGGGCAATGTGCAATCGTGCGATACGTTCAATACGGCGCGGTTGTGAGGGGAGTTGGCAATATCGTGGCACGGGAAACGTGAGCGGGAGGCGTTGCTGGTGAAGGGTGGACTGTCGAACCGTCCGGCGCAATGGAACCAAGCCGATGCGCGGCGCGCCGGCCTCGCAGTTGCGCTGCTCGTCACGGGATGGTTTGGAGGTGCCTCCGTTAGCCGTGCCGATCCGGTCGAACAACCGGTGGCATCGGCCGTGTCGCCGGCGGTTGAAGGTCAAATGCGGACCGCGATCGCCGACGCCTGGCGCGATGCGACGACGACTTGGAACGGCCTGCTCGGCGCCCGCGCCTATGATAGCGATATTCCGCAGATCAATTTCGTGAAGGCGGTCCGTCCGTCGCACTGTTACGGTCTCTATGTCGGCAGCGGTCCGGTGTATTGCTCGGGTAACAATACGGTGTTTGTATCGCTGGAAGAAATGCAGCGGCTATCGCTACGCCTGGGTCCGACGGCGAGTTCAGGACTGGCATTTTTGGTGGCCCACGAACTCGGCCATCACGTCCAGAAAATTCTCGGCCGCTTTCGCGTTTTGCAGGCGCTAGTGCGGGAAAATCCGAAACTGCAGCGCGAATTGTCGGTGCGGTTCGAGTTGGAAGCGGATTGTCTGGCCGGCGTTTGGGCAGGCAACAGCCCGGTGTTCGCGCAGTCCGAGACGGAACGATCAAATATCATCGGCACACTCGGCGCGATCGGCGACGATCAGATGCGTGCCAGCGAAGGCCCGATGCTGGACCCGACGACGTTTACGCATGGTACGTCGGAACAGCGCTTGAAATGGTATCGCGCGGGGCTCGAGTCGCGCTCGATATCGACCTGCAGCGTGCTCGAAGCAGCGAACTATTGATGGCGCTTTGACGCGCGCCCGCCGGGCCGCCCGGTCGCTGGAGTCGGGCGATCCACGGAGTTCGCTCGTCGTTCACCCAACGCAGCAGAATCGCGCCATTGCTAGAGAGCGTCGCCAGTGTAGTCGGTCACTTGGCATGGAACGTTTTTGGCGGTGAGGGCCTTGCAGGCGCGCGTGGCTTCAGCCTTTGATTTCAGCGGTCCTGCAACGAGATCAAAACTCGGCGCTCCGGCATCGCCTCCGGTCGTAAACCGCGGCTCGAGATTTTTGAGAACGTCGCCATGGCGCTCGCTCAGCAGGCTCCAGCTTAGCCGGAGGCTATCGACGGAGGCGCCCTTCGAGATTTGCAGGCCGACGGGTTTCGCTGCGGGCTTTACGATGGCTGGGCCGAACGAGATCGGCTTGTCGTTGGCCGACGGCGTTGTCACGCTGCCTGTGACGAGACGAGACGCGTCGGCTGTGTCGGCGTTGATGACCGTTGGCTGGGCCGGCGGCGTGGACGCCGTTGGCGCCGATGTTTTTGATTTTTCAGAGGATCCAGCACCTGTCGCATCGGCAGTTGATGGATTGCGCGTCTCGGCGCTGGCAGCAGCCTGCACTTGGCCGCCAGCATCGACACGGCGTTCGACGGCGGCAAGTTGCGCGGCATACCCGCGCTCGCGCTCAGCCGATGCCGTGACTTCAGTTTTGATGCGCGACAGATCGAGCTGGATCTGGGCGATGCTGTCGCGGACGCCGCTGAGTTCGGCAGCGAGCCGGGCATTGGCGCGCTGGCCCTGGTTCGTCGACGCGTCGGCCGACAGGCTTGCCGGGGTCAAATCATCGAGCCAGTCGGGCGCCAGCGCTGCGACCGATAAATAGCCGATCGAAAACACGCCCATCATCGTCCAGACAATGACATAGGGCGTAAAAATCGGGGTTTTACGAACCGCGCGCGGAACGAGAGATTTGGCCATCGGCAAGGGTCCATCAGTAGTCCGCCAGCACACGTCCGGTCGTCGATGCGATTTGCAGAAGCGGTTCTGCAAGTGGCGACCCACGGCGAATCAAAAAAGCACTGCATGGACGGTGCGAGACTGACCACTGCGTCGCAATCGCGGCAGCGCCAACGCTCCGCGCAACCTGTGGATAGGGCAGCATGGCCACGCCAGTCTTCTGGCGGCAATATCAGTCCTTTAAGCAAAAGGGCTGGGGTGGGGTGTTGGGCGACGCGCGGCCACGGGATGGGGTGTCAGTTGACGGGCAAAGCTTGCTGAGCTTGGTGCGTTGGGGCTAAGGCAGGCTGGAGTTATGGCCGGCTGGGCTACGAGGATCGTCGCTCGGCGCGACGTGATGCTGGCCGATCTCGCCGGCCAATCGAGATTGTCACAGGACTGAGGGCATGACGTCACCGCTGTTGATCATTGTGTTGGCTGCGGGCAAAGGCACGCGGATGAAATCGGCCATGCCGAAGGTCCTGCATGCCGTCGCCGGCCGATCGATGCTGGGCCACACGCTGGCCGCTGCGAAAGACGCCAGTGCCGCGACCATCGCGGTTGTGGTCGGCCCCGGCATGGAGGACGTGACCTCGCAGGCGGTGGCACTCGTGCCAGACGTCAAAATCTTCGTGCAGCATGAGCAGCGCGGAACAGCCGACGCGGTGCTCGCAGCCCGCGATGCCATCGAAACCCACCTCTGGCTGACAAAAGGCGCAGATGCTGAGCCAGCGACCGGCGATATCGTCGTGCTCTACGCTGACACACCGCTCGTCACCGCTGAGACCATTGCTAGCCTGCGCGCCACGCTCGATGCCGGAGCCCACGTTGCGGTGCTCGGTTTTCGCGCCCGCCAGCCGGCTGGCTATGGACGGCTGATCACGGACACATCCGGGCGGCTGCTCGCTATCCGCGAAGACAGGGACGCGAGCCCGGCCGAACGGACGATCGATTTGTGCAATTCGGGCGTCATGGCCTTCCGTCTTGCCAACCTGCACCAGTTGCTCGGACGAATCGGCAACGCCAACGCCAAGAGCGAATATTACCTGACCGATGCGGTCGAACTCGCCGCCGCTGACGGCTTCACGGCCACCGTCGTCGAGTGCGATGAAGACGACGTGCTCGGCGTCAACGCGCGCGATCAATTGGCCGAGGCGGAAGCGATCTGGCAGGCCCGCGCGCGGCGCGCCGCCATGCGTGATGGCGTGACGATGATCGCGCCGGAGACCGTGTGGCTGTCGTTCGACACGACACTTGGCCGCGATGTCAGGATTGAACCCAACGTGTTTTTTGGGCCGGGCGTCAGCGTCGGCGATGGGGCCGAGATCAAGGCCAACTGCCATATCCAGGGTGCCAGAATTGGACCCGGCGCGCGCGTCGGCCCGTTCGCGCGCCTGCGGCCAGGCGCCGACCTCGGCAGCGAAGTTCACGTCGGCAATTTTGTCGAGGTGAAAAACACGACCATGGCGGCGGGCGCGAAGGCGAACCATCTCGCCTATCTCGGCGACGGCGCGGTCGGCGAAGCCGCCAACATCGGTGCGGGGACGATTTTTTGTAACTACGACGGCTTCAACAAGGCGCGCACCGAAATTGGCGCTGGCGCTTTTATCGGCTCGAATTCGTCGCTTGTGGCGCCGGTCAAAATCGGCGACGGGGCTTATATCGGATCCGGCAGCGTGATCACGAAAAACGTCGAAGCGGGAGCCTTGGCGCTGGAACGGAGCCCACAGGTGGCGCACCCCGGTTGGGCTGAAAAATTCCGCACGATGATGTCGCGGCGCACCGGCAAGTCAAAAGGCGCGGCCTTGCTCGCGGCGACAAATATGGCGAAAGACAAGGCGACGGATCGAACCTGACACGGCGCGTGGGTCTGGGCTATATCCTGCGACCGCCGCCGCGCGACCCGGCACCCGCTTTCGATACGATCCGTCACACGGCGTGACTTGAGCAATGGGCTATCCATCGACATCTTGAGCCGAGGCGGCGCCGAGTCGGAAGCGTTGCATTCACTGTTTGATATTCACCGGGGACCCAACACGCATGTGCGGCATCGTCGGCATTCTCGGCAAGACTTCGGTCGCCACAAATCTGGTCGACGCCCTGCGCCGATTGGAATATCGCGGCTACGATTCAGCCGGCATAGCGACCGTTGAATCTGGAACGCTGGAACGGCGCCGCGCTGAAGGGAAACTGCGCAATCTTGAAACCCGGCTGCTGCGCGAGCCGCTCAGCGGGCGCACCGGCATCGGTCACACCCGCTGGGCGACGCACGGCGGCCCGACCGAGCGCAACGCCCATCCGCACATGACGGCGAAGGTGTCGGTCGTCCACAACGGCATCATCGAAAATTTTCGCGAGCTTCGCCGCGCCTTGGAAAGCAAGGGTCATCGCTTCGAAACCGAGACCGACACCGAAGCCGTGGTGCACTTGATCACCGATCAGATGCAGCAGGGCCGTGAGCCGATCGAGGCCGTTCGCGAAGCTTTGAAGCAGCTGCAAGGCGCGTTCGCGCTCGGCATCATTTTCGCCGGCAATGACGA
>JAIEPV010000027.1 GCA_019748215.1 Hyphomicrobium sp.
CGCGCCAGCAATTCTTCCATATGGAACGGCTTGGCGAGATAGTCGTCGGCGCCGGCATCCATGCCGGATACCTTGTCGCTCCAACGGTCACGGGCCGTCAGCAAGATGACCGGCATCTTGCGCTCGGCCCGGCGCCATTGCTCAAGGATGGAAATGCCGTCCATCTTCGGCAGGCCGATGTCGAGGATGACGACATCGTAGGGTTCAGTGTCGCCGAGGAAGTAGCCTTCCTCGCCGTCAACGGCCGTGTCCACAGCGAAACCGGCATCGGCCAACGCCGAGACCAATTGCCGGTTCAGGTCTTTGTCGTCTTCCACAACGAGTGCGCGCACGATTTGCCCATCGCTTCTAGTCCGCCCGCGGCCTTGCCTAAGGTTCGCTGCGAAGCCCGGTTCCGAACATTGGCCACCAGCGCTGACTTATAACGGGCAATGTGCGCCAAGGGCTAGCGCGGTGTTGCGGCTTTTACGGGGCTATCAGCGCGCACCGTCATCGCTCGCAGCGTCCCCGCGGCATCGCGAACGACGAGCCGGTAAACGTAGCGATCCGCTTCCCGGCACAGCGTGGCTTTGACGATCTGGCCGTTGACACCCGCAGCGCGGTGGGTTGCCAAGTCTTCGACCGTCGTCAGACGTTCGCTGCGAACGATTGCGCTCGCTTCACCCCAGTCGGTCACGCAGGCGTCGGCCGCGCCGAGCCCGCCGTTCAAGACTGCCGCGCCGATGGTGACCGCTACGACAGCGGTCGCTTTCATCACATCAAGCATCATGCCAAAGTTTCCTCGCCGTCACTATACTTAACGGCGCGTGGCTGAACCTCGAATGAATGGCTGATCGGCCAGATTACATGCGCAGCGAGATATCCCGCCGCGTCAGCGCCGATGTGGCCGTCAGTCGTCCATAAATCGTCAAAATGGTTCCAGCCAAGCCGGTGAGAGCTTGGATCACGTTCAAAGCCTGATCGCCGATTTGCTGCACCACGTCGCCGGGCAATTGAATTCCGATTGCCGGGCCAAGCACCGGCGCCAGCGTCGCTGCCGCCGTGATGATCGCTCCCCAGATCGTTCTCGACTGCACCCACCATTTGGTTGCGTCGTTGCGCGTTGTATTGGTCGTCATCGGGGAAGCTCCTTCTTTCGGTTTGAGTGATGAGGGTTGCGACGTGTTGGTTGCGAAGCCGTTCGCGCGCCACGTTTCAGCCAACGCCAAAGTTGCATCGACGCGACGCAGCCAGCCTTTGCCGAACCGCCAGAAATGCGGCAACGCGCGATAGCGCTGTCGGCGCAGTTCGCCATAGCGGACGAGGATTTCGGCAATGTTGTTCGAGCCGATTGCTGCTTTCGTCATGGGTCCAAATTCGCCATCGGCGTCGACGCCGAGCGCCGTTTGCAGCAAGCGCATCGCGCCACCAACGCCGTGATTGACGCTGGCATCGAAGTGAACCAGCGCCAGCGGTGGCGGCATCGCGGCGCATTCAGCCGGTTGCCAATAACGCGCGCGATAAATGCTCTCGACCGTGTCGTTGGAAATCCGTTTCAGTTCAGCCACGAGACGATCCCGCGACGCGGCGTCCAGCGTCTCGGCTTTCCAATGAGCTAAAACGTGCAGTGTAATGCCGCGATTGGTCGGCCCGCCCGGATCGAACGGATCGTCGCTATAGCCGCCTTCCATCTCCAAAACATGCGCGAGCGCGCGACGAAAGATTTCGTCGCCGCTGCTCGCTGGAGATACGGCCCCGTCGGCGCTCGGCTGTGGAGCCGGCCAGCGATAGCCAAGCAGGCGATGCGCCGCGAACGCACGCACCGCAACGCCATCGGCTTGATTTCCACCGAGCAAAATGACGTGCGTTGCTGTTTGTCCGAGATAGAAACCGACATGCCCGGCACCTGCGTCCGCGCCACGCGATAAGACCGCGATCGCACCGATGACCGGCTCGGCAAGCGCCTGCCCCCACGTCAGATACGAGCGCGCCAGCAGCGATCCACTCGCCGCCAACCGACCCCGCACCAACATGGCGCCAACAAACGCGGCACACCACGGCGTTTCGTCATCAACGATGGCCGCATGCCCCGCGTCCCGAAAGTATCTGACGATTTGCGCCGTGTGGCGTTGGCCTTCCCGCTCGCGAACGCCAAGCTCCGCCCAAGCGGCCGTCAGCCACGCCGGTTGTTGCATGATGAAAACCCTTGATGAGATGGAAACGCGTTTCGACCGTGAGTATTGTCCGGCGAAGTGGATCCCGGTTCGTCGTCAGAAAATGCGACAAAGCAAAAAGCTAGAGCGCCGATCTGATGTCATCAGATCGCAAAGCGCTCTAGACGATTGCGCCGCGCGCCGTGCCGCGCCCGCCTGCGCCATTGATTTGATGAACACGCACGCTGACCGATGCCTGCGCCGCGCCAAAATCCGCAACCTGCTGCGCCAGCGAGTAGACGACGGACGGCGCAGACGCCACCAGCGTGCGCTTGACGATGGCGCCAGCCAGCACATCGACCTCGTAGCGCTCGCTGTCTTCACCCAGCGGAACCTCGGTCATATCCCAGCCATCGCCGCCGATCCGCGTGCGGCGGATCCACCTGATCTCGACGTCGCCAGCCGTTCGTCGCCCGCGCACGTGCACCGGCGACAGCGGCTTTAGGCCGACACCGCGATAGGCATAGACTTGCGTCTCGTACGAAGCATCGCCGATATCGCGATTGCCCGGCCCGCATCGCCAATTCAACGGCAAGTTAATTTCGCCGACATCGAGCGGCACGTCCGTCACCGCGCTATCCAGCAGGACAAACGTCGCACCCGCTGCAATCGTCGCAGCCATCGCCTGCTCGCTGCCAAACTGCCCGCGCAGCAACTGCGACAGCTCGTAGGTATTCGTATCGACCAGCGTCGCGATAGCGAACTGCAATACTTCCCAATCGCCATTGGCGTTGCGAACCGCGGCGCGATTAGCGCCGGCTAAGGTCGTGATCAGATCGGCCGACGTCAGCGTGCCCTGCGTCATCCGCACGCGAAACGTCCGTCCCCGATCAATCCGTCCTTCGGGTCCAGGCAACAGTGCATCGAGCGTGACGCCCATCGACGCCGACGCGGTCACCAATGCTTTCAGATTGAACCCGCTGTCTTGTGCCGACGCATAGACAGCGACGCTGCCAGGCCACGGCTTCTGCAACGCCGCGACATAGCCCGACGCGGCCGCCGCACCCGCATCGATCAGCGGCAGATCGATGAACACCATCGCCGGCGGCCCGATCTGCACGGGCTGCGTTGTTTCCACCGGCCGAGCGGACAATCGCGTCCGGCTGTACACGTCGCGATCAATGCTGCGGGCTTCAATGTCGCGCGCGCCGTGCTCGGCGATATCGATGACGCGCACATCCTGCGCCCGCCCGCCCACATCCAACTGAAGTACGTCGCCCGGCTCCAACGCCAGCGACGACGGCGGCAACGTGAAGGAGGCCCGTTCCCGCGCCGCCCACGCTTCAAATAACCATGAATCGGCAATGCCGCCGGCGAGGCCATCATCCAGCACCATCGGCAAATCGGCCTGCGCCACACGTCCGCTCGCGCCGGTCAGCCGCCGCGCTTCGGCCACCGCTTGGCGATAAGTGTCTTCAGCCGAAATAAAGCGCAGCTTGGCCGACGCCGGCATCTCGGTTTCCTGACCCCGCGTCAACGCATAGAGCGGATCACCTGCGCGCGTTTCAACGCACGCGTCCGCTGTCACAACTTTCGGCCACGTACTATCGCCGCGATGTCGAAACACGATCGACCCTTCGCTCTCGATGCTGTCGAAGAAATACGCGAGCTCCAGCGGCTGCACCGCATCGCGCACCGACATCACCCGATCGATGACATAGCCCGGCACCGTTCCATTGAGCGCTGCCACGTTGAAAGTTGCGAACCCGTAATCGGCCATGATCTGGCGCACGAGATCGCTCAACTCACTGCTGTCGAGACGGCCGTTCAGCCAGTGCCCCAGCGGCCAGTTGAGACCGTCGCTCCAATAGGTCAGTTCGTTCGGAAACGCCGGGTACGGGCGCGCATCCCAACAGTAGACGAACACATGATCGAGGTTGACCATGCGTTGGCCGGTCACGCTCGAGATCGGATTGAGACCTGTCACATAGCCGTCCGAGGTCCAATCGAAGGCATCGCGAAAGGCTTTCAGAAAACGCGCTTGCATCAGATCATCGCGCGTGCCGGTTGAATAATAGGGCAGCTCATTCTCGAAGCTTTTCGGATCGACGAAGACGTTTGGCTGATTGGCGCCTTTGTCGACCGCCGGGCAACCGATCTCCATCAGCCAAAACGGCTTCGACTGCGGCACCCACGCCGTCGCGGTCGTGCTTTCAACGCCGCCCGGCCGATTGTAGTGCGGGTTCAGCCACCACGATTTGATGTCCTTGTAGCGATAGATCCAAGGTTTGCCGCTGCCGTCCGTAATCGGCAAGCGCGTCTGCGCATCGCGATGGGCGAGCGAAGCATAATACCAATCGAAGCCTTCGCC
>JAIEPV010000230.1 GCA_019748215.1 Hyphomicrobium sp.
CGAAGTCGTCAAAGAAATTCTCGGGCTCGGCGAAACACTTGCCGGCCGCCTACTGCTGTACGACGCCGCCGCAAGCCGGTTCGAAACCCTTACAATTAACTGGGATGCGACCAACCCGCTGACCGGCAGCAACCCTACGATCGTTGATTTGTCGTCGCATCGCACACCTGCGACCGAACCCTGCGCCGCCGAATGATCGGGAAGTAGAGCTTGGCCTGACGCGGCCGCACACCGCGATCAGCGCCTCGGAAATGCAAGGGAGCGCCGCATGCCGATCGGCCTCACGCATCTGATATATGTGCTGATTGAATTTTTGCGCATTCCATTCGACGTGATCCGTGGCATCAAGCGTCGAAGTTACGTCATCTCGTTTGGCGTCGACGCGCCGAAGGATGTGACGTGGGCGGTGGTATCTGCCAACAAGATCACGCTTGCCGGCCGCCCGCCGATTACCATCGACACCGAACCCGATGCGACACGGCCAGGCGTGTTCAAGGGCGATGTCAGCTATGGCGACAAGCGTCTGGCATTTGCGTACCGCATCCTGGACATGCGTGCCGGTGAAGCCATCAGCCTCGAAATCATCGAGGCGGAATCCGATCCCGCGTATCACTATGGCAGCGACTATTCCTGCGCGATCGGTGTCTTTGGCGACGCCAACGCGTCGAGCGTCACCACCACGCATGATTTGACGCACGAGCGGCTGGCAACACGCGTCTTGATGCCGATCTCGCAAGTCGCATCAGCTGCCCGAATCCGGCGCACGGCACGGCAGTTGGCGGGACGCGAGGTACATGCTTCTACGGACCGCGTGCAAGCCGCCATCATCACCGGCGCTCTGACATTCGCGAGTTTCTTCGCGTTGTTCGGGCCATCGGTCGCTGCCATGCTGCTCGGCGTCATTCTGGTGCATGAGCTCGGCCACGTCGTGGCGATGCGATGGGCCGGGATACCTGTGCGCGGTATTTATTTCGTGCCGTTTTTCGGCGGCGTGGCGGTCGGCGATGGCGTCGCCAGAACCGAATTGCAGCGAGGCCTCGTCGCCTTGATGGGACCAGGCTTCAGCTTGCTGCCGACGGCGCTGCTGATATTCGCCAGCGCTCAATCGGGCGACGAGACTTTGGACAAACTGGCGTTCACCAGTGCCGCGCTGAACGGCTTCAATCTGCTGCCGATATTTCCGCTTGATGGCGGCCACATCATGCAAGCCCTGCTGTCTCGCACTGGGCGCGAGACGCTGCGCGCGTTTCAAGCGGTGACATTGTTTGCCGGCATTGTGCTGGCGGGATGGGTTGGCGATTTGCTATTGATGGCGCTGCTTGGCCTTGTCGGCCCAAGCACGCTGAAACGTAGCGACCCGTCGACGCCAAGAATTCCGATGCTAACGCGATCCGACACGGTGTGGCTCAGCGTCGCTTATGCCGCGAGCTTTATGTTTTACGTTCTGAGCGTTGTCCGAACGTGGTGATCGCCGGCTGCCACGCACCGTTTGCTGCGTCGGACAGCGGCTTACAACATCGCCGGGTGAACCCGATCCGGCGGCGCGTGGCCATCCGAAAACGCCTTGATGTTGATGATCACCTTTTCGCCCATGTCGATGCGGCCTTCGACCGTCGCTGAACTCATGTGCGGCAACGCAACGACACGGTTGGAGGCAAGCAGACGCGGGTTCACCGCCGGCTCATGCTCGAACACATCGAGCCCGGCTCCGGCGATGGCGCCCGACTCGAGCAGACGCGCCAGCTCGTTTTCATCGATGACTTCACCGCGCGCCGTGTTGACAATATACGCCGACGGCTTCAGCAGCTTGAGGCGGCGCGCCGATAGCAGATGGTAGGTGCCGGGCGTGTGCGGACAGTTCACCGATACGATGTCGACGCGGGTCAGCATTTGGTCGAGGCTTTCCCAGTACGTCGCGCCCAATTCCTGTTCGACGCTTTCAGCGACGCGGCGACGGTTGTGGTAGTGGATCTGTAAACCGAAAGCGTTGGCGCGCCGGGCCACCGCCTGACCGATGCGACCCATACCGACGATGCCAAGCCGCTTGCCGTAGATGCGATGCCCGAGCATCCAGGTCGGCGACCAGCCGGTCCATTTCGTATCTGGGTTGCGCATGTAGGCAGCGCCTTCGGCCAAGCGGCGCGGCACGGCCAGGATTAGCGCCATGTTCATGTCGGCTGTGTCTTCGGTAAGAACTCCTGGCGTATTGGTGACCAGAATGCCGCGATTGCGCGCCGTATCGAGGTCGACGTTGTCAACGCCAGTGCCGAAATTAGCGATCAGCCGCAATTGCGGCCCGGCTTGCGTCAGCACGGCGCGGTCGATGCGATCGGTCACGGTCGGCACCAGAACATCGGCGATTTTGACTGCCGCAATCAGCTGAGCCTGCGTCATCGGCACATCGTCGGCGTTCAAGCGCGTCTCGAACAGTTCGCACATCCGAGTTTCAACCACGTCCGGCAGCTTGCGTGTGACGATCACGATCGGTTTCTTGGCGGGACTGGGCATGCTGTTTTGATGTCCGTAAGAATGCGTTGAGTGGCGGCAAGCGTTGGAGCCGGGAGCCAGAAATATCGGCCAGCGAGGTCCGCACGTGTCTAACAGATGGTCTTGGCGATGACAAAGTGGTGTTTACAGATATGTGCGTCGAACCGGGGAATGCGCTGCTGCACCTATGGCGTGCACGGCAGCGAAATATTCGGCGGTGCGAACGGGGCAAGATGACAGGAATGTTTTCGATCACGTTTTGGCGCCGCATGTTCGAGACTGCCGGCGATCCAAAAGCTATGCGCTGTTGGCTTTTTGCTGGTGCCCTCGTTGCAACCTTCGGCGGGGCAACCGGACAGGTTGCAGCGCAATCACCATCGCCGCCGGCCGCCACCGCGCCGGCCGGAAGCGGACTGCCGGTGCCACGCTTCGTCAGCCTGAAATCCGATCGGGTCAATTTGCGCAACGGACCGGGCACAGACTACCCCACGGGCTGGGTCTACCGTCGGGCCGGCTTGCCGCTCGAAGTGGTGAAAGAATTTGAAGCCTGGCGGCAGGTGCGCGACGCCGAGGGCGCGACGGGATGGGTGCTGCAATCGCTGCTCTCCAGCCGTCGCACAGGCTTGGTCTTGCCATGGGAACGCAAAGCCGAAGCCCCGGCGCCAATCGCGCCCGTGCGATCTGGCGACAGCGAAAGTTCATCGGTTGTGGCAAATGTCGAGGCCGGCGTCATCGCGGATCTGCACAGCTGCGACGGCCGTTGGTGCCGAGTGACGGTCGACCGCTATAGCGGCTACATCGAGCAGAAAAAGCTTTGGGGGGTCTACGAGGGCGAGACGATCAAGTGATCGGACGCGAGCCCAAGCGCAAAGCCCGTTCTGAGCTGTTCAGATTTTTTCCAACCGGACGACGACATCGACGTGGGTAACGCGCATGCCTTCGGGTGGTTCAGGAACGCCAGCAACGGTGATCGTATCGCCGGGGATGTCCATCAACGTTCCCGAGCTTTCGAGCAGAAAGTGACTGTGGTTCGAGGTATTCGTGTCGAAATAGGCCTTTGATCCGTCAATTGCCAATTCGCGCAACAGACCGGCTTTTTTGAACTGATGCAGTGTGTTGTAGACGGTCGCCAGCGACACGTGTTCACCGAGGCCCGAAACTTCGGCATGGAGCTGTTCCGCCGTCACGTGCCGATCGTCACCGCCAAACAACAAGCCGCCGAGCGCTAAACGCTGCCGCGTTGGCCGCAATCCCGCTTTGCGCAAAAGCTGCGAGACGTCTTGGTCGAAACTTTGGCATTCAAGATCAGGAACTGACATGCCGGACGTTTGCTCTTAAAAGCCGGTTATGGGCCCCGGCGAAGGTTGCACACGGCGACTGCCGCGGTTGTGATCATTGGCGTACACGTCTCAGTCTCGATCAAAACAGCACTAGCCCGCGTTTCAGGCAGGAATATAGCGGCTCGGCGTAGCAACCGCAATGTGCGGCCAATCCACACTGCGGACACGCCAATCTGCGCCAAATTCAGCGATGCGGTGCACAAAATGCAGATGCGCGAAGCTTTGCGTTGGCAATGGGGTGTGGTAACCCACCCGCCACCATAGATGGGTGGTCTTGGCGCCAATTTGCCGCCTGGACCCACGAGGCGTTTACGGGCGACGCATCCAGCCACACAAACGCGTCGCTTCTCGCGTAACAGGCACGACGATGACAACGAGGACGACGATGGCGGACCGCCGTGCAAGCTACGAATTCGACGACCTGCTGGCCTGCGGCCGCGGCGAGCTTTTCGGTCAGGGAAACGCCCAGTTGCCGCTGCCGCCGATGCTCATGTTCGATCGCATCAGCCACATCTCCGAGTCCGGCGGCGAGCATGGGAAAGGCCAGATCATCGCCGATCTGAAAGTTGCCGGAAATGACCGGCTCAAATGGTTTTTTGATTGCCATTTTCACGGCGACCCCGTTATGCCTGGATGCCTTGGGCTGGATGCCTTATGGCAGCTGACCGGCTTCTATCT
>JAIEPV010000123.1 GCA_019748215.1 Hyphomicrobium sp.
ATTCAGTCGCTCGGCGTCAACCGGGCGCAGGATTTGATTTTCGGCACGACACTGTTTTCGAAATCGACGCGGATATTGGTCGATGCCATGCAGTCGGCGGCCGTGAAGCGGCTGATCGCCGTGACTGGCGCGGGCGCGGGTAATAGCCGGGGCCGCATCAGCTTCATCTACGACTCGGTTCTGTTTCCGCTGCTGCTGCAGCGCGTCTATAGCGACAAGGATATCGCCGAAGACGTCATTCAAAAAAGCGCGCTCGAGTGGACGATCGCGCGCCCGGGCGGTTTGACCAATCGGCCCATGACGGGGCGTTATCAGGTGCTCACCGACATTGGCGAATGGCGCGGAGGGTTTATCTCACGCGCCGACGTCGCGGATTTTCTCGTCAAGCAAATCACCGACCGGACGCTGATCGGACAAACGCCGCTGCTGGTGGCGTGAGGGTTCGGTGGCGAGATGGGTGATAAGTTCCGGCTGAAACCGGGAGACGTCGTGATCGCCAGCGAGGGAGAGTACTGTAAAAAGAAAAGGAGCGGTCGGGGTGGACCACTCCTTTCCGGGCTCGAGCCCTACTGACGGAATGAGTGAAGACGAGGCTCATTCCGTTCGTCGCCGACGCTCTGGGGGCAGAGCGGGTAACAGCGCGACGAGATACAAGGCTGCTCCGGCGATATGAATTTATTCTCCGTTTTGATGATTCGATGCAATTGCTGATTTAGCAAGTTGTAGTCGCGACCGGCGATTGCGGCAGACGGCCCGAAAACGCCATAACGAAAATGAGCGCCGGATCGCTCCGGCGCTCTTGAACGATGACGAATGAAAAAGCCAGCAGCCTCAGTCGTCCTTCTTGCGTCTCGGCACGCTCGGCACGGTGCCGGACGATGATTTCGACTTTTCGCCGCGCGGGCCGGGCAAGGCTTTTTTAGGCGTCGCCTCTGCGAGCACGGGCTGCGGACCGTCGTCATCCTCATCTTCGGAAGACTTCGGTTTTTTCGCCGGATCGGCGGAGACATATTCAAACGCCAGCGCCTTGTCCGCGCCCTTGCCCTTGACGAGCACTCTAACGGTGCCCCCATGCTCCAGCTTGCCGAACAGAAGTTCTTCGGCAAGCGGTTTCTTGATGTGTTCCTGAATGACGCGGCCGAGCGGTCGGGCCCCGAACTTTTCGTCATAGCCCTTTTCGGCAAGCCAAGTTGCAGCGTCCTCCGACAATTCGATCGACACGCCGCGATCGGCGAGTTGCGCTTCGAGCTGGAAGATGAACTTCTCGACGACCTTGACGATGATTTCCGGCGGCAACCCCGAAAACGGCACGACGGCATCAAGACGATTGCGGAACTCGGGCGTAAACATCTTCGAGATCGCTTCGGTGTCCTCGCCTTCGCGCTTCGAACGGTTGAAGCCCATCGCCGGTTTGGACATGTCTGAGGCGCCCGCATTGGTCGTCATGATGAGCACGACGTTGCGGAAATCGACCGCCTTGCCATTGTGGTCGGTCAGCTTGCCGTGATCCATCACCTGCAACAGAATGTTGAACAGATCCGGGTGCGCCTTCTCGATTTCATCGAGCAGCAAAACCGAATGCGGATGCTGATCGATGCCATCGGTCAGCAGACCGCCCTGATCGAAACCGACGTAGCCCGGCGGCGCGCCGATGAGACGCGAAACCGTATGCTTCTCCATATATTCCGACATATCGAAGCGCAGCAGCTCGACGCCCAAGAGATTGGCGAGCTGCTTGGCGACTTCGGTTTTGCCGACGCCGGTCGGGCCTGAGAACAGGTAGCTGCCGATCGGTTTTTCCGGTTCGCGAAGGCCGGCGCGGGCGAGCTTGATGGCGCTGGTCAAGGCTTCGATGGCCGCGTCCTGGCCAAACACCAACCGCTTCAAATCGCGATTGAGGTTGCCCATGACTTCGGCATCGCTCTTGGTCACGGTCTTTGGCGGAATGCGCGCCATGGTCGCGACGGTCGCTTCGATTTCCTTGGTCGTGATCTTCTTCTTGCGCTTGTTTTCCGGCACCAGCATCTGCGACGCGCCGGTCTCATCGATCACGTCGATGGCCTTGTCCGGCAGCTTGCGGTCGTGGATGTACTTCGCCGACAGCTCCACCGCCGACTTGATGGCTTCGTTGGTGTATTTGATCTTGTGATAGTCCTCGAACACCGACTTCAAGCCGCGCAATATTTCAATCGCGTCTTCGACACTCGGCTCCTTGACGTCGATCTTCTGGAACCGGCGAACGAGCGCGCGATCCTTTTCGAAGTGCTGACGGTATTCTTTGTAGGTCGTCGAGCCGATACAGCGCAGCGCCCCGGACTGGAGCGCGGGCTTTAATAGGTTCGACGCATCCATGGCGCCGCCAGACGTCGCACCGGCACCGATGACGGTGTGGATCTCGTCGATGAACAGCACGGCGCCGTCGAACGCTTCGACCTCTTTCATCACGGCTTTGAGGCGCTCTTCGAAGTCGCCGCGATAGCGTGTGCCAGCCAGCAACGCGCCCATGTCGAGCGAGAAGATGGTGGCGTCGAGCAGCACTTCGGGAACTTCGCCTTGGATGATCTTGCGCGCCAAGCCTTCCGCGATCGCGGTCTTGCCGACGCCGGGATCACCGACGAACAACGGGTTGTTTTTCTGCCGGCGGCAGAGAATCTGGATGGTGCGCAGCACTTCCTGTTCACGGCCGATCAGCGGATCGATTTTGCCGTCGCGGGCTTTTTTGTTGAGATTGACGCAGTAGGTCGAAAGCGCGTCGCCGGCCTTCTTGTCGTCGCCCTCGGTGGCTGAGTCCTCATCGGCGCCACGCACCGCGCGTGGTTCCGACAGGCCCGGCCGTTTGGCGATACCGTGCGCGATGTATTGGACCGCGTCGAAGCGCGTCATCTCCTGCTCTTGCAGGAAATAGGCGGCGTGGCTTTCGCGCTCGGTCAGAATGCCGACTAGTACGTTGGCGCCGGTCACCTCCTCGCGTCCCGATGTTTGGACATGCACGATCGCCCGCTGCACGACGCGTTGGAATGAATTCGTCGGCTGTGCATCACGCGCCGTCTTCGAAACGATCGGCTTCAATTCGGTATCGAGATACTCCGTCAACCGGGCGCGAAGCTGTTCGAGATCAACCGAGCACGCGCGCATGACGGCGGCGGCGTCGCGATCATCGACCAAGGCGAGCAACAGGTGCTCGAGCGTCGCGAATTCATGACGGCGCGCGTTGGCGTATTCCAGGGCGCGATGCAGAGAAGCTTCGAGGTTCTTTGAGAGAGACGTCAATTCAGTCCTACTCTTTCTCCATGGTGCATTGTAGAGGATGGCCATGCTGGCGGGCAAAATCCATAACCTGCGTCACCTTGGTTTCAGCGACTTCGTACGTATAGACACCGCAGATTCCGACGCCTTTGTGGTGGACGTGGAGCATGATGCGGGTGGCGTCTTCTTGTCCCTTGTTGAAAAACCTCTGCAAGACGAGGACCACAAACTCCATCGGCGTGTAGTCGTCGTTCAGCAACAGGACTTTGTAGAGCGACGGCTTCTTTGTTTTAGGCCGAGTCTTGGTAACAACGCCGGTTTTTCCATCGCCGTCATTGTTGCGTGAGGGGTCGTTGCCGTTTTTTCCAGCAGATGTGACGCGGATGTAAAGTTGCGAAGGATCGTGAAACGTCATCTGTGCCTTGAGCCAAAATGCAATTGATATGCGCCCCGTGCGCAGCGGTAGACCAGAAGCTCACTTGCGAGACCTCCGGTGGCTCTCTCTCGATAGTGCCAAATCGTGGTGGCCGGATCAGTCAAGCTAGCGTTCCCGTCTACGATCGTTTTGGTATCGAGGGCAATCCACATGGCAATCTGCTTGGCGATGTGACCGACGAAGGCGTTCAGACAGTGCACTGCATCAAGTCTAGCGCGTCAGCGTGCGCGCGCCAGTTCGAAGTTTCCAGGCCGGTTCGCAACACCCCCATGATCGGCAATATAGGGCGCCGCTGGGGCTGAGAGAAGGTGCGCCACGCCAAGAGCGTGCGTCAGCCGCAGTGGGCAAGCGTCACAAATGCGCCCGTTGCGTCGGCGCAACCCGACGAGGCCGTTGACGGTCTGCAATCCGCAACCACAGGCAGCTTGCCTTGGATCGCCGCGCCGCGCGTCGCAAACATCATCTGACGGGCGCTTGCGGGCGCGGATGAAGACCGAACTTGCGGATTTTACCGCCGCCGTCGAGGCAGCCGGTCGAGTGTTCTGAAGACTTTGCGTCGAGCCATCGCGGCCAAGCTTTGCTGGCGCCAGCCGAGGGACAATGCCCCATCTCCGGGCGTAATTGAACGTTATATTTACCGCGTCATTTAACCGTACTTCAGCGCCTTGCGGATATGATGCCCCGAGAACCCTGATGGGCCGGCTCGACGAGCATGCCCAAAAGGCGCCTAAAAACAGTGCTCTCTTCGCAACGACGGAGGGGCCGGGCTGACCACACTGCTGCATATCGGCAATTTGGTTGGCCGCACGGCAATCGACGCCGCAGTCCTGGGAACTCAGGGCGCGGTCAGAGGGATCGGCGTTTTGTTACGGTATTTTGCAAA
>JAIEPV010000072.1 GCA_019748215.1 Hyphomicrobium sp.
GTGTCGCGCCACATCGACGAAGCCGAGGCTTTCGCTGAGGCACTGCGACAGGACGGTGGCATCGCGAGCGGATTTGCAGCCGACGTCACGGATGCTGGCGATATGCAAATGATGGCCGACGCTGCCGCCAGCGCTCATGACGGCATCGACATCCTGTGCGCCAACGCCGGCATTTTTCCGCAAGGCAAGATCGAGGATCTCTCAGCCGAGGACTGGGATCACGTCATGGCGACTAATCTCAAAGGCACCTTTCTGCCGGTCAAAGCCTGCTTGCCGTACTTGAAGGCATCAGACCAGCCGCGCATCGTCATCACCTCGTCGATCACCGGCCCCATCACCGGTTTTCCCGGCTGGACCCACTACGGCGCATCGAAAGCCGGTCAGCTCGGCTTCATGCGCACCGCATGCATCGAAGTGGCGAAGTACGGCATCACCGTCAATGCCGTGCTGCCGGGCAACATCTTGACGGAAGGCTTGATCGGGCTCGGCGAAGCCTATCAGAATTCGATGGCCGCTTCGGTGCCGCTGAAAAAACTCGGTACCGTCGAAGACATCGGATACGCAGCGTTGTTTTTAGCTTCGAAGGAAGCCGCCTACATTACCGGACAAACCATCGTTGTCGATGGCGGCCAGACGCTGCCGGAAAGCATGGACGCTTTAAATACCTGAGTTAAGCGTCACGCTGGGAATCGAGCTGCGCTCGCAGTGCGCGCGGCGAATGACCGGTCCAGCGTCGCACGGCACGACTAAAGGCCGACAGTTCGGAGTAGCCGAGAAGCAGAGCGATCTCGGAAATCGGCAGTTGATGTTTGCCAATGTACGACAATGCCAAATCATGCCGCGTCTTTTCGACGAGATCCTTATAGCTGAGGCCATCGCGCCGCAGCTCCCGCTTCACCGTCTTGAGCGACAGGCGAATTTCGGCGGCGATCAGCTCCAACGGCGGACAGCCATCGGGTAGCCGGGCGCGCACCGCGCTGCTGACCAAATCGGAGACGCAGACGCGTGCCGCATCGCTCTGGTTCAGGCGCACGAGGCAAAGGCGCATCGCGAGCAACAGACGCGCGTCTTTCGCCGGCATCGCCATCGCCAGGCAGTGCGGTTTGAACAACAGGGCATTGGAGGGCTGAGAAAAGAAGACCGGCGCGCCAAACGCCCGCTGATGGTCACGCCAACCTGAAGGTTTGGGATGCTCGAAATGCACTTCTTCCGGGGACCATGACACGCCGAGCGCTTCACGCATGACATTCAAGAACATGCCGAGCGAAAGCTCCGCATCTTGTCGCCGCTCGACGATTTGCGGGCATTCAATGCGATAGTCGAGGCGCATCAGGCCGGTGTGCTCAGGCTGCAAGTGCATCGAGGTTGATTCCTGATGCAGCGGCAAAAGCTCAATCAGCGTTGCAAGCGCTTCGCCGAGCGTTGGGGCTGAGAGTGCCGCATAACCCCAGAGCCCCAAGTCGCGGGCGTCAAACTGATTGCCGAACCAGAGCCCGAAATTATCGTTGCGCGTCAGCCGCGAACTCTGCTCGAACAGCCGGCAGAATGCGTGCAGGCTCAACTTCAACGTCGGAAGTCCAGCCATCTCCGGCGCGATCCCGGCATTGCCGAAGATACGATCGATATCGCCACGCTGGCGTTCGATGTCGGCAACGATGCCGGTCGCGGCCGCCGCCAAAATCGACGGACCGCCCTTGCCGGGAGCGGTCGATTGTCCGAGCATCGTTCGGTCGCTGTCGGCGCTTGCCATGAGACCCCACGCAATCGCTGCATTGCACGCTAAACGCTAACAGATGCATCAAGTCGGTCAAGCGGCAGGCGTATTAACCGTTGCCCGCTGTGATCGCGCTTAAATCAAGGCCCCGGATTGGGTTAGCCGAATAGGCGCGTCCACAAGCCGGGCTTCGACACGGTCGGCGCCACGATCGAAGTCGCGCGACTGGGCGCGACACGCGACAGGTAGCTTTGACAAAGAGGCACTGTCCCCTGCGTGTAGGCGACACCCATCGATTGCGCCAATTCGGTCTCGGAATGCGAACCGATCCACGCCACAAGAAGCAGGCGACGCAGCATCACGAAGGTCTCGATCTCGCGCTCATCCTCGGCGCTCAGCATGCCGATGCGGCGATAGCCGCGAGCCCAGGCGCGGAGCAGTTCGGGCACTTCGGGTGCATGCTCGAAAAAGGAAACGGTCGTGGCGCAGTCGTAGAGATACCACGAGAACCCGCAGTCATCGAAATCGATGACTTTGACGCGGCCCGCATCCATCAGCAGATTGGCCAAACGCATGTCACCGTGGACCAAGCCGAAGCGCTCAGCTCCTTTGCCGAACTGCTCCAGGCGCTGGCCGATCACCGCCACCGTTTCATTGAAGACAGTGCGATTATCGTCCGTCATGCCCATGCCATCGCGCCAACGCCCCCAGTGCGGCACTTCACCGAGGCTGGTATCGAAATCCCAGGTATGGCGTTGAAACCACGGTGGCCGACGCCACCCTTTGACATGGGCGTGCATGCGCGCCGCCGTTTCGCCGAGTAATTCGAATCCAGCAACATCTGATGACGCCGGTTCGTGGCCGTCTTCCCAGGCAAACAAAACGACGTTGCGGGCCCCAACGCTTTCATCTCCGGCAATCGTTTGAATAGGATCGCCGTCGCGACCTGCGATTGGAACCGGCGTCAGCGCCGCATGCTCACGTCGCAGCGCGGTCAACCACGCCAGCTCTGACGCTATCGCGCCGCGTGAATGGTAGCCCTCGCGATGCACGCGCAGCGCCCATCGAAGATCCGAGCGCGGACCATCAATGCGAAAGGTAGCGTTTTCGGACACGTTGATGAGACGCGCGGTGCATCCGTCTGGAAGCGCGTAGCGTTTCATCGCCCGCATCGCCAAGCGCTGCAATCCATCGTTGGTCGCAGCGGAGACCGGAAGGGGATCATTGGTCAACGATATTGTCCTCTCGCCGAACCTTCGTACCGAGCGAACATCCTAAATTTTACAGCCGGTTTCCACTTGACCAAAGCCAGCGTGGGTTTGACCGTCACGAAGGAAAGCGCTAGCCGCACCCAGCACCCGTTGCATCCGGCGGGGCGACATGACGCCGTCGGGCTCGCCTGTGTTTGCAATTTGTGGTGTTGGCTAACGCGGATCGACCATCGGCCAAAATGGTTGGCGATCGCTCGCGTGACGCAGATGACCCTCCTTCATCCAGATCCGGCACCCGGCCGGACCGGTCACAGCCTGTAGTTTGGAGCCAACGGGCAGCCGCAGCCATGACATCTCGACGAACGCGTCGCCGCCCTCTTCAAAGCCCCCCGACAGCACCAAGACTTCGATGCCACCCACCGCGTCGACGTGAATGCGTTGTCCCGGCGACCAGCTTTCGAGGCGGACGTGCTCACGCGCATCATCGAACAACGCGATTGTTTCAACGCCAGGCCGGTGTGCGCACGCAACCGGCACGGCGCGCGCCGCGTCGATTTTAAATGGCGTGCGATCTTGCAAATCGAATTGCCAGAGTTTGACCAGCATCGTGCAGCCGACCGCCGAGCCAGGCGTGTGGCTCGTCCCCGGCGGGTTGCGGCAATACATTCCGGCCGGATAATCGCCGTGCTCGTCTTCAAAGACGCCGTCGATCACGAAAAATTCTTCGCCACCGTCGTGCCGATGGGGCGAAAATGTGCTGCCCGGCGCATAACGCACGATGCTCGTTGCGCGAGCGACCTCGCCGCCGACACGGTCGAGCATGCGCCGTTCGACACCCGCCATCGGCGAGGACGACCATGCCTGCGTTGCAGCGTGAACCGCAACGCGAACCGACATATCCGCGTTAAGGATCATCGCGCGATCACAACCCAGCTATCATTGCGCCGCCAAGCTCGGGCGCTGCGCAACCCGCTCGCGCCACGCTTTCAGGTTGGTGTGATCGTCCGGGATCTTGATGCCGACAAACTCTGCAAAATTGATGCCCGTGATGGCGGTGATGTCAGCCATGCTGAAGTCCGAGCCGGCGAGATAGGGCTGATGAGCCAGCGCCGTATTGAAATAAGCCATTCCAGCCAAAACGCGCTCGCGCTGTTTTTCGCCCCACTCTTTGTTTTGATAAAGTTCAAGCTTGGGTCCAAGCCCCGGCGTCGCGTGGTGGAAATAGTTCGTTCCGGCGTCGAGCAACCCCGTCTCGGCACGCCGCTGCATCATGTGAATAATGCCACGCTCTTTTGGCGTCGCCCCGGTCAGCGTTGGCCGGCCATCGAGATGGTCGATGTATTCTGTGATGGCGGTGCATTCGGAAATCACGGTGCCGCATTCCATTTCCAGGGCTGGCACGGTGCCCGACGGATTCTTGGCCAAGAATTCCGCCGTCCTGTGCTCGCCCTTCGGCACGTCGACCGCAATGAATTCGGCTCGGTCCGTCATGTTTTTTTCTGCCAACGCGATGCGGATGCGCGCCGGGTTTGGAAATCCTCTGTACTCATAAATTTTCATGCGTCATGTCCTGTGCTGTGCGTCATTCAATGAGAAATGACTGTCTATCTATGGATAGATAGGCTACGGATTACGCTGGCTCTGTTCGGAGATGATGTAGCGACTTAAGCCGCTGCAGCTTGACCAATGACGTGACGTGGGGTGAGGCGGTC
>JAIEPV010000126.1 GCA_019748215.1 Hyphomicrobium sp.
TTGATCATGTCGAGCGTTGCCATGGCAAGGCCGGCACCGTTGACGACGCAGCCGATATCGCCATCGAGGCCGACGTAAGCAAGGCCACGATCCGAGGCGTAAGTTTCGCGCGGGTCTTCCTGGCTCTTGTCGCGCAGTTCGGCGATGTGCGGACGGCGGAACAGCGCGTTTTCGTCGAACGACATTTTAGCGTCGAGGGCGAGGACCTGCTTTTCCTTCGAAATCACCATCGGGTTGATTTCGAGCATCGTTGCATCGAGATCGCGGAAGGCGCGATAGCAGCCCATGATGGCTGGCACGAGCTTGTTGACGATTTCGGGATCGACGCCGAGGCCAAACGCGATCTCGCGCGCCTGGAACTGCTGCATGCCGACAGCCGGGTCGACGTTGACGCGGATGATGGTGTCGGGCTGGCTGGCCGAGATTTCCTCGATGTCCATGCCCCCGGCCGCCGACGCAACGACCATGATGCGCTCAGCCGCACGGTCCATGACGAAGCCGAGGTAGAGTTCCTTGTCGATGTTGGTCGCTTCTTCGATGTACAAACGCGACACCAGCTTTCCGGCCGGGCCGGTTTGCGTGGTAACGAGTTTGCGGCCGAGCATCGATTCAGCCGCGGCTTCGATTTCGCTTTCGTTTTTGCAGACCTTGATGCCACCGGCCTTGCCGCGCGCGCCGGAATGGATCTGCGCCTTGACGACGACAACGCCGCCCATTTCGCTGGCGCGGTAGGTGGCTTGCTCGGGGCTGTAGGCTAAGCCGCCGCGCGGGATCGGAACGCCGAACTTCGCGAGAAGTTCTTTGGCTTGGTACTCATGAATGTCCATGCGTGGACCTCCTGAACGAGAAAAGAAAAATGACGATCTGAAAACTTATTTGGCGCGCGCGGCTTCGGCAGCTTTGATGGAGGCCGCCGTGACGAGCAGGTTCTTCGCCATCTTTTCAGATGCGGCGTCGATCATCTTGCCATCCAAAGAGGCTGCACCCTTGCCCTGCGCTTCAGCTTCCTTCAAAGCCACCAGAATGCGTTCCGCGCGCGTGACTTCCGCCGCTGTCGGCGAGAAGACTTCGTTGGCGAGTTCGATCTGCGAGGGATGAATGGCCCACTTACCTTCGATGCCAAGAGCCGCCGCGCGACGCGCACCAGCCTTGTAGCCTTCCGGATCGTCGATGCCACCGAACGGGCCGTCGATCGGACGCAGGCCGAAGGCGCGGCAGGCGACGGTCATGCGCGACAGCGGGAAGTGCCATTGGTCGCCCGGGTAGTCCGGGTTCAAACCGCCGATGACGACGGTGCGGGCCTTGTTGAAGGCCGAGTAGTCGGCGACGCCGAAATGCATCGATTCCAAGCGGCTGTTGGCCGACGCGATGGCTTCGACGTTGGCCATGCCGAGCGGTGTCTCGATCAGCGCTTCGGTACCGACTTGGTTTTTCAAGCCCTTGGCGACTTCGATCTGGCTGACGATGCACTCGACCGTGTAGACGTCGGCCGGTACGCCGACCTTCGGAATGAGGATGGTGTCGAGCTTCGCTCCGGCCTGCTCCATGATATCGACGACGTCGCGATACATGTAGTGCGTGTCGAGGCCGTTGATGCGCACCGACACGCTCTTGCCGTTGCCCTTCCAGTCGAGATCGTTCAGCGCCTGAATGATGTTCTTGCGGGCCTGCTCTTTTTCCGGCGGCGCGACAGCGTCTTCGCAGTCAAGGAACACGTAGTCGGCGGCGCTCTTCAGGGCGCGATCGATCATGGTCGGATTGGAGCCCGGAACCGCGAGGTAGGAGCGCTGCAGGCGCTGTTTGCGGAGCGGGTAAAGCGTGTAGCTCATCAGGCGTAACCTTCCATCTGGAGTTTTGTTTTTGTGGCTTTGCACCGGCACGCCGGAGCGCGCGGTCATTTCGAACATGCGCGGAACGTAAAAAGGGCGCTGAACTCTGCGGTCCAGCGCCCTTCGTTCTTTAAGCGGCCTTGGCGGCGGCGGGCGCCGTGACGCCGGTTGCCGACTTGGTGGCGGTCTTGCTGAAGTATTCAGCCGCCGCGCCCGTACCCGAACCGAGCTTGATGTTGACGCCGCAATCCTTCAGCGCCATTTCGACGGCAAACAAAACGCCACCGACCATGAACTCATCAAGCGCGCCGAGGTGGCCGATGCGGAACACCTTGCCGGCGACCTTGTTGAGGCCGGTGCCGAGCGATGTGTTGTAACGATAGTAGGCTGTCTTGAGCACGGCGTTCGCATCGATGCCTTCGGGGACGAAGATCGCCGAGACCGTATCAGAATGCCACTTCGGCTCTTTTGCACAGAGCTTCAAACCCCATGCGTCGACAGCAGCGCGAACGCCAGTTGCAAGGCGTGTGTGGCGTGCGAAAACGTTGTCGAGACCCTCTTCGAACAGCATATCGAGCGACGTGCGAAGGCCGCGGATAAGTTGGGTCGCTGGCGTGTATGGGAAGTATCCGAGATCATTCGTTTTGATCATGTCTTCGAACGAGAAGTAACAGCGGTTCATGCGGCCGTTGAGCGACTTGTTGGCGTCGAGCGCTTTCTGGCTGACGGCAAGAATGCCAAGACCCGTCGGCAGCATGAAGCCCTTCTGCGAACCCGAGACGCAGCAATCGACGCCCCATTCACCCATGCGCATATCGAGCGAGCCGACCGCCGACACGCCATCGACCATCAACAGCGCCGGATGCTTGGCCGCATCCATCGCCTTACGGACGCCGGCGATATCGCTTGAGACGCCGGTTGCGGTTTCATTGTGAGTTGCGAACACGGCCTTGATTTCGTGCGCGGTGTCCTTGGCGAGAATGTCGGCATACTTTTCGAGCGGCACGCCCGTGCCCCACTCTTCGTCACACAGAACCACTTTGAGGCCGAGGCGTTCGGCCATATCGACCCAGAGCAGCGAGAACTGACCGAAGCGGCTCATCAGAACTTTATCGCCGACGGCGAGCGTGTTGGTGATCGCCGATTCCCAGGCGCCTGACCCCGACGATGGGAACAGGAACACGCGCCCGTCCTTCATTTTGAAGGCTTTCTTCATGTCTTCAAAAATCGGCAGCGTTAGTTTGGGATATTCGGCGCTGCGCATGTCTTCCATCGGAAGGTTCATGGCCATGCGCACACGGTCAGGGATCGTCGTCGGGCCGGGAATGAAGAGATGAGGCGTAACCGTCATGGGCGTTTCTCCGCGCTGCGTTTTATGGCGAGTTGCCGTTCAGCACATCGAAAAAGCCCCGAGCGTGTTCGGAGGCGAATGTTTCGACATGCGATTGAATGGTCTCGGGCCCGCTCGCAGGATCGGGCGCAAGACTTAATTTACGCCTTAGCTATTGGGGCGTCGCACGACCTGGCGCAACACCCATGTGGGGAGGCTGGCGGGGGCCGTTGGGTAGGCAGCACTACCCGCTTCGCGCGCGTGCAGCGCACAACAAAATCGTGCGTCTCGGCTACTGCGGTGGACGGCTGGCTGACATATGCAGCGCAACCGCCATCGCCCGGTTTGAAACGCCGAGTTTATCGTAGAGATTTTTCAGGTGATATTTGACGGTGTTGCGCGAAATGCCGGTGCGGGCCGCGATCTGCAGATTGGTCCAGCCGTTGGCGAGCGCGCCGAGCAATTCCCGCTCGCGCGATGTCAGACCTTCGAGCGGATCGTAATTCAACATGTCGATATCGACGTAGGGCAGCGACAAGCGGCCGCGCGCCACGGCAACGACAGCTTCGAGCAAAACCTGCGGCTCTTCGGTTTTCGAGACGAAACCCCAAGCCCCGCTTTTGATGGCGTGGCGCAGTACATCGCCGCTGCGCTCGCCGGTGTAGATGATGACCCGCGTTGGCCATTTTTCGCGTTTAACGCGGGCCAGTACCTCGCCGCCGCTCATGTCGGGCAGGGCCCAGCCGACGATGGCGATTTCAATGGGGCGTTTTTGGATGGCGTCGATCAGTTGCGCGCCGGAGGCGAACACGCCGGCGATGTCGAAGCGGCCGTCACGGATGACCAAAGTCTCGAGCCCGGCGCGCACCACCGGGTTCTGATCCGCAATCGCGACCTCGATCTTAGCCGCCATCGGCGCGTCTTACCTTTCGAAGCCATGGGCGAGGCTGACGCTTCGAGCCCAGCCGGTACCACCAAGCCGCCACCGCGCTGGCGACCCCGGCGTGATTTGAACACGCGACCTACGGTTTAGGAAACCGTTGCTCTATCCAGCTGAGCTACGGGGCCGATGGCTGACAAAAACCCGGCGCGCCACCGTCAAAAGCTATGCGGATCAAGCCGACAGCCGTCAAGGGAAGCGGGCGGCGCGCGCCTCAATGTTTACACGCAAGGCGTGTTTGGGTCGTGGCACTGCGCGGTTCCAAGTCAACATCGACGGGAACTCGCGCTTAAAAAATACAATTTTAGGTTGAAAATTTCGCGCGGGCATGGAAGTTTTGGCGCGTATTTATAATCAACATATGTCTAACCGCCGTACCATTCTGCTGAACGGCGCTCATTTTAGCCCGTGTCAGACCATCGCCTCAGCGATCCGACCGCGTCGGATCGGTTTGTTTGAACCAGCGTACCGCGCAAATTTCAGTCGCGGATTTAGAGGGTTTTTATGGGAACGATTCGTATTGAGTACGTGCCGGTTCAGCGTT
>JAIEPV010000055.1 GCA_019748215.1 Hyphomicrobium sp.
ACCGGCGGCCAGCCGCTGCACGGCGTCGAAGTGACGAGCCGCATCGTGTTTGGCAAAGAAGCCAAGGATCTGAGCACTGCTGAACAATTCGTGCTGGCCTCGGCCGTCAACAAGCCGATCATTCTACTCGAAGGCGGCGACAAGCTGAACGAAGTGCGCCTCGATCGCTGGCGCTATATCACCGAAGTCAGGGCCCGGACGTGTGCGGAAAAGCTGATTACGGATGAAGCACAGCAGAAAGCGGTTGTGTTCGAGCTGATGGCGCTCGGCGGCGGACCGCCCGATCCAAAGGTGCGCCCAAAACTGCAAGAAGCCCTCGATCGGTTCGCGCCCAACGATGCCAAGCGGGCGCAGGCCAACCCGGTCATTCGGGCCAACGTTCTGATGCCGTCGGCGCGCTTTGGGCTGCGCGAAGAGATGAAGCAGCGCTACGGCTTTGGCTGGCGCGATTATGTGCGCGGCGTCACGACGACATTCGATGTCGGCGACAACCTTGCGTTTCGCCAAACCATCGAGGCCAGGCTGGCGGCGCTCGACGGGCGTTGGCAAAGCCAGCTCGACCCAGCCTTCACGCTCGATCCGGCGAAGGTAGCGCCGGACAAAATGCTGCCAAATGTCGTCGTGGTCGCCGCCGACGCGAGCGGCAACATCGTCCGCTATTACGAGACCGGCGAGACCGCACCGTATTTCGGTTCGTGGCCGGCGCGCGATACGGGCACCGGGCTCTACCAACCGAGTGCCGAGGGCCGCATGATTGCGTCGACCGGGAAGATGCTGGCAGCCGTCGCCATCGCCAACGAAGGCAAGGACAGCGCCGACACGCTGTACGTCGACAGCGAAGCGCCGGCCGCCGGGCTCGACACGTGCGCCAAAGGCGGATCGCTGCGGCAGGGGCGTCGCGCCATTGTGGCGTTCGCCTGCTCGCTCAACAATCCGCTGATCGCACGCGCGGCATTGCTCGGCCAGCCCCGCATGCGCAAATTGATCGATGGCTTTGGATTCGCGATGCCGCCCGCCGCTGAGGTGGGCGGCACGCCGCCCTCGACGGCTGTTGTCCTGGGCCAGATCGGCGGCGCACCAAGGACCGTGCATTACATGTCGGCCTTGATCCTGGCATCGCTGATCGGACAGGGCGCAAAGCCGCTCAAAATGCCGAGCTTGATCACCGCATATGACTACACCTTCAAGGGCGATGGCGCGGCCGGAGTGGCTGTAGCTGCACAACCGCCGCTGAAGCCGAAGGATCTGATCAAAGCCTCCGCCGGGCCGTTGTTGCGAACACTGCTCGAAGCGCCGTTGTGTTATCAATCCGCCGGAACCGCCTACGGAACGCTCAAAACATTGGCAGCGTGGTGCGCGCACCGGCGCGGCGATCTGCGTCTGCATTTCGCCAAGACCGGAACGCAAGTGACGCTCGATCCGAACGCGACCGTCGATGCCTGGATCACGGGCGGACTGCAATTCGCTAATGGTGCCGCTTACTCCTATGTCGTTCTGGTGGGAAGCGGTTCGCCCGGCACGCCGTTCGCGCGCAACCTGCACGCAGGGCAAGTGGCGGCGCCGCTGCT
Source organism: Hyphomicrobium sp. (assembly GCA_019748215.1). Taxonomy (GTDB): domain Bacteria; phylum Pseudomonadota; class Alphaproteobacteria; order Rhizobiales; family Hyphomicrobiaceae; genus Hyphomicrobium_B. The sequence continues at coordinate 1,569 of JAIEPV010000055.1, forward strand.
CGAAGACCTGCTGGCCGATCTTGAGCGCGCATCGAAGGCCAATCCAAGACCCGACTTGTTGCCGCGCGCCCCGCGCCGGCCGGACGCGAGGCAACCGATCGCATCCAACGCTCAGCCGCGCAATGACGCACGGCGCGTGATCAGCGAACAGCCGATGCGGCCGCTCAATCTCAACTGATCGCTTTAAATTTGCAGACGCCGCGACGGTGACGACGGGCGCAATCTTCTCCGATGCCGCCACCCGTCAGCCGCAGTTGCGACATTAAAAACGCTCACCGCCAGCCGAGTGTTGCGCGCAGCAGATCAGGTGCGTTGGGTGGCGGGACATGAACTTTAACGGGGAACTTCACCGGGACTTGGACGGCATCGACCGCGCAACGCAGAGGGCTTCGACGCTTACGGCATGGCCCACGCAATCCGCCAACGATGAGATCGCGAAACCGGCCGGCGATTGGAAGCGCACGGTTCTGATCGCCGGCCTCGGGTTGCTGTCGTGGGTTGCCACTTATGTTGGCATGCTCGAACTGATCGAAGCCAACATGGGCGACTTGCCGATCATCCACCGGATGATCATCGGCTTTTCGGTGGCCATGCTGATGATCATGGTCATCTGGCTGCTCGATCAGCTGTTCAAACCGCATCCATTCATCACCAAGCTGTTCTATGCGATCGGCTACGTTTTTCTGACGCTGATTTCGGTTGGCTTTGGATTTGGCTTCTATTGGAAAGTTTTGGAGAGCCGGGGTGAAGCCTCTCGGTCGGCCGAAAGCGCCGTCAGCCAAGTGCAGAATTCTTTGCAGGCGGCATCGACACGGCTCGAACAGTTGCAGGCGACGCTGGTGCAGCTCACCTCCGTCTCCAACGAAAAGGCCGAGATCGAGCGCACCAAGGGAACGTCGTGCCCGAACTCGAAGCCGGGCGACGGCCCGCGCCGCAAGATGCGTGATGAAGACGCGCAGCGGTTCACGTTTGCATCGGAATTCGTCAAAGGCCGCGTTGGCGCTGTGAAAGGTGATCTGTCGGCGCTCGACGTCGATCTGCTGAAAATCACCACGGCCGATGCATCGACCTTCGACGCCAAGACCGGCACGCGCAACGAGTTCATGCGGGCGCTTGGCCGCAAATTAGATTTGACGGTGACAGGCTTCAACGCCTTCCGCACCGATCCGCAATTGCGCCAGATCCGCAGCGATCTGGCCGACCGTGCCGAGCGGTCTACAGTGACGGACCAACGCGGCGCGGCCATTTCGTGCCCCGATGCGCAGTTGCAAACCGCCTTGCGCGGCGTCGTCAAAGCCATCGATCAATTGCCGGTGCTGAGCAAACCCGAGATCGCCGCCGTCGAAGGATCGGAAGCGACGATCGAGGCTTTCCGCCGTTTGACGACGACGTTCTACGGTTTGCTGGCGTTCAAGATGCCGCCGTCAGCGGACGAGTTGCGCGAGTTGCAGAAGCGCGCGGTGCAATCGGTCGAAGGAACCGGCGCGAGCGGTCAAGCGGCCGGAGCATTGCGCGTTGGAGACGCGGAACAAGGCGGATTGTCGAAGCGCGATTATGTGCCGCTCGCGGTGGCGCTGTTCGTTGATTTGTGTCTGCTGCTCGTGTCGATGGTGCAGCGGCCAAATGGCCGGCTCGCCGGCTTGCTGCCGAAGATGCAGGCTGCCGAGCGCGGCCCCGTGATTCAGATCCTATCGCGGTTCAACGAGATTCATCGCGACCGGCAGGTGCGCGAGAACTTCGAAATCTTCCGCCATGTCGTCTTCGATATGCACGGAGATTATTACGTCGCCGTTCCGCTCGATGCGCCGCCGCGTCTCAACCCTGAGCAACGCGAAGCGCTGCGCGTCGAGGCGCAACTACTGGCCAACCTGTTTGCCAGCTTTGAGAAGGAAAAAATCTTCAAGCGCACGATGCTGCCGACAACGTCGAGCATTCAAAAGCGGCTGGCTCGGCAAGGGTCGAAGTTTGCAGGGTCCGAAGCGTTTCGCGTCTACAAGTTCAGCGATGGAGCGTGGTCGGATATCATTCTCGGCGCAGTGATGGGCGCTGCCCGGCGGATCGAGCATCAGGAACGCGCGTCGTCAACGATGGCGGTGCACGCTGATCGCGCGGCGCATGGCGAACGCGCGACTCAAATCCGCCACGACGTTTTGCCGCCCGCGCGCACTGTCGAAACTGAACCGACCGAGCCGACGCTAACGACGGACGCAAGCGCACCCGCATCGGTGTTCACGTCGCCTCGGCGCGAGAGATCCGCTGCGAGCGGGTCAACGAGCAGCCGCGGACGCGGGGCGTCGCGGGCTGGTCGTCAACCGGCACCGCAGCCGGTCGATCCCGAACATGAAACGCGCTTTGGCCCCTATGCGCAGGTGTATCAACCGGCGCCGCCCGCGTACGCCACGGCGCCGCAAGGACCGCGCGTGCCGTGGCCCGCGCCGCAGCCGTTGCCGGAAGCCGAGGTTGAGGTGATCGCCGCCACGGGTCATCGTGCTCATACGCGCGAGACGTCGTCGGATGAAGCTCGCGTGGTGCCGATGTCCCGCGCTGTCGAACCCTCGCTGCGCAGTGATGCAACTCACGAACGGGGCCAAGATCGACAAAGAGCGCACGTGACGCTCAGCCGCGAAACGGCGACGATCACCCTGCCGGTGAGTGAAGCCGTCTTGCCAGCATCGTTGCAGTCGGCGCTGAGTGGCTTTGCGTCACTGCGCTCGCCAGCCTCGATTGACACCGATACGACACTGCACCGTCATAACGAAATTCTAACGTCTCGCCAGGATGCGGCCAATGATGACGACTTTACGGTGAGCGACTTGGCCCTGATCGGCCGCATGGCCCCACCCGCCGCCGAATAAAAAAGCCTTGGATAGAAAGCGCCTTAGGCCCGAGCGTCACAATTCGATCCCTTCTGCAACGCTTGTTTAACATTCTTGGCGGCAAAATAGGCCTCGCAATGCTGACAGCCTCTGACTGCGAATTTGCTAGCTGGGACCTCAGCCTGAATTGGGAATGACCAAATGCGCTTCGATACACCTTCACGACTTGTCATGACTTGCCGATCGGAGAAGGAATCGAAGCTTGCAGCGTTTGTGTTGGCCGGATTGAC
>JAIEPV010000095.1 GCA_019748215.1 Hyphomicrobium sp.
GATGGCTTGCACAAAGTCTGGGTGTGCAAAAAAGAAGAGCCCTGCTGCCAGTGGGAGCTGCTCAACAACTACGTCAAATGTGGATCAACGATCACGGGCTGCCTTTAATCGACACATTCGTCCACGAACTGCGAAACATTCAGGCGTCGCAACCGTAACAGTAGCGTGGAAATGGGAACTCGCGCTGCCGCTCTCTTGGGGAGGGTTTCGGTGCAGCAGCGCGAGCGGTCCTGTCGGAACCTAATCCTTTGTATCGCGGGCGATACTTTAGACCAGAGCCGACACGGGCGGCAGAGGAGCGGGGACCTCCGCCGCCCGTTCCCGATGCTGCCGCGAACGCGGCATCCTCGGAGACGTTGAGTGATGCAAAGCCGTTTGAAACCGGTTCGCAACGCACTCGGACTGTTCGCGGAGCTTGAGCAAGACGGATTGGTACGCGCCTCGAAGCCCCGAAACTCAATTGTCACACCGGAAGGTAACTCCGGCTTGAGCTGTGCTGGGAGACCTTGACTGTCGCCCCCCGGCGACAACGTCGACGAACGGATAAAAGCCAGAGATCGTGACGACCTGATGACCAAAGTACGGGCATCGTAAGGCCGCGATTTATTCTCCCCATTTGCGTCGAGCTAACTCGTTGCAATATCAGTGCGGAGAGCATTTGGCCTGAGCGGGCTGCTCGCAGCAGCTGTGGCGGGTTGTAGGCTGAATGATGACAACGAACGAGCATGCCGAGGGCGCCAGCGCAGGGTCATTGCCGGCGAGCGCGCCGCTGGATCGCGATGGAGTCTATCGCCTCAGTACGATCGATGTGCGGGTTGCTGCCGGCGCGCGATGGTCCTATGCGACGGCGCGCGCTGAGGCGATTGATACCCATTGGGCCGATGCTGTGCGTCAGTCGCCGATGTATTTCAACGGCAATGTTCACATGACGCGTCGGGTGCGATGCGATGGCGACACGCTCACGGCCGAGATGATCCAGGTAGACTTCAAAGCTTACCTGTACTGGCGGTCGTGTGGCTTTCCGTCGGTGGGCATCATCGATGCCTTCGGCTCGGCTCTCATTCGAACGGCTGACGATGCCGTGGTTCTGGTACGCCAGCGAACCGGCCAAGTGAACAGCGGGCTGTATTATTTACCGGGCGGTTTCGTCGATGGCGACGATGTGGCGGCCGATGGGCGTGTCGATCTGCGCGGCAGCGTCAACCGCGAAGTGCTGGAAGAAACCGGATTGGATGGTGATGCGCTCGAGGCATTGCCAGGCTATTGGGTGACACGCGCCGGCCCGCATCTGTCGATCGCGGTCGGCTACCGGGCAGCGTTGCCAGCCGCTGCGACGCTGGAGCACATCAACCGCTACATTGCGGAGCATCCCGACGGCGAACTCGAAAGCGCTATCGCCGTCCGCCGCGCGCAAGATCTGCAATACCTCGCCATGCCTGAGTATGCCCGCCGGCTGCTGCATCATATCTTCGATTGCCGCGACGGCTCACCGGGATGAGATTTTGCTTGGCTGAATAAATGCTCTGCCGCATGGTGCCGCCGCTTTCACGTGGTCGCAACGCGGCCCCACGTGAGCGAAATTCTTAGGGTCGCAGCTGATCTTTGCAGCGTTTCAGGGACGATAGAACGATATGCCGCTCGACTATCATATTCTCGATGTTTTTACCGAGCGTGCGTTCGGCGGCAATCCGTTGGCGGTCGTGCTCGGCGCCGACGACGTCTCGTCGGCCGACATGCAAACCATCGCGCGCGAATTCAACGTGTCAGAGACCGTGTTCGTGATGAACGCCGTCAGTCCAGGCCATACGGCGCGCATCCGTATTTTCACGCCCGGTCGCGAATTGCCGTTCGCCGGTCACCCGACGATCGGAACAGCGGCGCTGTTGGCTGAGCTTAGAACTCCGATCGTCAACGGCGAGCAGGATGCGATCATTGCGCTTGAAGAAGACATTGGCAGCGTGCGGGTCGGGGTGCGCTTGCGACAGGGTGGGGCCGCCTTCTGTGAGTTCGACGCGCCCAAGCTTCCCGAAACCGTCGGCACGATGTCGGAGATCGAAGAAGTGGCTGGTGCCCTCGGCCTGATCCCCAACGAGATCGGTTTTGAGAACTACAAGCCGATGCTGCTCAATGGGTCATCGCGCTATGCCTTCGTGCCGATTGCCAATTTGGAAGCGATGTCGAAGGTCCGCATCGCGCCGACGCACTGGGCCCGCGCCTTCACCGATCGCTCGGTCGATGGCGTCTATCTGTATACCCGGCAGTGCGTTAGGGCGCAGTCGTCGTTCCATGCGCGTATGCTGGCGCCTGACATCGGAATCCCGGAAGATCCAGCGACCGGCTCGGCGGCCATCGGGTTTGCGAGGGTGATGCACGAGTTCGACGCCATGCCGGACGGCACCCACAAGCGTGCCATCGAGCAGGGCCTCGAAATGGGCCGCCCGAGCCACATCAGCTTAACGATGACGGTCTTGCGCGGCCGGCTTGAAACGGTGCGGATCGGCGGCCATTCGGTCCGGGTCGCCGAGGGGCGGTTGCTGATTTAGGCGCGACACCTGCCATTGCCGGCATCGGCGCGTTAGCTAGCGGGCCGGGCATCACCCGGTCTCTTGCTTTTCGCCGCGCCTTTAGGCTTATTGGCGGGGTAACCGGACGTGGTCCGGAAACCACTGCAACCCGCCGCGGACCCAGATGCTGTGCCGTCGACTACAGGTGTGCGCCTGCTCTCCCTTCATCGGGCGTTGGCCGCGCGTGCCGAGCTATCGCCGCAGCTGCCTGCTCCAGCGTTTGCTTAGCAGCCCCTGAGCCAGCGTGGCCCGGCCGCATGCCGGGAGGGTTCAGGGGATGGCGCAGCACTCAATCATCAAACGCTTAATCACATTGTATGCGTGACGGCGAACCCTGGATGCGGTTCGCGCCGGTGAGGACAAAACCTATGACCGACACGACCGAGGGCGGCACTCCGCCGATCGTCAAAGCTGACGACCAAATCATCATTTTCGACACGACGCTGCGCGACGGCGAACAATGCCCCGGCGCAACGATGACATTTGAAGAAAAGCTGCAAGTCGCCGAACTGCTCGATGACATGGGCGTCGATGTGATCGAGGCCGGGTTTCCGATCGCATCCGACGGCGATTTTGAATCGGTCGCGGAGATCGCCAAACTCGCCAAGCATTCAGTGATCTGCGCTTTGGCACGTGCGAGCGCCAACGACATCGATCGGGCAGGGGACGCCATCAAGGCGGCGCGGCGCGGGCGCATTCACACGTTCATCGGCACGTCGCCGCTTCACCGTCAGCATCAGCTGCAACTGACGGCCGACCAAGTGCATGAGCGTGTCATCTCGTCGGTGACGCGTGCGCGCAACTTCACTGACGATGTCGAGTGGAGCGCCATGGATGCAACGCGAACCGAGCACGACTATCTGTGCCGGGTGGTTGACTCCGCGATCAAGGCGGGCGCCACCACGATCAACATTCCCGATACCGTCGGATACGCGCTGCCGGAAGAGTACTACGCGCTCATCATGATGCTGCGCAATCGCGTGCCGGGCATGGAGAAGGTGATCATCTCGACGCATTGTCATGACGACCTCGGCTTGGCGGTGGCTAACTCGCTGGCGGGCGTTCGCGCCGGTGCCCGGCAGATCGAATGCACGATCAATGGTCTGGGCGAACGGGCCGGCAACGCGGCGCTTGAAGAAGTGGTGATGGCGATCAGAACGCGGCACGATTTGCTGCCGCATCGCACCGGGGTCAAATCTGAAATGCTGGCGCGGGCGTCAAAGCTCGTCTCAGCCGTCACCAATTTCCCCGTGCAATACAACAAAGCGATTGTCGGTCGCAACGCCTTCGCACACGAGAGCGGCATCCATCAGGACGGCGTGCTGAAGCATGTCGAGACTTATGAAATCATGACGCCCGAAAGCGTCGGCGTCGGCAAGTCGTCGCTGGTCATGGGCAAGCACTCGGGCCGCGCCGCGTTCAAGGCGAAGCTGAAAGACTTGGGCTACAGCCTCGGCGACAATGCGCTGGAAGACGCCTTCAACCGTTTCAAGGCATTGGCCGACCGCAAGAAGCACGTGTACGACGAAGACATCGAAGCGCTCGTCGACGAAGGCGTCGCGCATATGCACGATCGCATCAAGGTGACGGCACTGACGGTGATCGCCGGGACGATGGGTCCACAAACCGCCACGTTGACGCTTGAGATCGAGGGCCAGTCAAAAACGGTGCAGAGTACCGGCAACGGTCCTGTCGACGCGACCTTTAACGCCATCAAGATGCTCGTGCCGCATGACGCGCGGCTCGATCTCTATCAGGTGCATGCCGTGACGGAGGGAACCGATGCGCAAGCGGAAGTTTCGGTGCGTCTGGAAGAAGAAGGACGTATCGTGACCGGCCGCTCGGCCGATCCCGACACGATGGTGGCGTCGGCTAGAGCCTACGTCGCGGCGCTGAGCAAGCTAGTGCTTAAACGCCAGAAACTGGCGCAGGCGCAGCACGCGGTGTGATGAACAACAAACCAACCTTCCACGGAGTCGGCGAAACGGGTTGCCTTGACGAATGAGCCGACATGACTATTGCCCTTGGCGGTGTTGCCGCCTTGGGGCAAATAAGGGGGCGTTGCGCGCGTTGTGAAATTGCCATTCGGCATCAAAAGCGTTCTGGCCGATGATATCGCGATCGAC
>JAIEPV010000204.1 GCA_019748215.1 Hyphomicrobium sp.
ATGAAGGGCGCAATCGTTCTCGCCACTGTTATCGCTGCTGTTGCTCTTGGGGCTTGCCGCAAGGAAGTTGAGCACACACCGATGAAGCTTGGCGCGAATGTTTCAGCCGTTGAAGTCGCTCGCTAAGAGCACTTTACGTCTGACGTAATTCGAACAGACTAACAAGACCGAGTTGTCCGCGCCCCATAGCGCTGTCATCTCGGTCTTGTGCTATTTGGGGCTGTGCTCGCCGCCGCGACGGTGGGTCTATCGCTGAATAACAGGTGTTGGTTTGCGCGCGAAACGCTGAGGTGAGTCGCGTGCGATCATCCCTCGCAAGTTACGGACCCCAAAGCGGCGATGCGACCAAGCGCCCGGGTCGCGGCAAAAGGCCCGCACTGGAGTGCGCGCTTCTGTTCGGAAAACCGGTTCCAACTTTTCCGGAAGCAAAGAACGAGGGTCGGACCATCATGCGGGGCAAAGCGGTATCGACCCCAGCCCTGTATCAAGTCCTGTATTCTGCAGCGCTATCACACATTTGCTGTGAATTCGCTGATTTGGCCACAGGGGAACGACCTGGAAATCGCATACCGTTGCATCGAGTTTTGGCCCGGACCGATGCTTCTCCGGACCTGTCCAAGCAGTAGGCGTTGCGTTGTCGATAACAAGCGTACCACGTCGCGTAACGGTTCGAATCGCGGACATGAGTTTCACGTCGAGGCGTAATCCATCGCTGATGCGCAGAGCGTTGCCCATATCAGCGCGGCCACATTTTCGGCGGATCGAACGGCTACGCCTACCACGATGATTACGGGCGGTGCTCACACCCGCTCCACCAGTTTGAGCCATAGGCAACGGCCTTTACGTGCTCAATTGAATCGAGAGGAATACGGATGTTCGCCTTCACTGCGCCCCTCCCGCTGCTTCGATTGGCGGCTGTCGCGGCCCTGGCGCTCAATCTGGGTGCTTGTGCGGCAAACAAAGAATTGCAACCGGACGGCGCGCTGGGTGGCGGCAAGTACGGGTCGGCAACGCCCGGTTCTCAGCGCGATTTTACGCAGAACGTCGGCGATATTGTCTACTTTTCGACGGACCAGACCGATCTGACGCCGGAAGGTCAGCAGATTTTGTCGAAGCAGGCGCAGTGGCTGCAGCAGTATCCGCAATATACGATTACCATCGAGGGTCACGCCGACGAGCGCGGCACGCGCGAGTACAACATCGCACTCGGTGCTAAGCGCGCCACGTCGGTTCGTAATTACCTGGCTCAAAACGGCATCGGTGCGCAGCGCATTCGCACGATCTCATATGGCAAGGAACGTCCGGTCGCGGTTTGCAACGACATCTCGTGTTGGTCGCAGAACCGGCGCGCGCAGACGGTGCTCAACACGGGCGGACAGGTCAGCCAGCGCTAGCCAATGCGCTGACACGGCCGATGCGGTGCGACGATCGGGACTTTCCGATAGCGCGCGGCAAAGTGGTCAAACCGTGTTTGCGCGTTGGTCACTGACCCACCCGGCGTGTCGTTAGAGCGGGCTCCCGGGCTCCGCCTTAAGATATATGATTACTATGCAGGCCTTTTCCTTGCCCCGGCAGAACTGGGCGTCGCTCGATGTGCTGTGGGAAATTTGCGCTGTTTCGCTGCGCAAAGTTAACCGCAGTGCGAAGGCCAAGCTTTAGCCCCAATATGCGGACAACAACTGACAAGGACGCGGGTCGTCCCGGCAGGTGTTATGAGAAGAGAGCGCGCGTACCTTTCAAGTCTTTGTAAGCCGGTCTACTGGCGCGTGAGGAACGCGTTGGCCCGCCCGGTTACGGCGATCATTTGCGCAGTCGCGATAGCCGCCGGTATGCCGGGCGTCGTGGCGTCAACGCCATTTGTTCAGTCGTCCATCGCCGCCGATAGCAAAGCGGCGCCCCCCGACGCAGCTGAAGAGCTGCTGCAAGATGGGCTCGACGCCTTGGCTGACAACCAGCCGGATTTGGCGCGGCAGTTTTTCAATCAGCTGCAATTGACCTATCCCGGCACTGTCGAGGCCGGTCGCGGCGCGCTTGAGCTTGAAGATCTGCAGGAGAAAAGCCGCAACGCCGCCGATCGCGGAACGGCCCGGCCGAGGCAAGCGATGACGATGCAATTGAACGAGTTGCGCCGGCGATTTTTGCTCGAGGCCGGCGATCGCGTGTTCTTTGCAGAAAACAGTGACGTCATCGGCGCCAGGGCCCGTGCCACGCTCGACCAGCAGGCCAGATGGATCAAGTCGCAACCGGGCCTCGTTGTGACGCTGATCGGCCGTGCCGATGATGGTGGCAGTGCCGCACAAGCTCTTGTCCTTTCCAGCGGTCGTGCCGAGGCCGTGCGCCAACGTCTCCTCGCAGCAGGGATTGCCGACGATAAAATTTTCATCGAAGCGCGCGGCGACCGCGATCCGCTCGCTGTCTGCCGCGAATCTCTTTGTAAGGCCCAAAATCGACACACGGAATCACTGCTGGGCTATGCGCAGCAGGCCAATGACACAGCCGAGCGGTAATCGCGCCGGTCCGCGGCGGCCGAAAGTGCCTCCGGGTGTTTGCGGGTAGTGCGGGAGAGACGAAAAAGCTTGGCGCCATGCCGAAGAAATCCGCTAAAACATATAGCTTCAGTGGCCCGCCGTTCGCCGCCTCGCAATCGACCGCAGCGACGTACCACTGCAGCGGCCCGTGATGGGCATGGAGACAGACACGACGATGGCTCAAACCGTCAAACGCCCGCACAACAAAACCTCATGGACGTGCGCAATTGCCGGCGCGTTCATGACCACGTTGGCCTTGGCGGCATTGGGGTTCGCACCAGCGGTCAACGCCCAAGTGAACGATGCCAGGGATGCAAAACCTGCAGCTAAATCGGCGCCGGCGGCAGCAGCGTCGAGTGCGGACGGGGGCTTGAAATCTCGCGTCGAAAGTCTCGAAGAGCAACTCGTCGACATGCAAGTCGTCGTCGGCACCCTTGAGTCACTGGCGAAATCGGGCGGCGCGGCGCAACCAAGTTTCAAATCCGGCGGCGGCAACGGCGACAGCATTCGCGTCGACGGTCTTGAGTCGCAAGTCCGCCAGCTGTCATCTCAGGTCCAACAGCTATCCGATCAGGTGCGCTCGCTGGGCGGCACACCGCGCCGATCGGATATTCCGTCGTCGACGCAATCGACAGCCGAGGCAGCGGCACTGCCATCGCCGCAGGGTGATGGCGGATTTGGCGCCACCACCGTGACGGAAAATTCCGATGCCATCGGCGGCCTGATTGGCGGCGATCGCCAAACGACGTTCGGCGGTCAGTCACCGCCGCCGCTTGCGCCCGGCGCCAATCCACCCGGTGTCGCGACGGCTGCTCTGCCGCCGGCCAACGATGGCGTCGAGCCAAAGCAGCTTTACGAAACCGCCTACGGGTTTCTCCTGCAGCGCGACTACGGCGCCGCCGAGACGGCTTTCAGCGATTTTCTGACGCGTTTTCCCAGCGATTCACTTTCAGGAAATGCCCAGTATTGGCTCGGCGAATCGCATTTCGTGCGCGGCCAGTACAAGGCGGCGGCAGCATCTTTCTTGAAGGGCTATCAGACCTATGCGCAAAGTCCGAAGGCCGCCGACAGTCTGCTGAAGCTCGCGATGTCACTGGATCGTTTGGGTCAAAAGGATGCTGCGTGCTCATCATATGCTGAACTCAGCAGCAAGTTTCCCAACGCCGCCCAAAGTGTAAAAACGCGCGCTCAATCCGAACGTCAGCGGGTTGGCTGCTCATGACGGTTGAGCGCGGCGCTAGCCGTCAACAGTGAAGTGAGGCGCCATGACCGCCATCGCGCGCGGCATCAGCGACCGGCAAGCAGACGCGGCACTTGCGAGGCTCGCCGCATTCGACAGGATCGTGCTCGCCGTTTCGGGCGGGGCCGACAGCATGGCGCTGTTGGTCCTCTTGCACGAGTGGCGTCTGCGCCGGGCCGAGCACGGGCTTACCTCGCCTGACATGCGCGTCGTCACGGTCGATCACCGCCTGCGCCGTGAGGCGGCGGATGAAGCGCTCGTCGTCGCGCGCCTCTGCGGTGAGCTTGGCGTTGCCCACAAAACGCTGACCTGGGACGACGCGAAACCGGTGTCCGGCCTAGCCGATGCCGCACGCAATGCGCGCTATCGTCTGCTCGAGGATTTTACATCGGCATGGTCGGCGCATGCGCCGGCAGCGATCGTGACGGCGCATCATCGCGATGATCAGGCGGAAACACTGATCATGCGGCTGCAGCGCGGCACGGGTGTCGGCGGGCTCAGCGGCATGGCTGTCGATCGGCCGCTCGACTTTGCCCGCGCGGAGACGCGTTGCGCCGTTCGTCTCGTCCGACCGCTCCTGAGTTTTGCAAAAGCCGATCTCGTCGCCACGCTCGAAGCTCGCGGGCAATGTTGGTGCGAGGATCCAAGTAACACCGACGCGCGGTCCGAACGGGTCCGCATCAGGCGCGCCATGCCGCTGCTGGCGTCCGCTGGTCTCTCGCCAATGGCTCTAGAACGCACGGCGCGCCGCATGGCTGACGCCGAAGATGGATTGGCCTATGCCGACCGCGCATTCGCCGATCACGTTGGACTGAAATTCAACGACGAGATTTTCGCCGCCTTCGATCGTCGGCCTTTCGATGACGCACCGTCGATCTTGCGTCAGCGGCTTTTGCATCGTTTGATCCGCCGGTTCGGCGGCGA
>JAIEPV010000112.1 GCA_019748215.1 Hyphomicrobium sp.
GGTTTCCGTCAGGTAGCTCATCGCCGCAGCAACGCCGCCCTTCTTGTGCGGAACGCCAGCCAATTCAAAACCCATTTCAACGCCGGTCAACGCGCCCATGATGGTCAATTCGTTGGTGTCGCCGAGATGGCCAATGCGGAAAACTTTACCAGCTATTTTGTTCAAACCGGTTCCGAGCGACATGTTGAACGTATCGAGCACCAGTTTTCGATAGGCGTCAGCATTGTGCCCCTCGGGCATGATCACCGTGGTGACTGCCGGAGAATAGTATTTCGGATCGCGGCACTGAAGCTCGAGCCCCCATCCCCGCACCGCGCGACGCGTCGCCTCGGCCAAGCGTTCGTGGCGCATGAACACGTTTTCCAGGCCTTCTTCGTTGATCATGTCGATGGCTTCGGCCAGTCCGTAGAGCAAGCCCGTTGCCGGTGTATATGGGAAAAATCCGGTGGCGTTGCTCGCCAGCATATCGTCCCAGGAAAAATACGAACGCTGCAGCTTCGCCGTCTTCGTCGCGTCCAGCGCCTTGGCGCTGACTGCCGTGAACGACAAACCCGGCGGCAGCATCATACCCTTCTGCGAGCCAGCAACCGTTACGTCGATGCCCCATTCATCGTGGCGCAGATCGCTGCACGCCAGCGACGAAATGGTGTCGACCATCAGCAGCGCCGGATGGCGGACCGCGTCCATCGCCTTGCGCACCTCGTCGATACGCGTGCGGCAGCCAGTCGACGTTTCGTTGTGCACGACACACACGGCTTTGATCTCATGGGCTTTGTCGGCGCGCAGCTTCTGCTCGATGAGGTTGGCATCGGCTGCGATCCGCCAATCGGTCTGGATGATGTCGGTCTTGATCCCAAGCCGGGCCGCCATGGCCGCCCACAGCACGGCGAACTGACCGGTCTCGCACATCAAAACCTTGTCGCCGGGCGACAGTGTATTCGACAGCGACGCCTCCCAAGCGCCGGTGCCGGACGCCGGAAAGATCACGACGTGGCCTTGGGTTTTGAACAAACCCTTGATCCCGCTCAAAACGCGCAAGCCAAGCTGTTGGAATTCGAGGCCGCGATGGTCGAGGATCTGGCGCGACATGGCCGCGACAATCCGATCCGGCACAGGGGTCGGCCCGGGGATCTGAAGGAAATGGCGGCCGGGGCGGCGAGGCTGTTTCGACATTATCGTCCTCAAGTCTGGTCTCATAATTAGCAAAGCGATGTCCTAATACGCCAAATCGAAGGGCACAATGCGTCATGCGAATATTCAGCCTCTTCGGCCACGGATTTCTGAGGGCTGAGACGGGTAGGGGTATTTCCGGCCGCATATTCGCTGCACGGTCTTTTACCGATCGGTGCTTGTGCGGTCGCGCATTCCAGAGCATCACACCTCGGCGTTGCCCGTGAGCAACCAAACAGGAAACTCGCGATGAAGGCCCCCATGTCTGGGATTGAGGCAGAACCTGGCCCCGAACGCCTCACAGTTTCAGCGGCGCGAGCGGTATTGGATGAGGGCTCACTCACGTCCGTCGATTTGATTGGCGCGTGTCTCAGGCGAATAGACGAGCGCGATGGCGACGTTGCAGCTTGGGCTCACCTCGATCCAAATGCGGCGCTCGACGCCGCGCGCGCCGCCGATATCGCACTCAATCGGCTGCACGCCACCGGCACTAAGGTGCCACCCCTTCTCGGCATCCCTATCGGCGTCAAGGACATCATCGACACCGCTGACCAGCCGACGGAAAATGGCACCGCTGTTTTCGCCGGCCGCCGACCTTCAGCAGACGCCAGCGTCGTCGCTCAACTGCGCGCGGCAGGCGCCATCGTTCTAGGTAAGACCGTAACGACGGAACTCGCTTTCTTCGGTCCAGGCAAGACCAGAAATCCACATGATCGGCGTCGAACGCCAGGCGGATCGTCGTCGGGATCGGCGGCGGCGGTTGCTGATTTCCAAGTGCCACTCGCGCTTGGCACACAGACGGCAGGCTCGATCATTCGCCCTGCCTCCTACTGCGGGGTCATCGGCTATAAGCCAACGTTCGGCTATGTGTCGCGCTCCGGCGTTTTGGCGCAGTCCGCGCCGCTCGACACCATTGGCGGCTACGCTCGCAGTGTTGAAGATGTTGCCATTCTGATCGACGCGATGAGCGGCTATGATGTTGCTGACCGCGACATGTCGTGCGGTGCCAAGCCGCCGCTGGCAGACGCCCTCGCTGAGCCCACACGTCGGGCGCCGCGCTTGGCATTCGTCAAATCACCGGCATGGCCGCACGCCGATCCCGCAGCCCGCGCCGTGTTCGACACGTTCGCCGACAGCTTCGGTGCCCGCGCAGAAGTGGTCGAAACCCCCTTGCCGCCCGAATTCGATGGCGCGCTGCGCTTGCAGCAAATCGTCCAGTTCTCGGATATCGCCCGAAACTACGGGCCGATCGCTGATGCGCATCCTGAAAAGATGTCGCAAAAACTCAAGGACATCATTGCCGAAGGACGCTCATTCACGATGTCGGACTACGCGGCGGCTCGGGCTGAACGCGATCCGCTGTACGACGCCTTGCGGCCAATTCTCGTCAACTACGATGCCATACTGACCCCGGCAGCTCCCGGCGCGGCATCGGTTGGGCTCGAAGCCACGGGCAGTCCAATGTTCAATGCGCTGTGGACGTATTTTGGAATGCCGTGCATTTCGCTGCCGCTACTTAAAGTGGACGGCATGCCGCTCGGCGTGCAGCTGACTGGAGCTCGCGGCAACGACGCGGGCGTCCTGCGTGCCGCCCAGTGGCTGATGTCGCATTACCGCTAATCGCTCTGCCCGATCGTCAAAAGCTAACGAGCTGTTAACGATAATTTATCGTTTGCGCGACACTCTGCAATCGCCTGCGCGTGACCTCCCCGAAAGCGCCGGCGTGTTCTGCGTCATCAAGGGAAAATGGCCTAATGCTTTTCGCCGCGCGCGCGGGTCGCGCCGCTCGTCTCAGCGTGCTTGCCGCGCTGCTTCTGGCCAAAACCCAGCAGCTCGAAGCCCGAGCCGATAACGTTTTGGCACCGATCTGGACCGGCGTTTACGTCGGAATTCACGGCGGCGGCAATTGGACCGAGCTTGAAGCCGCGCACCTGCGCGACAACAGCAGCGATGACCTAACCTTTGGTGGCCATCTCGGATTCAATATCGGGCTCGGCCTCATCGTTGCTGGCGTCGAAGCCGATTTGAACTACGAAGCTGCTGAATTCCAATCCGATCCGCTGCTCGCGGATTTTTCCAGCGGCGAAGTGAAGGCAAGCGGCACATTGCGCGGCCGCGTTGGCATCCCGATCGGACCGGCGTTGTTTTACGCAACCGCTGGCTATGCCTGGACCAACGTTGATCTGACCTATCGCAGCGGCAGCGGCGTCACGCGGTCGGGCACGGATGCCTTCGACGGTATTGTCTATGGCCTTGGCGCTGAAGCATTCGTCTTGCCAAACGTCACGCTGCGCCTCGAAGCGCTGCGCTTCGACTATGAAAGCAAAGAGATATCACTATCGGGCGGCCTTCATAGCTTGGAGGCTTATGACCCAAACAGCACGGTTGTTCGCGCCGGAATTTCGTACCGGTTTTGAGTGACGAAGCACCAAAAAAAATAGGGGCCCGGCGGTTTGCCGCCGGACCCGAATGATTTGCTTTTGAAGCGTCGTAACTGTCTGACTAGGCCAGCTTGAACGGCATATCCTGGCCGGCGAATGCCGCATCGATGTTGTCGAGCGCTTCAAAGCCCATCTGATTGCGGGCTTCAATGGCCGCCGATCCCAGATGCGGGAACAGAAACGTGTTCGGCAGATCGTAATAGCCCTCATGAATCTTCGGTTCACCGGCAAAAACGTCGAGCCCCGCATACGCGAGACGGCCGGACTTGAGGGCCGCGATCATGTCTTCATCGTTGACGAGATCACCGCGTGCGGTGTTGACCACGATGGCGCCCTGAGGAAGCTTCGCGATCACGTCTTTGTTGAAGAAATAGCGGGTATCAGGGGTCGATGGCGCATTGATCGAGAAGAACTGCGACACCGATAACAAGCTATCCAATGTCTCGTGATAAATCGCGCCCTTCTCCTTGTCGGCCGGCTGGCGATAGATATCGTAGTAATGAACTTCCATATCGAAGCCGCGAGCTCGCTGCGCCAGGGCCTGACCGATCTTACCAAAACCGTAAATGCCGAGCTTTTTGCCATCGAGCCGCTGCCCAACGAGTTGCAGCGGTGCCCAACCCGGCCAAGAGCGCGTCCGGATCATATGTTCGCCTTCGCTCGCGCGACGCGCCGAACCAAGCAGCAGCAGCATAGCAATTTCAGCAGTCGCTACCGTCACGCCGTGCGGCGCATTACCGACTGCGATGCCGCGCGCCTTGCAGGCTTCCAGATCGAGATGATCGAAACCGATTGAAAACGTCGAGATGATCTTGATGTTTTCCGGCATGCGGTCGATCACGTCTTTGCGGCACTTTTCATTCAGCGTGATCAGCAACGCGTCGACCGACTTCGCCGTTTCCAAAACCTCATCAATGCCCATCTGGCGGTCGTCGGCATGCTGCACGACATCGTAGGCTGCCCGGGCGCGGGCCTCGACGGCCTCCGGCAAGCGGCGAGTGATCAGAATTCTTTTTTTCGACATTGGCAACGGCTCCCGGAAGCATGCGACTTTGGTCGTGGTGGTCGCTTGTGCCCCACGGCAGCGCGGCTGACAAGTGCACTCGCGCTGACTGGCTTACACAGTGCCT
>JAIEPV010000086.1 GCA_019748215.1 Hyphomicrobium sp.
ATGGCGGGCGGACCAGGTTGCCCTCGCCCCGGTTGGTTCAGCGATGCCGCGCCGAAAACCCCTCGTGAGACGAGTGCGACCGAGTATGCGCGATGGCCCGCACACGGGGATAAGTTGGCCGCGATTTATTTTCGAGATGGTGAACGCGGCGCGCCACTAACAAGCGGATCAGCGCAAAAGCCCCCGTCCCTAAGTAAGGTGGCGCTTCGGGTTCGCGCGGGTTGGCCGCCCGGTTCGTTGGCGGGCTTGTCCGATGCGTCGGCATCGCACTGTGCCCACCGCCTGCCGGATCTGCTCAACCGGCGCGAACAGAATTGCTTCAATCTACGTCGGAAAGGCTTTAGTCCACCCGTGCATGGCGGGCGGACCAGGTTGCCCTCGCCCCGGTTGGTTCAGCGATGCCGCGCCGAAAACCCCTCGTGAGACGAGTGCGACCGAGTATGCGGGACGCCTCGGACACGGGGATAAACTAGCGGCGATTTATTTTCGAGTTGGTGAATGCGGCGCGCTGTCGCCGAAAGACCGTTGCACGCAAAGCGCTTTTTTGCCGACACCGCGTGCGTCGCAAAACAACGTGGGCTTGCGAAGGCAGAAGCAGAAGCTTCGCCCGTCAAGATTATGAGCTCGCATCGTTCACCCCGTACGACATGACGACACAACACCCAAAGCGAAAGCCCCGAGGCGATCCTTGCACGGTGGCAGAGGGGCCTGCGGGGCTCGTTTTTCCGTCGATGGATTGCCCAGATCAAATCCGGGCTTTGACTGCGAGGCTCTGGCTCACCTTTGCGGCTGCCGCCCTCGTTTGAAGGATCCAAATTGTGAGCGATCCGACTGTCGCAAGCATAACTCCTAAGTCAAGCGCGCTAAGCAATCGGTGACCCCGTTCTTTTCATCAAGCGAGGCCTAGTCAGACTACCCGGTGGAGTCATCCGCCCTCCTGAACTGTTTCGCCGCGAAGCGCACCCTTCGAAACACGAGGCCGTTAGAACGTCTGCACCATCTTACCGCGTCGCCTCGACACGATTTCACTAACGCATCCGCTCTTCGGCACCTGTGCGACGCGCGCCCAAACCGGAGGTTTAGCGGCCCATCGGCCGGGACCCATCACAGTCGAGACGCGTACAAAAGCGCCGTCGCAGAAGTAAGTGTGTGCCTCGCTATTGCCGCCGTCAAGGACCAATCGCCGTTGCCGCGATCACGTTTTTTGCGTGCACTGCACGCACGTTTGACGCAATCAACCCGCTGGCGAGCACTGCGTATTGCATGGAACTTCCTCGCGCGCGTCGATCGAGCCTTTGAACGGCGACACCGTTTCGCGGAAGCATTTGTCGCCGTCTTTGACGATGCGAATGATCTTATCTTTGTCTTTCGCTTCGCAGAGAACTTGCATGCCCGCTTGCGCGACGCGCAACGATCCATCGCCATCGCTCGTCGTGCTTTGGACGGCGACACCAGCTTTTCCACCATCAGCCAGAGCGGGTGCGATTACGAGATCAAGCAGGCTGGCGCTGCGCGTCGGCTTCTGAAGGTTTTCATAGGCGATCCATTCGTATGTCGATTTGCCGTTGGCGCTCGACACCTTGATGGCGATATCGCCGGTCTTCGGACACGCGCCGACATCGACCTTCGATCCTCCCGCCGTCGACAGGGCGCGGTAGTCGATTTTGCAATCAAGATTCTTGACCCACAAATTATATTGGTCGAGACGATGCGACACCTCGTTGAACGGGATATCGTGCTTCCAGGAATAATACAGATTTTGCGCCGTCGGGACGGCAGCGGCGACCGACACGATCAGCACCCCGAATTTTACCAGATCAAGCGTGCGGTTGACGGCCGGTTGGGCGAGAGCCGAAAGCGACGAGCGGGGGGCGGAATCAGACATGGAAAAAGCCTCATCAAAGTTTGCGAGTGCATGCGGCATCGGCTGAGCCTCATTATACGGGGGATGTGGCAGAACACCTACCCGCCTGCGCGTGAATGACTGTTGAGCAACGAATTCACCGGGCGTTCATTTTTGCTGGCACCCGGCGACTCCGCTAGCGCGGAGCCGGCCGCCGGGTGCGGGAATTCGGCGCTTGCGGCCGGCTCCGCGAAAGCGGAGTCGCAAGCGCCCAGGAAAAAAATCCGCCAAGTAAAAAACCAAATACTACCACATTGCCGACGTGCCGCCCCTCCGCTAGACCTCCAAGTCATGACAAAATCTGCGAAAAAGGCCGCGTCCACCGTGACCGCTCCCGCCGCCCGCCGCCCACTTGCAGGTGCGCGCGCGGCATCCGAGTTGATGAAAACAATTCATGTCCGTGGTGCGCGCGAGCACAATCTGAAAAATGTCGATCTCGAAATTCCGCGCGACGCGCTCGTCGTCTTCACCGGATTGTCGGGCTCGGGAAAATCGTCGCTCGCCTTCGACACGATCTACGCCGAGGGTCAGCGCCGCTACGTCGAGAGCTTGAGCGCCTACGCGCGCCAGTTCCTCGAAATGATGCAGAAGCCGGATGTCGATCACATCGACGGCCTCTCGCCTGCCATTTCAATCGAACAAAAAACGACGAGCAAAAACCCGCGTTCGACTGTCGGCACGGTGACGGAGATCTACGATTATCTGCGCCTGCTGTTCGCCCGTGTCGGCGTGCCGTATTCGCCGGCCACCGGCCTGCCGATCGAAAGCCAGACGGTTTCGCAAATGGTCGATCGCGTGCTGGCGCTGCCAGAGGGCACGCGCTTGCTATTGCTCTCACCCGTCGTGCGCGGCCGCAAGGGCGAATACCGCAAGGAAATCGCCGAGTGGCAGAAGAAGGGCTATCAGCGCCTGAAGATCAACGGCGAAGTCTACGACATCGGTGATGCGCCGAAGCTCGACAAAAAATTCAAACACGACATCGATGTCGTCGTTGACCGCATCGTCGTCAAAAAAGATCTGGCGACGCGCTTAGCCGATTCCTTCGAGCAAGCGTTGGGCCTTTCGGACGGCTTGGCGATCGCGGAGTACGTCGACAAGCCCTTAGGCACGTCCCCCTCTCCCCGTTCTACACGGGGAGAGGGTCAGGGTGAGGGGCAGCCACGCTCTCAGAACAAGCCGCCGCCCCTCACCCCCGCCCTCTCCCCACAAGAGGGTGCGGAGAGGGAGCAAAGCGGAATCCTCCGCAACAAAAACGAAACACACGAACGCATCACCTTCTCCGCCCGCTTCGCTTGTCCCGTTTCCGGTTTCACCATCGACGAAATCGAGCCGCGCTTGTTTTCGTTCAACGCGCCGGCGGGCGCCTGCCCAACCTGTGACGGGCTTGGCACTGAATTGCGTTTCGAAGCCGATCTCGTCGTGCCCGATGCGTCGCTCTCACTCGCGAACGGCGCTATTTTTCCGTGGGCCAAAACCGGTGCCACCTCGCCCTACTATGAACAAACGCTCGAAAGCCTCGCCAAGCATTACAAAATCTCGATGAAAACGCCGTGGGAGCGGCTGCCAAAACACGTGCAGCTCGCGCTTCTGTTTGGCTCCGGCGATGAAGACGTGACGTTCACCTACTGGGACGGAACGCGCAATTATTCGACCGAGAAACCGTTCGAAGGCGTCATCGGAAATATCCAACGGCGCTGGAAGGAAACCGACAGCGATTGGGTACGCGAAGAACTCTCACGCTATCAGGCCGCACACGCTTGCGAAGCCTGCAGCGGATATCGCCTCAAGCCGCAATCTCTGGCGGTCAAAATCGGCGGCAAACACATTGGCGAAGTCGGCGATCTCTCGATCAAAGCCGCCAACGTCTGGTTCGCCGACATTCCGAAAACCTTCACCAAGCAGCAAACCGAAATCGCAACGCGCATCTTGAAAGAAATCCGCGACCGGCTGAAATTCTTGAATGACGTCGGGCTCGAATATCTCACACTGTCGCGCGCGTCCGGCACATTGTCGGGCGGCGAATCGCAACGCATTCGGCTTGCCTCGCAAATTGGTTCGGGCTTGACCGGCGTTTTGTATGTGCTCGACGAACCCTCCATCGGCCTGCATCAGCGCGACAACGACCGGTTGCTCATCACGCTGAAACATCTGCGCGACATCGGCAATACCGTCATCGTCGTCGAGCATGACGAGGACGCGATCATGGCCGCCGACCACGTCGTCGACATCGGGCCGGGTGCCGGCATTCACGGCGGCCAAGTGATCGGCCAGGGCACGCCTGCCGACATCATGGCCAATCCCGACAGCCTGACCGGACAATATCTCACCGGGCAGCGGCAAGTGTCGGTGCCGCGCAAACGCCGCGTGCCAGACACATCGAAACAGCTGACCGTCGTCGGCGCGCGCTCGAACAACTTGAAAAACATCACCGCGTCGATCCCCGTCGGCCTCTTCACCTGCGTCACCGGCGTCTCGGGCGGCGGCAAATCATCTTACCTCATCGACACACTCTACAAAGCCGTGGCGCGCCGCCTCAACAACGCCAAAGACCATCCCGGCGAGCACGATCGCATCGAAGGCATCGAGCATTTCGACAAGGTCATCGACATCGACCAATCACCCATCGGCCGGACGCCGCGCTCGAACCCGGCAACCTACACCGGTGCCTTCACGCCGATGCGCGAATGGTTTGCCGGATTGCCTGAATCGAAAACGCGCGGCTACGAGCCGGGCCGCTTTTCGTTCAACGTCAAAGGCGGCCGCTGCGAAAAATGCCAAGGCGACGGGGTCATCAAGATCGAGATGCACTTCCTGCCTGACGTCTACGTCACGTGCGAGGAATGCAAGGGCAAGCGCTA
>JAIEPV010000148.1 GCA_019748215.1 Hyphomicrobium sp.
CCGACGCCGACGAGGTCATGCGGCTATTGGCGCCGGTTGAAATGGCGTTGTCCGATTTGCCTGAGTTGCTCGTGTCGCAAGCCGATGCGCAAAGCTTGGTGCGCGGCCAAGCCGTACTCATTCGCGGCCGTGATGCGCCAATCCTCACCGGTCCCGCTTATGCGACATCCAAGGGCCGCTTGATCGCGCTCGGTGAACTCGATCGGGGCGCATTACATCCAACGCGGGTTTTTAATCTTGGTTAGCATAATGCGCTGACGGCCGTGTTCGCGGCGTTGTGATTAGTGATTACGCATCTGGGACCAAGATTAACTTGCATGTCTCAGAAATAGGGATTATCGAGCAAGCATCGACTTTGGCCGGACAACAGGGCCGCTTCGCTTGTTTCATTGGTATTTTATCGATGACGAGGCGTACGTCTAGAGCTTCCCCCAACATCGACAAACCGGGTTTCTTGGTTCACGCCAACGCGTGCCCCTGTTTCCCATCTATAACTTGCCTTGAAAGGGTAATCTCATGACGTCAGGTACTGTAAAATTCTATAACGATCAAAAAGGCTTCGGCTTCATTGCTCCGGATGACGGCGGCAAGGATGTGTTCGTGCACGCAACGGCGCTCGAGCGCGCTGGCATGCGTGGCCTCTCGGAAGGCCAGAAGGTCAAGTTTGACACGCAGGAAGATCGTCGCACCGGCAAGATCGCCGTCGGCAACATCCAGGCTGCCTAAGATCATCCTGATGCGTGGACCGCGCCGGTAGCGCCGTCGTTCGCGCGTCTTGATCTCGCGAAAGCCGTCCTTCTTCGGAAGGGCGGCTTTTGTGCGTTAAGGGTCGATTGCGCGCAGTCGTGACCCGAAGCGCAGCCCGCAACGTAAACGACGTATGATCAGAATTACTCGACCGTTCCTGCCGGTGTTGGCGGCGTGTGCACTGTTTGCAACCTCCACGGCATTGGCGGCAAAATGCAACGTCCGCGAAGGGGTCATCGCCGACGTGTCACCCGGACCGTTTTTGCCGTCGACCGAGACGGTCACGCTAAAGGCCACCTACTCCGCTGAATTTCGTTGGGACATCAACGATAAAGAAGGTATCGGCTGGATGCGCATCACCGACGCCGACAACCGTGAAATCGGTTGGGTCCCGTCCGGCCATGAGGGCGTCCGATGTGGCGAAAACAACTGATTTCATGAGATAATCGTTCAGGTAAAACGAACTCGCGTTCCGTCATCGTTCGTGTATAAGTGCGTCCAACCGCGCGGCACAACCGTACCGCGCGGCTTTTGTTTATGACCCGGCTGGACGACATCCCGGCCGCGGCCATGTCCCAAGAACTCCAGTTTTGAAAGGAGCAGACGATGTCGGAAGTTGCCCCGCACCGTAAGGCGGCGAAGACGGCTGTCATCAAAGATAGCGCCACCAAAGCCAACGACACAGGCTCGCCGGAAGTTCAGATTGCTGTGCTCACGCATCGCATCAACGAACTCACCGATCACTTTAAGATGCACAAAAAAGACAACCACTCACGTCGTGGTTTGTTGAAGATGGTCAGCCAGCGCCGCCAGCTCTTGGACTATGTGAAGGCCAAGGATAACGCGCGCTATCAAAAGATCATCGAGAAGCACGGCATCCGCCGTTAAGACGCGCGATACCGCGTCCAAGATGAGGGCGGCTGCATGCCGGCCAGACATACACGTTCAAAAATCTAAGTGCGCTGGAGCCAGTCGGGCTCCGGCGCAAATACGCTTGGAAAGAGCCGCTTTTTTCAAGTGACGTCCGATCGAAGAGTAGAAAAAACAAAAACGAAAGACTTGAAACATGTTCGATATTCATCGTGTTGAAATTGACTGGGGCGGACGCAAGCTCAAGCTTGAAACTGGCCATATGGCACGCCAAGCTGATGCCGCCGTGCTCGCGCAGTATGGCGACACAACCGTCCTTGCTACTGTCGTCGGCGCGCGCAGCGTCAAGCCCGGCATCGACTTTTTCCCGCTGACCGTGAACTATCAAGAGCGCACGTATGCCGCCGGCAAAATTCCGGGCGGATACTTCAAGCGCGAAGGTCGCCCGACGGAAAAAGAGACGCTGACGTCGCGTCTGATCGACCGGCCGATCCGTCCGCTGTTCGTCGAAGGCTTCAAGAACGAAACCCAGGTCGTCGTGACGGTCATGTCGCACGATCTCGAGAATGATCCCGACGTGCTCGGCATGGTCGCCGCATCGGCCGCGCTGACATTGTCCGGCTTGCCGTTCCTCGGCCCGATCGCGGGCGCTCGCGTCGGCGTCATCAACGGCGAATTCGTGTTGAACCCCATGGTCGATGAGATGAAAGACTCATCCCTCGACCTCGTCATCGCCGGTACGCACGACGCCGTCATGATGGTTGAATCGGAAGCCAAGGAACTGTCCGAGAAAATGATGCTCGAAGCCGTCATGTTCGGCCACAAGCATATGCAGCCGGTCATCCAGGCGATCATCAAGCTGGCTGAAAAAGCGGCCAAGGAACCCTGGGACATCAAGATCCCGGACAAGGCGAAGTACAAAGACGCGGTCAAGAAGATCGCCGAAAGCGCGCTCAAGGAAGCCTTTTCGACCAAGGAAAAGGCCAAGCGCAACGATCTCGTTAGCGCCGCCAAGAAAGCCGTTTTCGCCGGCATCACAATTCCGGCTGACGATGCGAATGAAAAAGTCTTGCTGACGGACGCCTTCAAGACCCTCGAAATGGACATCATGCGCGGCGACGTCTTGAAGACGAAGCACCGCATCGACGGCCGCGATCTGAAGACGGTTCGTCCGATCTTGTCGGAAGTGCATGTTCTGCCGCGCACGCATGGGTCGGCGCTGTTCACACGTGGTGAGACGCAGGCCCTTGTCGTCGCGACGCTCGGCACTGGGGAAGACGAGCAGTACGTCGACAGCCTCGAGGGCACGAAGAAAGAAAACTTCCTGCTCCACTACAACTTCCCGCCATACTCGGTCGGTGAAGTCGGTCGCATGGGATCGCCCGGCCGCCGCGAAATTGGCCACGGTAAGCTCGCATGGCGCGCGATCCGCCCGATGCTGCCGGCGAAAGAAGACTTCCCGTATACGCTGCGCGTCGTCTCGGAAATCACCGAGTCGAACGGCTCATCGTCGATGGCAACAGTATGTGGCACGTCGCTGGCCTTGATGGACGCGGGCGTACCGCTGAAGTCGCCAGTAGCCGGCATCGCCATGGGCTTGATCAAGGAAGGCAACGACTTCGCTGTCCTCTCGGACATCCTTGGCGATGAAGATCACCTTGGCGATATGGACTTCAAGGTCGCCGGCACCGCGAACGGTGTGACGGCGTTGCAGATGGACATCAAGATCACCGGCATCACTGAAGAGATCATGCGCGTCGCGCTCGATCAGGCACAGGCCGGTCGTCTTCACATCTTGAACGAAATGGCCAAGGCGCTGACCGGCGCCCGTGAAGAGCTTGGCGAGCACGCGCCGCGCATCGAAACGATCAAGATCCCGACCGACAAGATCCGCGAAGTGATCGGCTCGGGCGGCTCGGTGATCCGCGAGATCGTGGCCGAAAGCGGCGCCAAGATCGACATCGACGATGACGGCACGGTGAAAATTGCGTCGGCGAACCGCGAGTCGATTGAAAAAGCACTGGCCCGCATTCGCGGCATCACGACCGAAGCCGAGGTCGGCCAGATCTATAAGGGCAAGGTCGTGAAGATCATGGAGTTCGGCGCCTTCGTGAACTTCTTTGGCGCGAAGGACGGCCTGGTCCATATTTCTCAGCTCTCGAACGGCCGTCCGGCAACTGTCGGCGAAGTCGTGAAAGAAGGCCAAGAGGTCTATGTCAAACTTCTCGGATTTGACGATCGCGGCAAGACGCGGCTGTCGATGAAGATTGTCGATCAAGCAACGGGTGCGGAAATTCCGCGCGCCGAAGGCGAAGTCGAGGAAGTGTTTGAATCGCGCCCACCACGTCGCGAAGGCGGCCGTCCCGGTGGCGGTCGCGGCCCGCGCCGCTAACATAAAACAAAAGCCGCCCGGCATCATGTCGGGCGGCTTTTTTATTTCACAGCCTCGTGTGCGCCAGAGCATTTTCCGACGAAATGGCTCCCGGTTTGTCGCCAGAAAATGCGACACATCGTTCTAGAACCAATCGCATACGCGAAAGCCTAAAACGTTGGTATAGCAATTCTTGGCTGTCGTGCATTGGACGCGGCCAACGCCTTTGACATGGCGATGCCAGCCGTTCAGGCCCTTGCGGCATTGACGATGCCAGCCATGCGTTTCTTCAACGATCGACTGGTTGGCGCCAATTGTTTTCAGCGGGCTGAGGCCCGATGCCGGGGCAGCGAACACGGGAGCCGTCGCCAGAAGGGCGACGCCCGCAACTGCGACCGCAGCGAGTGTGATTTTCGACGACATATCGACTGGTCTCCTCTAACGCGCAAAAACCTCGACGGGCAAAGCCCCTTCGACTGATGGCGACCAAATTAGCGGAAGCGCGACGGCGTCGCCAATCCCTGATCGGGCTGTGGCTGTCGATCGCCAACAAGCTGTTGCGTCCGGGTACGCGGCGCATCCTCACACCGACAGCATGAGTCCGGCCATCACAACCATTCCAACGTCCTCGACGAGCGTAATCGTCGACATCGGCAGTTTAAGGACGGTTCCAAGGCACGCACATGGAATGGCCCGCTTTTGCCGCACCGCATCAAGCACGCCGAGGCTCGAAAACCCCATCAATACAATTGTCGCGACGTTGGTCGCCGTCGGCATGA
>JAIEPV010000199.1 GCA_019748215.1 Hyphomicrobium sp.
GCGGCGGTATTGCCACAGTCTGATGACATGCGCGGCAACACACCAAATATGTAGTCAAATCGCCGTTAATAACGACCCCGTGTGGCGTTATTTACCGGCCGAGTTGCCCACAGCAAAGGCGTGCGGCATTTCCTCCGCACGAACCCGGCATTCGGGTTGGTGATCGCGACAGTCACGGCGTTTGCCGCAAACAATTGGCGCCGGCTTCAGGCTGGTTTGCTTTCGAACAGCCCGCCTTCGACTTCATCGCGCGAGTTCAGCACTTTGTCGATCAGGCCGAAGTCGCGCGCTTGATCGGCGGTCATGAAGTAGTCGCGGTCGAGGGTGTGCTCGATCTTTTCATAGGTCTGGCCGGTATGCTTGACGTACGTCTCGTTCAAACGCCGCTTCATTTTCACGATATCTTCGGCATGGCGCTCGATGTCCGAGGCTTGGCCCGAGAACCCGCCCGACGGCTGGTGCACCATCACGCGGGCATTCGGCAGCGCGAAGCGCATATCTTTGGCGCCAGCGCAGAGCAGCAGCGATCCCATCGACGCGGCTTGGCCGATGCACAGCGTTGCGACCTGCGGCTTGATGAACTGCATCGTGTCGTAGATCGCCATGCCGCTCGTCACCACGCCGCCCGGCGAGTTGATGTACATCGAAATTTCTTTTTTCGGATTTTCAGCTTCGAGAAACAGCAGCTGCATGCAGATCGAGGCTGCCATCTGATCTTCGACCGGACCGGTGACGAAGATGATCCGCTCCTTCAAAAGCCGCGACGGCAAATCGTAGCCGCGCTCGCCTCTGGTCGTTTGTTCAACAACCATAGGCCAGAAGGTGTTCGTCGTTGTGTTGACCGGATCGCGCATCGAATTCGTCTTTCCTGTTTATCTCGCAGCCCCGTCCGCGTTTGCAGCCGGGCCTTTCGCGAACTGATCTTTCGTCGGCCATCGCGCCCGCAACAAGGCAAGTCCGTCGAGTTGCGGCGGCAATGGCGACAAAGATTATCTTTCCGTCACGTCTTCGACCTGTTTCAGCAGCTCGTCACGGCTGACCTTTTTCTCGACAGGCTTAGCCTCGGCGACAACGTGGTCGATGACTTTGTCCTCAAAAATCGGCGCGCGAAGTTCGGCGAGCGCATTGGGCTGCTTTTCGTAATAATCATAGACCATTTTTTCCTGGCCCGGATAACGCCGCGCCTGCTCGACGAGGGCCCGGCGCAATTCGTCCTGCGTCACGGTGATTTTGTTCTTTTCGCCGATCTCGCCGATCACGAGGCCAAGCCGAACGCGGCGATCGGCGATGCCGCGATATTCGGCGCGTGCCTCATCTTCGGTTTTGCCTTCATCGGCGAAAGTTTTATTCGTTGCCTTCAGATTATTTTCGAGCTGCGTCCAGATGTTCTCAAATTCGAAATCAACCAGCGAGGCGGGCAATTCGAACGAGTGCGCCTTATCCAGCGCGTCGAGAATTTCGCGCTTCAACTTCAACCGGGACGCTTGATCGTATTCGCGTTTGATTTGCGCGCCGACCAGCTCCTTGAGTTTTTCGAGATTTTCAACGCCAAGGCCAGCCGCGAAGGCGTCGTCAATGTCGGGCTTCAACGGCTTCGACACGGACTTCACCTTGACGTCGAAATGGGCTGTTTTGCCGGCCAGCGTCGGCATCGGATAATCGGCAGGAAACGTCGCGTTGATCACGCGCTCTTCGCCCGCTTTGACGCCGAGCAGGCCGTCTTCGAAACCCGGAATGAATTGTTTCTTGCCGATGACGAGGCTCGCCCCGTCGCCCGACCCGCCTTCGAAAACTTCGCCATCGATGCGGCCAACAAAATCCATCGTCACCATGTCGCCGTCGGCGGCGGCGCGACCGTCTTCGGCATCGAATGAGATATTGCGCTCGGCGAGATCGGCGATGGCCTTCTCAACGGCGTCCGGCTCAACATCGGCCGACAACTGCTCGAGTTTGAGAGTTGTGAGATCCATGACCGGGATCGGCGGCAAAACCTCAAACGACATCGTGTAGGCGAGGTCCGCTTCACCGGCGACGATCTTGTCGAACACGCCTTCGGCGCCGCCGATCAACTCGATCTTCGGTTGCTGGGCAGGCCGCTCGTTGCGATCCTTGATGATCTGCGAACTGGTGTTCGTGACCGTTTCTTCCAAGACCTCCTGCATGATCGACTTGCCGTACATCTTCTTGAGATGCGGCATGGGCACCTTGCCCTTACGAAAGCCCTTGAGCTGAACGTTGTCTTTCAGCTTATCGAGGCGCCCGGAAAACCGCTCGCCGAGCTCCGCTTGAGCCACCACGACTTCCAGCGTCCGCTTCAAACCATCTCTCGCCGTCTCGGTGACTTGCATCGTCTCGTTTCCTGCCTGAGCTCTAGCTTTCGGCGTCGTAGCGCCACAAGCCCCGTTGATATCGTGGCGCCGCCCTTTGCACCGTCATGTAGGAAGCCCGCGACCGGGCTTCAAAGTCTATCGTCCAGACCGGTCGGCTTGGCCGTCGACGGGCGCGTCGATCGGGCGGCGATGGATGAGCTACGTACCTCACGGCACGACTGGATGGTGCGGGCGGAGGGATTTGAACCCCCACGACTTGCGCCGCTGGAACCTAAATCCAGTGCGTCTACCAGTTCCGCCACGCCCGCGATCATTCAGTGCTCGTCGTCATCCCGGCACTTCACGCCACCCGCCCAGCCGGTCGGGGCCAGCCTCGACCGTAGACTGGACCGTCGATTGCGCAAGCAGCGGAATTGGGAGGTCATACGCGGGAGTGGCGCGCGAAATCAATCGACAATTATCGTTGCCGTCGCTTCACGCATGACTATTGGGGTGTCATCCGGCCAGACATGTTCGCTGAGGCGGTGAAGTGCGGGCGTTAAGCACATGGATGGAAACACAAAAAGCTCGATCTCAAAGACCTGGATTGCTGACCTTTAAATTAGAATCTCTGCGCCGTGTTCGAACGTTGATCGTCGACGCCGATGCGAATGAACGATCGCGCTTCACCGCGGATGCGCTCAACCAACCGCAGACGATTGGAACGGCCGCTGCCGCACAGGCACGGCGCACTCGGGCGACACTGGCGTCACACGCGCGCCAATCTTGCGAGGCAGACAACTTTTGCCTATGTGCAGTGACGCGCCCCTGATCTCAGCGGCGAACAGCCGACGCTGCGCCATCTCGCACACCTTTGGGGGATTCCTTGCCGAAGCCGACACAAAATTGGATCGTCGACACCGACTGGCTCGCCGATCACCTCGCCTCTCCCGATCTCGTCGTGCTCGACGGCAGCTGGCATCTGCCAACAGAAAAGCGCAACGCCAAAGCCGAATATTTGGCCGAGCACATTCCAGGCGCGCTGTTCTTCGACATCGACGAATTTTCCGACGAGAAATCGACGCTGCCGCACATGCTGCCGTCGACCGTCAAATTCGCCTCGCGCATGAAGAAAATGGGCATCGGCGACGGCGTCCGCATCGTCGTCTACGACACGACTGGTATTTTTTCGGCAGCCCGCGTCTGGTGGACGTTTCGTGCCATGGGTCATCGAGACGTTGCGGTGCTCGACGGTGGCCTGAAAAAGTGGAAGGCCGAAGGCCGCCGCGTCGAAGACGGAGAGCCACCGAAGCGCTCCGAACGTCACTACACACCGTTACAGAATACCGAGATTATCCGCGACCTCGCCGAGATGAAGGCGCTGATCAAAAAGCCCGGTGCGCAGATCATCGATGCGCGGCCGGCCGGCCGCTTCGAAGGCCGCGATGCCGAGCCTCGTCCTGGCCTGCGTTCCGGCCATATTCCGCATTCGAAAAACGTGCCGTCTCAATCGCTGCTCAATCCCGACGGTACGTTTAAAAGCGAGACGGAACTGCTTGCCTTGTTCGAAGCCGTCGGCATCAAAACCAACAAGCCGGTCGTCACAACCTGCGGGTCAGGGGTAACCGCGTCTATGCTGGCACTCGCGCTCGCGGTCGTCGGGCAGACCAATGCGGCGGTGTATGACGGCAGTTGGGCCGAGTGGGGGCAAGACAACGGACTGCCGATCGAAACCGGCCCTGCAGCATAGCAGGCCTCGGCAGACAGCCGCGCCCACTGCTTGAGCCGCGTGGCGCGCGGGCAGCCGTTAATTGCCCGGGAAGTACTGATAGATCCACGTCTCCGTCAGCGCTTTGTCGCCTTTGCGCAAATACGCTCTAAGATCGACCGGCTCGGTTCCCGACGCCAAGATGTCGAAGAATGCCCGCCAACGCAGACTTTGATCGACCACCGGGTGATTGTAGGAGTTCGACACATCGCCCCGCGACGTCGTGATCACAAGTTCGACGCCGTCATCGCGGCCGAGCCCTGAAAACACTTTGCCCTGAAAATCGATGACGAATTTGCGGACGCCATCCGGCCTTTTATGACCCGGCCGGCCTCCGAGCCCGGTCCATGTTCCCGTCGCCCGGCCGATGCCTTCTGGAAACGGGATGTCGTCGAGCCACGACAGCCGATAGCGCCACATCTGCGCGCCGCCTGCTTTAAGCGGCACTTTGGGGGCCCAATAGGTAACGATATTGTCGGAGGTTTCGTCATCGGTCGGAATTTCGACGAGTTGGACCGCCCCCTCGCCCCAGGCATCACGCGGCTCGACCCATACCGATGCGCGCCGTTCATAGAACACGCCGTCGTCGAGATAGTGGACGAAATCGCGGTCGCGCTGCAGAAGGCCAAATCCTTGCACATCTTTGTCCAGAAAGGCGCTGGTCATGACGCGGGGCGGATTGACGATGGG
>JAIEPV010000255.1 GCA_019748215.1 Hyphomicrobium sp.
GGAAATGTCGGCATGCGGCCCGACCACAAGAGCCGCTCGGTGCCGGTGCTGATGCCGCTCCATTCGATATCGACCGCGACATCATCATCGCCGAGCGCCGGCAGGGTCATCTGGCTAAGCACGAGATGTTCGGGCCTTTCCATCACGACTGCCGTTGTGCTCATGCGTGGGCGTGCCATTCAGATTCTTTCGGCTACTTCCCCGAGGGCATCTCGCCCACATGTCGTAACTGTAGGCTGACGCACCATGTTGTCAAGCTGCCTTTACATTCTTTTTATCGTACGTCGGCGATAATCAGGCCTGTTTGCAGAGGCATCCGCGTCTTGACCTGACGGATGTTCACGAAACCTTCGGTCTGAAGCATCGCCATGATGACTGCTGGAGTGCGCGGGCGGCCGCTACCCATCGCCATGAGATAGAAGCCGAAATAAGCGTCGCCGACGGTTTCGGAGGTGCCTGACTGAGACATTGGCTCAGCTATGATCAAGCGGCCACCCGCGCTCAGTGCTTGGCGCACATTGCTAAAAAGCACGCGTACGGGCTCATCGTCGTGGTCGTGGATAATCCGGACGAGTGAAATGAGATCATGACCGCGCGGCAGGGGATCGCGAAAAAAATCGCCGCCGATTGTCGTCGCCCGATGCGATTGTCCTTGCGCTTCGAACTGAAGTTGCGCGCGAGCCGCAACCGCCGGCAAATCAAAAAGTGTCAGCTGTAAGTTTGGAAATCGCACGCCGACCGCACGCAAAAATGTGCCATCACCGCCGCCGATATCCAATACGCGGCGATGTCCGCCCATCGGGTATGCAGCGATGATTTCCTCAGCGATCAACGTCTGCGATGCCGACATGAGCGAGGTGTATTGCGCTATCTGGTCGTCGGAGGCTTCGCGCGGCTGTTTAGCCCTGGCGTACGCCCAGTAATCGATGAGCGCTGTTGATTTACGCTCTCCGCGCAGCAGCGCCACCGGATCGGCAAGATCTGCATAGAGCATGGCATGATGCTCAACCATTTTGATGATGCCCGGATTGCCGACGATGACGGCTCCATGCGGACCAAGCCCATAGCGGTCACCGGAAAGCTTATCGACCAGCTTCAGGGCCACTGCCGCGTCCAGAAGACGCCGCGCGGCTTCAACAGGCAAGGCAAGCATCGCAGCAAAATGCGGGAGGCTCTGCGGTCCGGCGCGCAGCTTCTCGAAGACATCGAGTTTCACGCATGCAAACAGGATTTGCGAGTAGACGAAGCCGGCACACAAATCGAAGACGTCGCGGGCACGGCGTTGAGCCACCCAGCGCGTCAATGGAAAGGCCGATGCGAGGCGCTGAAACTTGAGATTTCCAAGAACGCTGTTTCGAAGCGCGTAACTGCGCTCCAAAACGGCCCAAAACCAAGGAAAAGACGTCACGCGCGACACTCCATTCGGCGCGCTCATCGCGTAGCTCCGCTTCCGACTAAGCCGCGCGTTGCGCGATGCCTTTGGGCACGAACGCTTTCGATGCGGCCATGATCACGCCGCGAAGCTCAGCCGCACCGGGGCACGGCGGAATTGACTGAATGGCTTGCGACAGCAAGTCCTGTAGCCGCGCGACTGCCCCATCGTAACCGAGCTCTGCCGTTGCACTGGGACGGCCGTGCATGGCGTCCTGCCCGGAAGGCTTGCCGGTTTCCTCAGACTTCGACATCAAATCATGAATGTCGTCGGCGACTTGATAGGCTTCACCAATTCGCTCGCCGAGTAGCCTCCAGCGGTCTGGCTCCGCCCCGGCAGCAAGGGCACCGGCGACGGTCGCGGCGGCGAACAGCGACCCGGTTTTAGCCTTGTGGTACGCGGATAAAGAAACGTTGGGCTCTGACTCCCACGCCTGCCCGGCGATGATGCCGTTCGGCATGCCGGTTGATCGGGCGATAGTCGTGATGAGGCCTGGCAGACGCGCTGGTACGAGCGCCGCTCCCCGCCCCAGAGCTTCGAATGCCATGACGATCAAAGCGTCGCCGACCAGAACGGCCTGAGCTTCGCTGTAAGCCTTGTGGACCGAAATCTTTCCGCGCCGCGTGGCGGCATCATCAAAACAGGGCAGATCGTCATGAACCAAAGACGCGCAATGCAGCATTTCAATTGAGGCCGCCGCTGCCTCCGTCAAATGCGGATGATCGTCACCGCACGCTGCCGCCACCGCCAAACAGAGCCGCGGTCGAATACGTGCGCCGCCGGGAAAGACGGCATAACGTATCGCCGCAGCGAGTTTGGGAGGACTCTCTGGAACCTCCGCCCGCTCGATTGCCGCTTCCAGGGCCTTCTCAATTCGCGTGGTAGCGTCCATGCAGGGCCTCTCGCGCGCGAAGCTGTTAATACTGATGGTCACTTAGGACTGTCATTTAATATAGACACTTTCTTTCACCTGACGCAACGTGATATTGGCGTGCAGGCACAGGAGCTCGCTTGCATGCAATTCGATGGCGGTCCGGATTTCTCGCAACCGGTCGCTCGCAATGGCTATGCCTGGTGGTACATCGATGCTTTGAGCGATGATGGCCAGCGCGGCTTGACGGTCATCGCGTTCATCGGCAGCGTATTTTCGCCCTATTACGCCCGAGCCCGGCGACGGGGCGAAGCGGATCCTGAAAATCATTGCGCAATAAATGTCGCGCTGTACGGCAAAGGCGGCAAACGCTGGGCCCTGACGGAACGCGGCCGCAATGACCTGGATCGAGGCATCAACCATTTGCAGGTGGGTCCAAGCCGCGTCTCGTGGGACGGTACTGACCTCGTCATTCACGTCGATGAAATCACTGTCCCACTGCCGTCGCGCTTACAAGGAACCATTCGCGTCTCACCTTCTGCGACGACGCGCGATGCGTTTGTTCTGAACCCGCTTGGCGATCACCGTTGGCGGCCGATCGCCCCCTATTCGCGCGTCTCCGTCGATATGGTGAAGCCAAAGCTGTCTTGGCGCGGACACGGCTATTTCGATTGGAATGCGGGAGACACACCTCTCGAAAACGCATTTTCCGGCTGGACTTGGTCGCGTTCCAGCGGTGCCGCAGGCACGACCATCTATTACGATGGCGAGCGGCGCAGCGGCGAACAATTTGGACTGGCCGTTGCGATCGGTCCAAAGGGGCGCGTCACCACTGTAGCACCACCGCCGCCGGCATCACTTCCGACGACGACTGTTTGGCGAATTCCACGCGCCACACGCTCAGACCTCGGGACGCAAGCTCGCGTTATCGAAACGTGCGAGGACACACCGTTCTATGCCCGTTCGATCACCGAAGCGACGATTTCTGGCCAGCCCGTGCGGGCCATGCACGAAAGTCTGCTGCTCGACCGCTTCGCGACCCGATGGGTGCAAAGTTTGCTGCATTTCAGGATGCCCAGGGTCGCGCGCTAGTTCGCCGGGTCTGAAGGCTCAGCGGAAACATCCGAATGCTGAGTAGTAGCGTGATTGGACTCGGCCAATTTGTCGAGCCGCTTGCAATACCATTCGAGGATCAGCCATCCGATCCCAAAGGCCACGACAACGAAGAATTCGGGATAAGCCAACGACCAATACCCCATCGCATAACTATCCCTGTCGTCAGGATTCCTCGAGCACGCTGGTTTCTGCTGGGTCCGATGACTTCCTCCGGTCTTCGGCGATGGTTTTTCTGACAGAATATAGCTCGTATCCGAGCAACCCTAGCGCAATGCAAAAAACCAGAACGAGCTCTATGATGCCGAAATGCTGTTCCATGCAAGCTCCACCCAGGACCAACCCTAACTCGATGGACCTACGCAGCCGACTTCAAAACGGTTTCAGCCCGCTCGCTTCGTCGCATCGTTCGACGAATGCGTTCGGCCCAATGCACTAAAAACCGTCTTGACGATACCGGCCGCATCAAGCCCGGCATTTGCGTACATCACATCGGGTTTGTCGTGGTCGATAAAGGTATCAGGCAAAACGAGCGAGCGGACCTTGATACCATTTTCCAGCAGGCCGGCGTTGGCGAGATAATGGAGCACGTGGCTGCCAAAGCCGCCGACCGAGCCCTCTTCTATCGTGATGAGAACCTCGTGATTGCGCGCCAGGCGTGTGATCAAGTCGTGGTCCAACGGCTTCATAAAGCGCGCATCAGCGACCGTCGTCGACAGACCGAGCGCTGTAAGCTGGTCAGCCGCTTTGAGCGCCTCACCAAGACGCGTCCCTAACGCTAGAATGGCAACGGTTGAGCCTTCGCGGATGACGCGGCCCTTGCCGATTTCGAGCGGTACGCCGACGTCCGGCATAGCAACGCCGGTCCCTTCACCGCGCGGATACCGAAACGCGGACGGCCGATCATTGATCGTAACGGCCGTGGCCACCATATGCTTCAACTCGGCTTCGTCGCTTGCCGCCATGATCACGAAATCCGGCAGGCAACCGAGATACGCGAGGTCGAACGATCCGGCGTGGGTCGGACCGTCGGCGCCGACGAGTCCGGCGCGATCGATCGCAAAGCGCACCGGCAATTTTTGGATAGCGACATCGTGCACGACTTGATCGTAGCCCCGCTGCAGGAATGTCGAATAGATGGCGGCAAACGGCTTCAATCCTTCGGTTGCCAGTCCAGCCGCGAAGGTGACAGCGTGCTGTTCAGCGATGCCGACGTCGAACATACGATCGGGAAACGCCTTGCCGAAAATGTCGAGCCCGGTGCCGTCCGGCATTGCCGCCGTGACGGCAACGATGGCCGGATCTTTTTGAGCTTCGGCGATGAGGCTGTCGGCGAACACGCGCGTATAAGCCGGTGCGGCGGGCTTGGGCTTGACTTGCGCGCCGGT
>JAIEPV010000139.1 GCA_019748215.1 Hyphomicrobium sp.
GAGCGATTTATGTTTCTCAGCCAGTTCTGCAAGGTGAGCGGCCATTGCCATCACGTCCTCCTGTAAAGCTGCAAACGGTGTAATCGTGCCACACGATTTGGCGGTTGTCCAACGGTGCACGCGATCATCGTTGACGCGATAACTTCCAACGTTTGCATCGCTGCGATGCGGTAGCTCGGCGAATGCGAAGACGGACCATGGAGTTATCTCGCCGGCCACGCTGCAAAGTTTTGGCAGTTGCGTTAGGCGATCCATTCGCCCTAAAAGCCGTGCAGGTGGCCAAGAGTGGGCGGGACACGTACGTATGGAGCGTCGCGACGAACGCGATCTGCGCGATGAGTTGGTGCGGTTGAGGGCGGAACACCGTCAGCTCGACCTTGAAATTGTCGCTCTGGAAACCAATGCGTCTGCCGACCAGTTGCTGGTCAAACGTTTGAAAAAGAAAAAATTGCTCCTCAAAGACTGCATTACCCAGATCGAGGATCGGCTGCTGCCCGACATCATCGCATAAGCTAATCGCGCACTGCAAAACGCCTCGGTGACTTCCCTTTGGCCGCAATTGAACACGGCTCATGGGCCTCAACGACCGGGTGAGCGTTCAAGATGGCACCGACGGGATCGTCCCTGCGTTTACAGCCAATGACCGGCTCTCCATCGCGCTGCATTGACCCATGACACACGCCGTCGACCGTTGGCTTTATCCGACCGACCAGGGTCTCTATTGTGCGCCAGGCGGCTTCTACATCGATCCGCATCGGCCGGTGGACCGCGCCATTATCACTCATGGGCACGGCGATCACGCCCGCTCGGGCCACGGCGCCGTGCTGGCAACCGCCGGAACGGTCGAGATCATGAAGGTCCGCTATGGCGCCGATTGCGCCGGGTCATTTCAAAGTCTAGCGGTCGGCGACGCCTTGACGCTGAACGGCGTTGGCGTGTCGCTTGCGCCTGCTGGCCACATTCTGGGCTCGGCGCAGATCATCCTCGACTATGGGGGCAAGCGCGCCGTCGTCTCCGGCGACTACAAGCGCGCCAGCGACCCGACGTGCGCTCCGTTCGAAGTCGTGGCGTGCGATGTGTTCGTGACGGAAGCGACGTTCGCCCTTCCGGTTTTTCGCCACGAGATTGCCGCCGGCGAAATCGCAAAACTGCTGGCGTCTCTCGCTACTGAGCCGACGCGCACGCATCTCGTCGGCGCCTATGGGCTCGGCAAGTGCCAGCGCGTGATCAAACTGCTGCGCCAAGCCGGCTACGATCGGCCGATTTATCTCCACGGCGCGATGGTGGCGCTGACCGGACTTTATCAGCGGCTCGGTGTCGATCTCGGCGACGTCCGCCCAGTTGCCGGCAACGATGCCAAAGACATGGCCGGCGGCATCGTGCTCTGTCCGCCGTCGGCCCTCGGTGACCGCTGGTCGCGGCGCTTCGGCGATCCGGTCAACGCCTTCGCCAGCGGCTGGATGCGGATCCGCGGCCGCGCCCGCCAGCGCGGCGTTGAACTGCCGCTGGTGATTTCCGACCATGCCGATTGGCCGGAACTGATCGAGACCATCGTTGCGACCGGCGCTGAAGAGATCTGGGTCACGCACGGCCGCGAGGATGCGCTGGTTTATCACTTGGCGTCGCTTGGCCGAAAGGCGCGCGCTCTGGCGCTCGTCGGCCGCGACGAAGAGGCCGAGTAGGCGATGGAAACTTTCGCGACCCTTCTCGACGGTCTCGCCACCACGCAAAGCCGCAACCGCAAAGTGGCGCTTCTCGGGCGCTACTTTCGCGCCACGTCCGATCCCGATCGTGGCTGGGCCTTAGCGGCACTGACCGACGGCCTTCCGGTTCGCGTCCCGCTGCGCCGGATGCTCGCCGACCTGATGCTTCGCGTCATCGACCCGGTACTTTACAAAATGTCCCGCGACTATGTCGGCGACACGGCTGAAACCGTCGCCCTGCTTTGGCCGGATACGGCTGCTCCGCGCGCGACCGGCGACACCCCAACACTCGATGCCGTGGTGATGGCGATGTCGATTGGAACGATCGCTGAGCGCACAGAGGCGCTGCGGACATTTCTCGATGCCCTCAACCCTTCGGGACGTTGGGCGCTGCTGAAGCTGATCGGCGGCGCGCCGCGCGTCGGCGTGTCAGCCCGCCTCGCGCGCACCGCTCTGGCCGAAAGTTATGGCCGAGACGTCGGCGAGATCGAAGAGATCTGGCATGCGCTCGATGCCCCTTACGAGGCGCTGTTTCGCTGGCTTGATGGCGTGGCGGATCGCCCCGATCCAGGTTTGCGGCCAACCTTTCGGCCGGTCATGCTGGCGCATCCGATCGAAGACGACGATTGGCCGAAACTCTCGGCCGCCGATTTCGCCGCCGAATGGAAATGGGACGGCATACGCGTCCAGATCGCGGCGCGCGGCGGCGAAGTTCGGATGTTTTCGCGCCAGGGTGACGACATCTCCGCCGCCTTCCCGGAAATTCGCTCAGCCTTCATGGCGGCCAACTGCGTCGCCGACGGGGAACTGCTCGTCATGCGCGCGGGCAACACCATCGCGCCGTTCAACGATCTCCAGCAGCGTCTCAACCGCAAGACGGTGACCGCGAAAATGATGCGCGATTATCCAGCACACGTCCGTTTGTACGACCTGCTGTTCGAAGGCGGCGAAGATTTGCGCGCGAGCCCCTTCATCGTCCGGCGCCAGCGTCTTGAAGCGTGGCACGCGCATAATCACCCGCCGCTGAGCGATCTCTCGGACTTGGTGGCGTTCGAGACCTTCAACGCATTGTCGGCGCTCTGGTCACAAGCCCGCGACGACGGCATCGAGGGTTTGATGCTGAAGCGCCGCGACAGCGCCTATCAGGCCGGCCGTGTCAGAGGCCAGTGGTTCAAATGGAAACGCGCGGCCCTTACGCTCGATTGCGTGCTGATGTACGCCCAGCGCGGATCGGGCAAGCGATCGTCGTTCTATTCCGACTACACGTTCGGTGTGTGGCGCACGAAACCTGACGGCGGCCCTAACGCTGGAGATGAACTGGTGCCCGTCGGCAAGGCCTATTCAGGCTTCACCGACGACGAACTCCGCCAGTTGGACAAGTGGGTGCGCACCAACACCACGGAAAGCTTCGGGCCCGTGCGCGCCGTGACGCCCGGATTGGTGTTCGAAGTGGCATTCGACGCCGTGCAGAGGTCAGCCCGCCACAAGTCGGGCGTCGCCATGCGATTTCCGCGCATTCATCGCATTCGCTGGGACAAGCCGGCTACTGAGGCCGATCGCCTTGAAACCATCTTGGCGTTGATCACGCCTATATCCCAGCCGGTCGCCTGATGCGATCGGCCGCTCACCGAAATAAATAGCGTTATGGCGACAAAGCCGCTCTGATGGCTGACTCGCTTCGCGCGGACCAGCTTGGGCATCGACCCGTCATCGAACCATGACGGCATCGCCCTTGAGCGATGGTTTACTGTGTGGAGCGGCAATCGGCGGTTGCCCCTTGCGCTCAGCCCACCAACCCACTAAACCCGCCGCTTTCCGTCTCGGGACCGTTGCACAGCATGGCATCGCGCATCGCACTCGTCGGCGTCATCATGGGCAGCCAATCGGACTGGCCGACGATGAAGCACGCGTGCGAAATCCTCGACGACCTCGGTGTCGCCTACGAGACTAAGGTCGTCTCCGCCCATCGCACGCCCGATCGGCTTTATGCCTACGCCAAAGGCGCGAAGGCGCAGGGCTTGAAAGTGATCATCGCTGGCGCCGGCGGGGCCGCGCACTTGCCCGGCATGACCGCCTCGATGACGCTGCTGCCCGTGCTCGGCGTCCCGGTCGAGAGCAAGGCGCTCAAGGGTCAGGACAGTTTGTATTCGATCGTGCAGATGCCGGCCGGCATTCCGGTCGGCACCTTGGCCATCGGTGAGGCCGGCTCTAAAAATGCAGCACTCCTCGCCGCCCAGATCTTGGCATTATCGGACGCCGGCTTGGCCGAGCGTCTCGATGTCTGGCGGGCGGCCCATACCGCTGCCGTCTCAGAAACGCCGAAAGATGCGTGAGACGGCTGCACGATGACGGCTCTTCCTCCAGGATCAACCATCGGCATTCTCGGCGGCGGCCAACTCGGCCGGATGCTGGCGCTAGCTGCTGCAAACCTCGGTCTCAAGACGCACGTCTTTGCACCGGAGGCTGACAGTCCGGCATTTGACGTTGCATCGGCGCGCACGATCGCGGCCTACGAAGACGAGGCGTCGCTCGCCTCGTTTGCCGCCGACATAGACGTCGCCACCTACGAATTCGAGAATATTCCCGTCGCGACCGTCGAATTCCTCGCGCAAAGGATACCCGTGCGGCCCGGCGCGAAAGCGCTCGCGTGCGCGCAGGATCGCATCAATGAAAAGTCACTCGCCCGCCAGCTTGGCGCCATGACCGCCGACTTCGCGAGTGTCGACAGTCTGAGCGATCTTGAGACCCGCCTTGCCGATCAGATTGCGATGCCGTGCATTCTAAAAACGCGGCGCCTTGGCTACGATGGCAAAGGCCAGGCAAAAATCTTTAAGCTTGAAGACGCGCCACAGGCGTGGGCCGCGATGCGCGATCAACCCTCGATCCTTGAAGGCTTCGTCAGTTTTCAATCGGAAGTCTCCGTGATTGCCGCGCGCGGCATTGACGGCGAATTTCGCGCTTTCGACGTGACCGAAAACGAACACCGCAATCATATCCTTCATCGCTCCATCGCGCCGGCCAGGATCACGCCGGCCGCCGCCGCT
Organism: Hyphomicrobium sp.; assembly: GCA_019748215.1. GTDB lineage: Bacteria > Pseudomonadota > Alphaproteobacteria > Rhizobiales > Hyphomicrobiaceae > Hyphomicrobium_B. The sequence goes on from JAIEPV010000139.1 coordinate 4,748, forward strand.
GAGGCTGTCGCCATCGCCCATCGCATCGCCGATCAGCTCGACTATGCCGGCGTCTTCGCCATCGAGTT
>JAIEPV010000143.1 GCA_019748215.1 Hyphomicrobium sp.
CCTGACGCTTGTGTTCGCGCTCTCGCAGGTTGGCTTGCTTCAGCGCCATGAACAACGCTGAGCTTATGCCATGAGCCATCAGGCGTTCGTGCTTGCTCGCCTGTTCACCGCAACGCATAGACGGCAGTGCCTCGTCGCAGAGCCTCAAGCGGCTTTTTTCGGCATCAGTTTGCGCTCGATCAGAGTTTCCGCGATCTGCACGGCATTGAGCGCGGCGCCCTTGAGAAGGTTATCCGAAACAATCCAAAGCACCAGACCGTTCTCGACCGTCGCGTCTTCGCGAATGCGCGAAACATAGGTCGCGTAGTCGCCGGCCGCTTCAACCGGCGTGATGTAGCCACCCGGTTCGCGCTTATCGATCACCAGAATTCCGGGCGCGGAACTGAGAATGTCGCGCGCTTCATCGGCGCTGATCGGCTTGGCGAATTCGATCGACACGGCCTCCGAGTGGCCAACGAAAACCGGCACGCGAACGCACGTGGCTGATAGCTTGATTTTGGGGTCTAGGATTTTCTTCGTCTCGACCATCATCTTCCACTCTTCCTTCGTGTACCCGTCCTCCATGAAGACATCGATGTGCGGAATGCAGTTGAAGGCGATCTGCTTGGGAAACTTTTTGGAATCGACCTCTTGGCCAGGCACGTACTTGCCCTTGGTCTGATGCCAAAGTTCATCCATGGCATCCTTACCGGCGCCAGATACCGACTGATAGGTCGAGACGACCACTCGGGTGATGGTCGCTGCATCGTGCAACGGTTTCAGGGCGACAACGAGTTGCGCTGTCGAGCAGTTCGGATTGGCGATGATGTTCTTTTTGGTAAAGCCAGCAATCGCGTCGGCGTTAACTTCGGGAACGATCAGCGGCACGTCTTGATCGTAGCGCCACTGCGACGAATTATCGATGACGACGCAGCCCATTTTCCCGATGCGCGGTGACCACTCCTTGGAGACTGCGGAGCCGGCCGACATCAGACAAAAATCGATGCCGGCGAAATCGAACGTTTCGAGGTCGCGACATTTGAGGACGCGGTCGCCGAACGAGACTTCGGTACCGACTGAACGGCGCGACGCTAAAGCAATCACCTCGTCGGCCGGAAATTTACGGTCTGCCAGTACGTTGAGAATTTCCCGGCCGACGTTGCCCGTGGCGCCGACGACCGCAATCCGATAACCCATGATGTGTTTCCTGAATTGGCGCGCGCACGTCAGCTGAACTGGCAACGCCTCGCCGCGTGTTCAAGCGCGATCCCATACGCGGATAGTCTCGGATATTCAAGGCGCCGCGTCATCTCAACAGCTGGCGCCGCGGCGTTTCTGCCGCCGTCGTCGAGCGCGGGCTTCGTTCTATCTGTCGCGCATCTCCTGGCGGCGCATCGGCATGGCATCGATTGTTGCAAAAAGCCTGTCAGCAGTCACGGGTGCGCCGGACGAGAGTTTCTCGCCACCATCTTTGCCGACGAGAATAATCCGAAATTCCGACGGTCCGACCCCAAATCGCGACCTCAGAGAGGCGGCGCTGAGCTTGCTGCGCGGCCCACCCTCGGCGCTAACCGTCCCCGCAACGATCGTCATGACGACCATGCTCCGGGCTGCCAGCGCTCCACGATCCCTAGCCAGTGCAACAGTTTGCTGCCGGACCCGAGCGTCGTCGAGCGCTGGCGCAAAAATCAAGACCGGGCGATATGTCCAGCGGAGCTCCGATATGGCCGACGCCGTTGTGGCGCTATCGAGCGAATAGACCACTGCCATCGCCGCGATAAAGGTTTCTAGTCGCTGCACTCGGTTCATTGGTTATACTCTTTCGACGCGCGGCTACATTTGGCACTAACGTTTGTGCGGCTGGGTTTGATCCAGCCAACGTCGTCCGAACGAACATTGATGCACGCGGAAATGGCATGGCGAAGCGGCACCTGCGCATTGCGCTCAAAGTTGCGTGGGACTGCAGCGAGCAGCGAACGGGAGTGAGGCAGTGTCGGCTCGAGCTATTGTCGGATCACTTCTGATCGTCGTTTGCAGCATGGCGGCACCAGCGGCGCATGCCATTGCAGAATGGATGCTTGGCAGTGAGATCGCCGCCGCTTTTCATAACGTCACCGTCGATGGGCGATACGCTGACGGAAAACCGTTTGTCGAACACTATCGCGACGACGGCCGGATCGAATATTCCGAAAATGGCTTTCATATCGGTGGCCATTGGTCGGTGACCGCCGGGACGCTGTGCACGATCTACGACAGCGATGCGTCGGGCGGATGCTTTCGCGTGGCGCGAGTTGCTGAAAATTGCTTTGAATTTTTCTTCGCCGCGCGCACGGAGGATGACGCGCCGGGGACCGATGGTGCATACCCGCGTTGGACCGCACGCGGCTCGATTAGCGGCCGGGCGTCTACGTGCCCAGATGGAGCAAATGTTTGAATGCAAATCGTCTTGCCGGTTTCACGCTGAGCGCGCAACACGTGCGGTGTGAGCGACGGCTCCCAGTTCGCGCACGCGCGCATCGAAAACGGTCTTCAAGGCCGTGTCGATGTCTGGCATCGAATTGGTGACGATCTCGCCGATCGGATCAGGGAATACGTATTTGTCGTAGCCGTCAGCGCCTTCGATGTAGTCGAACAGGCGTCCTTTTCGTTCGCGGTCATAGTAGACAACGAGCTTGCCGACATAGTCCTTGAAGCGGACGTTCTCGATGGCCGCGAATTTGGCTTCGTCATCGGCGAGAAATGCTAAGCGGCGGCGAATGTAGGCGAAGATCGACAACTCGCGCTCGCTGGTTTCGATACGCTGGCCAATCTGGTGCAACGCCATCGCCCCGGTCCGCCCTTCCGCCGTGCCTTGCGCCCGCAAACGCTCGACCACCGGCACAATCAAACTTTCTTCGAATGCGGTTTTGATCATCGGCGCATAGTAGCGATCGATGACGGATTTGCGCACCGACGTCATGCCGATGCGCTCAAGTGCAAAAAGGCAGAAATCTTGCGACGGACCCTTGGCCTCGTCGATGAAGACAGTTCTGAGCCGCTTCTTGACGAGTTGGACATGCGCCGCTTCGGCGATGATGTCGGGGTCATAGCAAACCTTTGTCGCCGACACGAGCGTTTCGATGATCTCGTCGGCCACACCGGCGCGGGCAATGGTTTCGAGATCGACGGTGAGGAAAGGTTCATCGTCCATGACGTTGGGGGTAGATGAGTCCACAAAAAACTCGAACAGGATGCCGTTGGTGAGGATCCCTAGTTTGACGTCTGACAGTGTGTCGAAGTATCGGCGCAACTGACCGCGGCTCTCAAACAGATCCGCGCCTGCGCGCTTGGCTTCGACGGCGATCACAGGTGTGCCGTCGCGCAGAATGGCAAAGTCGACTTTGTTGTCGGATTTTGGGTCCAGTTCAGCGAGGTGCTCGGGATAGACTTCATACGGGTTGGCATAGTCGTAGCCGAGCAGACCGATGAATGGCAGGACGAGATAGAGCTTCGTGCTCTCTTCGTTGCTGCACGCGGTCATGATGCTGACCGAGCGCTTTGACAGCGCCAGCAAGCCGGCGCGCAACTCGTTGGATATGGTCATCGGTCGTGCGTGCCCCCGCGCGCGACACACGGGCTGCTTCGCCCGTCGTGCCTCGTCTCACTCTCCGCTCGCTGCGAATCGCTTGGTGAGAGTGTCACAAGAGGCAGCCTGCGTGCGAAAGCGCCTTGATTTGTCAACAGTTTCTTGAAGAGACAGAAGACCGGCTTACGCTGTGAGAGCGCGCAATTCCATTTCAATCGCCTGGCCCATCTCGATGGTCCCGACCTGGCGCATGCCGGGCTGCATAATATCCCCTGTTCTCAATCCCTTATCGAGAACTCGCGCAATTGCCGTGTCGACCAAGTCGGCCTCCGCCAGCATGTCACAAGAATATCGCAGCGCCATCGCGAATGACGCAATCGTGGCGATCGGATTGGCCAGTCCTTTTCCGGCGATGTCCGGCGCGGAGCCATGCACGGGTTCGTAGAGTGCCTTGCGCTTGCCCGTTTTGGCGTCGGGCGCGCCGAGCGATGCCGACGGCAACATGCCGAGCGAACCGGTCATCATCGCCGCCTCATCGGACAGGACGTCACCGAACAGGTTGTCGGTGACGATGACATCGAACTGTTTTGGGTTGCGGATCAGCTGCATAGCGCAATTGTCAGCCAGGATATGCTCAAGCACCACGTCAGGGGCATAGGATTTGTGAACTTCGCTGACCACCTGGTTCCAAAGCACACCGGTTTTCATGACGTTACGCTTCTCGGCCGAATGCACTTTGTTGCCCCGCTTGCGCGCCAGATCGAAAGCAACCTTGGCGATGCGCTCGATCTCACGCGAGGTGTAGATTTGCGTGTCGACGGCGCGCCGTTCGCCATTTTCCAGGGTGACAATTTCCTTCGGTTCTCCAAAATAAACGCCGCCCGTCAGCTCGCGCACGATCATGATATCGAGGCCTTCGACCAATTCGCGCTTCAAGCTCGAGGCGTCGGCGAGCGCGGGATAGCAGATCGCCGGGCGCAAATTGGCGAACAGGTCGAGGTCTTTGCGCAGCCGCAGAAGACCGGCTTCAGGCCGATGCTCGTAAGCGACCTTGTCCCATTTGGGTCCGCCGACGGCCCCGAACATGACGGAGTCAGCCTGCTGAGCTTTGGCCATCGCGGCATCCGTGATGGCAACCCCGTGTGCATCATATGCGGCACCACCAACGACATCGTGGTCGACGACAAACGTGTCTCCGGTGCTTCGCGCGTTGAAAAACGCGATCAAGCGTTCGACCTCGGCGATGGTTTCGACACCGATGCCATCACCGGGAAGCAAAAGAAGCGAATGCGTGGCCATGGTGGGTCCTGCGAG
>JAIEPV010000201.1 GCA_019748215.1 Hyphomicrobium sp.
GGCAAGAAGAAGTAAGGACGGCAGTCATGGCCACAACCAATTCCAAGACGACGAAGCGCAAGGCGCGCGTTCGCCGCACGTTGAAGCAGAATGCGAACGGTCGCCCGCGTTTGTCGGTGCATCGCTCGTCCGAGCACATCTATGCGCAGGTCATCGATGATGCGAAGGGCACGACGCTCGCCGCCGCATCGACGATGGAAAAAGACCTCAAAGGCTCGCTCAAGACCGGCGCCGACAAGGCTGCCGCGGCGGCCGTTGGTAAGCTGGTCGCTGAGCGCGCCGTCAAGGCCGGCATCAGCGAAGTGGTCTTCGACCGCGGTAGCTTCATGTATCATGGGCGCGTCAAGGCGCTCGCAGATGCCGCCCGCGAGGGCGGTCTTAAATTTTAGTCCGGAGAGGATAACAACGTGGCACGTGGACCTCAAAGAGATCGCGGTGGACGCGATCGCGAAGAGCGCGACAGCGAGTTCACCGACAAGCTGGTGCACATCAATCGCGTCGCCAAGGTCGTCAAGGGCGGCAAACGCTTTGGTTTCGCAGCCCTCGTCGTCGTCGGTGACTTGAAGGGCCGCGTCGGCTTTGGTCATGGCAAGGCGCGTGAAGTGCCCGAAGCCATCCGTAAGGCGACGGAAGCTGCCAAGCGTAACCTGTTGCGCGTGCCGCTGCGCGATGCGCGCACGTTGCACCATGACACCGTCGGCCGTCACGGCTCGGGCAAAGTCATCCTGCGGTCGGCTCCGGCCGGCACGGGCATCATCGCGGGCGGCGCCATGCGCGCCGTGTTCGAGATGGTCGGTGTGCAGGATGTCGTTGCCAAGTCGATGGGCTCGACCAATCCCTACAACGTCGTGCGCGCAACGTTCGACGCACTTAAGCTGCAGGAAAATCCCCGCGCAGTGGCCGCGCGCCGCAACAAAAAAGTGTCGGATATCGTTTCGCGCCGCCGTGATGGCTCGGCGATCGACGCTGGCGTTGAAGCTTAATTGAGCGGGGCTCGTGTCGCGGTTTGCGGCCGGGCTCACCAGACGAAACTGAGGTAACGATATGGCGACCAAAAAGACGATCACGCTGGAGCAGGTGCGCAGCGCCAATCGCCGCCCCGCGCGTCAGACCGAAACGCTTGTCGGCCTCGGCCTCAACAAGCTTGGCCGCAAGGCCACATTGGAAGACACGCCTTCGACCCGCGGGATGCTGAAAAAGGTTCAGCATCTCGTTCGCATCGTCGACGGCAAGTAACAAATATTCCGCGCCCGGCGGCCGGCGCAACCAAATACGCGCCGGGCGGCCGGCTCCCCGGAGGGGAGTCGCCCGGCGCAAGCAAAGGAGAGTCACATGCGGCTCAACGGAATTAAAGACAACGCAGGCGCGCGCAAGTTCCGTGTCCGCATCGGTCGTGGTATCGGCTCCGGCGTCGGCAAGCAGGGTGGTCGCGGCGGTAAGGGCCAGACGGCGCGCTCGGGCGTGGCCATCGGCGGTTTCGAAGGCGGTCAGATGCCTTTGCATCGCCGGTTGCCAAAGCGCGGCTTTAACAAGTGGCGTCCGCAAAGCTTCAACGAGATCAATGTCGGTGCGTTGCAGCAGGCGATTGAAGACAAGCGCGTTGACGCGTCGAAGCCCATCGATGTGGCGTCCCTGGTTGAGGCCGGCGTTCTGCGCCGCGCAAAAGACGGACTGCGGTTGCTTGGCAACGGCGAAATTTCGTCGAAGATTTCGGTGACGGTCAATCACGCGACAGCCAACGCGAAAGCAGCTGTTGAAAAGGCCGGCGGCACGATCAATGTCATCGCCATCAAGATCCTCGCAGCCGACGTCGCCAAGCGCGAAAAGTCAGCGGCGAAAAAGGCGGCTTCCGGCAAGACACCGGTTAAGAAGTCGGCAGACTAAGTCGCCGCTAGGGGAGCGGGGCCGGTGGCCCGGCTTTCGATGGGCGCGGCGGTCTCGGCGGATGGTGACGCTAGCGCGTTACGAGTCGCCGCCGAAGCCCAGTAGTTCCGGTGACACGTCGGACGCGATTGACCTGCTCACATGGTCCGCGACGACAAGGAGAGACGAGACATGGTTTCCGCCGCCGAGCAACTCGCGTCCAACCTCAATCTCAAGGCCTTCACGAAGGCTGAGGATCTGAAGAAGCGCCTGTGGTTTACGCTCGGCGCGCTGGTTATTTTCCGGCTTGGCACGTTCATTCCGCTGCCGGGCATTAATCCGGCCGCGTTCGCCGCGAGCTTCAAATCTCAGGCCGGCGGCATTCTTGGCATGTTCAACATGTTCTCGGGCGGGGCGCTCGAACGCTTGGCGATCTTCGCTTTGAACATCATGCCCTACATCTCGGCGTCGATCATCATGCAGCTCATGAGTTCGATCAATCCGAAACTCGAAGCTCTGAAAAAAGAGGGCGAGGCGGGGCGCAAGCAGATCAATCAGTATACGCGTTATCTGACCGTGATACTTGCAGCACTACAAGCCTATGGCATCGCCGTCGGCCTCGAAGGCTCTCGCAACGCCGCCGGCAGTGTCGTCATCGACCCCGGCATTTTCTTCCGCGCCACCACCGTCATCACGCTGGTCGGCGGCACGATGTTCTTGATGTGGCTTGGCGAGCAGATCACGCAGCGCGGCGTCGGCAACGGCACGTCGCTGATCATCTTCGCGGGCATCGTTGCAGGATTGCCCGGCGCGCTTGTCCAGCTGTTCGAGCTGTCACGCACCGGATCGATTTCGCCCGGCATTCTGGTGTTCTTCCTGGCGCTGGCGCTCGCCGTCATCGCGGCCATCGTGTTCTTCGAGCGCGCACAGCGCCGCCTGCTGGTGCAATATCCTAAGCGCCAGGTCGGCAACAAGATGTTCCAAGGCGATGCCTCGCATTTGCCTTTGAAGCTCAATTCGTCGGGCGTCATTCCGCCGATTTTTGCTTCATCGCTGTTGCTGCTGCCGATCACGGTGGCGCAGTTCACGGCCGGCCAGGGACCTGAATGGCTGAGCTCGGCGGTTGCCGCACTCGGCACCGGCCAGCCGCTGCACATGCTGGTTTACGCGCTGCTGATTTTGTTCTTCGCGTTTTTCTACACAGCCGTCGTCATCAATCCAAAAGAGACAGCTGACAACCTGCGCAAGTTCGGCGGCTTCCTGCCGGGTATCCGTCCCGGCGAAAAGACAGCGGAATACATCGACTACGTCTTGACGCGCATCACGGTGGTTGGGGCACTTTATTTGGCGGTCGTCTGCGTGCTGCCAGAGTTCCTCACGGCGTATGCCGGCATTCCGCTCTACTTCGGCGGTACGTCATTGCTCATTGCCGTCAGCGTCACGATGGACACCGTGGCTCAGGTGCAAAGCCACCTGATTGCTCAGCAGTACGAAGGCCTGATCAAAAAATCGAAGCTGCGCGGCGCCGGTAAGGGATCGAGATGAACTTGATCCTTCTTGGTCCTCCGGGCGCTGGCAAAGGCACGCAGTCGCAGTTGATCGCCGAAAAAAGTGGAATTCCCCAGCTCTCGACCGGCGACATGCTGCGCGCCGCCGTTGCCGCCGGCAGTCCGATCGGGTTGAAGGCAAAGCAGATCATGGCCGACGGCCGGCTCGTGCCCGACGAGATCGTGATTGGCATCATTGCCGAGCGTATTTCCCAGCCCGATTGCGCCCGCGGATTTATTCTCGATGGGTTTCCGCGCACATTGCCGCAGGCTTCCGCTCTCGATCGCCTTTTGACGTCGAAGGGTAAGGGCCTCAACGTGGTCATCGAGCTCAAGGTCGACGACATGGCGCTGGCTGATCGGATCGAAAAACGGGCCCGCGAAACACTTGCAAGTGGTGGTAAAGTTCGCGCTGACGATAACGCTGAAGCCCTGAAAACACGGCTCATGGCCTATTATCGCGAGACATCACCGCTGCTTGGCTATTATTACGCGCACGGCTTGCTGCAAACGGTCGACGGCATGGCGGCAATCCAGACGGTTACTGGCAAGATCGACGAGATTTTGGCGGGGTATCAAGTCAGTTAATGTGACACTGACGATCGATTGACGGACAAGTATAGCCGCGCTACAACACCGCACTTTTTATAGCGATGGCTCATAGCGATCCGGACCGAAGCTCCAGCTGCGGTGCCGAGATCGCTGCGCTTGTTGGACGACATTCAGGCTGCGCCGACGAGACCGGCGCCGTCATCCGCATTCGGCGCTTTCGATCGGGCGACGACACTTTGACCGGACTCGATCTCATCGGGTCTTAAACGAAACAGAGACGACAAGATTACGGCAGGAGACGAACGTGGCCCGCATCGCAGGCATTAATATTCCAACGGCAAAGCGCACCGTTATTGCGCTGCAGTACATCCATGGGATCGGTCCGAAGTTCGCCCAGCAAATTTGCACAAAGGTCGGCATCCCGCCGGAGCGCCGCGTCAATCAATTGAGTGACGCCGAAGTGCTGCAGATCCGCGAGGCCATCGATCGCGATTATACGGTCGAAGGCGATCTTCGCCGTGAAGTGCAAACCAACATCAAGCGCTTGATGGACCTTGGCTGCTATCGCGGCTTGCGTCACCGCAAGGGTCTGCCGGTGCGCGGTCAGCGCACCCACACCAACGCCCGCACCCGTAAGGGCAAGGCCGTGGCGATTGCCGGCAAGAAGAAAGCGACCAAGTAGGTCTTCGCTTTTTCACGGATCGACGCTGCCGGCCGAAACGCTGGCGCGCATTTGAATTGAGACCCTCATCGATGCGGGTCAAGGAGCACGAGATCAATGGCCAAGGAAGCAGCTGCCGGTCGCGCCGGTAAAGTCAAAAAGCGCGAGAAGAAAAACATCACCTCCGGCGTCGCCCACGTCAACGCGTCGTTCAACAACACGATGATCACCATCACCGATGCGCAGGGCAACACCAT